>NZ_JAGPBB010000064.1 GCF_018063565.1 Rhodoferax sp.
ATTTGCATGGATTTGCTCCGTTGGGTGAAAGAAGGCGCAACGATAGAGCTGAATTTGATTCCGAAAAAGAAGATAAATTCTTATTAACATTCCTTAAAAACAGAAGTCAATTGCGATGACTTGGTCGCCTTGATAAGATTTTTGTGTGAAGCATCGAAGCGTCCTCATTCTTGGTGGTTATGGAAACGCTGGGCTGGCAATTGCCCGTTTGCTGGCGCAGCTCGGCGACATTGAAATCATCCTCGCCGGACGGAGTGAAAAACGAGCGGTGGACGCGGCACAACGGCTCCGTGCCGAATTCGACAAGGCTCACCTGGTCGCCCGGCACGCCGACGCCAGCAAGCGCGAGTCGCTGCTGGCAGCGTTCAGGCAAGTGGATATCGTCGTCGTAGCCGCCAGCACGATTGAGCACACCCAGGTGGTTGCCGAGGCCGCACTCGCGGCCGGGATTGATTACTTTGACGTGCAGATTGCCGTGCGGGCCAAACATGCAGCCCTTGAGTCACTGCGCGAACGCATTCGCGCTTCCGGGCGCTGCTTCATCACCGACGGTGGCTTTCGCCCAGGTCTAGCGGCTGCCATGGTGCGATACGCAGCTTGCAAGGTGCCCGGTTTGGTGTCTGCACCCGTTGGCTCAGCCTTTCAAGTCAACTGGCGCGAGCGCGAGTTTTCTTCCTCGACAGCGGCAGAATTTTCTGACGAACTCATGTCGTTTTGTTCTTTGGTCTTGAGGAATGGAGCCTGGACATCCAGCAAGCCATGGGCCTACCAGCGCTTTGATTTTGGGTTGCCATTTGGCACCCGGTATTGCGTGCCCATGTTCATGGAAGAACTGCGCGCCTTGCCCGAGATGATCCCCACGCTCAAGGAGTCGGGTTTTTACTCCAGCGGGTTCGGTGGCGTCATGGATTACCTCATTATTCCCCTGGTGTTTGGCTTGCTGGCGGTGTCGCCCAGGCGCTCCCGAAAGTTGATAGCACGCTTGGTGGAATGGGGGCTGAAATACACCACCCACCCGCCGTTCGACGCGGTGTTGCAGATGCATGCGCAGGGCCCAGGTCAGACGCTGCACATGACGGTGGCACACGATGACGCCTATTTCATGACCGCAGCGCCCGCAGCAGCCTGCCTGTTTCAGTACCTTGACGGCCAGATCGACCAACCCGGCTTGTGGCGACAAGCCACGTTGGTGGAGCCCGAGCGCTTTTTTGCTGACCTTACAAGGCTTGGCATCCAGGTCAGCGTGGTGGCCAGTGACGAAAATCCAGTACGGTGACTCGCGTCAGTCACACAATTTTCATCGGCAACCACACGCGCAATACCATCATGTTTGAGGATTCAATTCGCATCTTGAGCCTTTGCCTGGCCCTGGCAAGCGTTGAAATGCTCCACGGCATTGCCCGCGTGCGCTACCTGGTTCCACGCGTGGGCAAGCCCAACGCCCAAAAGATCAGTATCGTCACCGGGACTTTGCTGGCCTTTGCAGTTTGCTATCTCAGCGTTCCGGGCATCCGACTGTCTTCGGCCGGGTCGGCCTGGGCACTTGGCGCTTTTCTGGCCGCCTTCATGGCGTCGTTTGACATCGCCGTGGGGCGCCTGTTGATGAAACGCAGGTGGGCCTTGATTGCCGAGGACTTCGATCCGCGCAAAGGCAACTACCTGAGCTTTGGCCTGGCCGCACTGGTGGCCATACCCACCGTCGTGCTATCAATGACCTGACCGGGTGGGTTGAGACGGGCCGCCATTTGATACAAAATGCATAGCTGTTAGCGCTTATTCCGTAAGCGCTAACGCCTGTTTTCTATTGAAAATGATGAGCTAACCCTCGGCGCAGTCTGCCTCAGGCAATCACCCGGTCCCACGCGCCATAGCGCTCCTGAATTTGCCCCCTGCGTACCGAAAGCGCGAACAGCGCCACACCGGTAGCCAGGCTGACCCCCATGGCCAAGGTGTCCCCCGCATAGACAAACGGCGCGGTCATCAAGCCAGCCGCCAGCGGCACCATCAGCCAGCGTGCCGGGCGCGCCACTTCAGCCGCAGCAACCGACACCACGGTCAGCACCAGCGAGCCGATCACATGGTGGGCGTGCGCCAGGTTGCCCTCCACCCCCGGCCACAGGCGGGTGAACAGCAGTGCCAGCCCGATCAGCGCCGCCAGCCCCAGATTCCAGGGCAAATTGACACCGCCAGCCAGCATGTTGCGCAACACCACCTTGGGCGGCTGGTTGAACTCGTCGGCGGTCTGGCTACTGGTGCTGATACCGGGGAGCATCGTGTCAGTGTCGCCCCGGAAAAACACCGCAAACCCGTTGCGCCCGGCCTGCACCCGGCGGCGCACAAACTGCAGCGTGGCAATCAATTCGTCCAGCGAATACGGAATCTGGATCAGGATGGCGGCCGCGCCAATCAGCGCCACGATGCTCAAAGTGCCAATCACGATCGGCTGGATGATGACAAAGGCGATCGAGGTAATACCCAGCGGCGCAATCATCAGCCCGAACAGCACCACCAGCCAGGGCATGGTGCGCCAGCGCGCTTTGGCGCCGACCAGTCCGGTCAGAATCTCCAGCAAATAGGTGTAGCCACCCAGCGCCGCATCCGACACCGGAAACGACTTGGACAAGGCCGAGGTGATGACCTCCTCGGTGCCATTTTGCGGGTCGGTGGGTGAGCCGGGGAAAAACGGGTCCCACACCGCGGGAATATGGCCCAGTTGGTAGCCCGCCAGGTAGCGCGCCACAAACAGCCCGATCAGCGCAGTGGCAACAATGGGCACGCGCTGCGTCCAGGCCGAAGGGTTGTAGCTCCAACCCGGCGGAATGTCCGGCCCACTGAGCGCTGCCAGAGCCGACGGCCCGGGCTCGGGCTTGAGGGCCACGGCAAAGCCAAAAATCAGCGCACCGACCAGCGAATCGGACAGGTAAGCCGCTGCGTTGCCGGTGTTGAACAAAAACGGAATCGCCATCACCAGCGTGCCAATGCCGGCACACACCCAGCGCGCCGCCGTGCCACGCTGCGATAGCGCGGCGGTGGCAAACACCATCAGCAGCGCGCCCAGTGCCATCTCGCTCCAACGCAACAAGGGTTCCTGCACATGAATCAGCAGCGGCTGGGTAAACAGCCAACTGCCCAGCGCGATGTTGACAAAGTGCGGCCAGCGGTTGTCGCGGTACTCGGCGGCAAACTGCTGCTGGTGGCGCTGGCGCAGGTCTTCAGGGTGCTCGCCGGCCACGCTGGCGGCCTGCACCCAGTCGGGTGGCGTGACACCGTTGCGCCGGTACCAGCCCGGTGGATCGTCCTTTAAGGCTTGCACCAGCGCAGGCAATTCATCCTTGAAGCTGTGTTGCGGCTCCCAGCCCAGCAGGTCGCGCGCCCGGCGGGTGTTGAGCGCGTAGTGGTCGTCGGCCATCTCGGCCATAAAGGGGCGCACAAACGACGTCTGCCCCTTGTCGATCAGGTCGGGAATGACCGGCTCCAACTTGGCCTGCGCCCACAGCCCGGCCGCTGCCACTGACTTGGGCATTTGAATCGTCGTCCAGTCCTCCACCCCGTGCATCAGCGCACCCAGGCGGTCCTGCAACGCGTCGTAGCCCATGGCATCAGCTTCGCCGACCAAAATGGCAGCGGCTGGCGCCAAGGCGTGGCGGCGGTCGATGGTGCGCTTGAACGCATCGAGCATGTCGTCGCGGTGCAGCATGGCTTGCCCCACCAGGGTGCTGCCCGAGTAAAAATAGCTTTGCACATCGCGCTCGTAGATGCGGGCAAACTGCTGCGCCATGGTGGGCACCAGCGACAACTCGTCGTACACACCGGCCAGACGCAGGTTGACAAACGGTATGCCACCGTGCGCCTGCTGCACCACGGCTTCGGCCGCCGCCTTGGAGCGCGGGTAAGCCCAGCGCGGGCCGATCGGATGGCTCTCGTCGATGCGCTCGCCGGGGCGGCACGGCGCATGCACCAGCATGGTGCTGGCATACACAAATTGTTCTACTTCAAAGGCCTGCAGCGCACGCAGCAGATGGCGCGTGCCGTCAATATTGACGCTTTGGTAGCGCGGGTCGTCGGCATTGCTGAAATCAAAATACGCCACCAGGTGCACCACGCTGGCGATGCGTGTGCCATAGGCATCACGCAGCCGGTGCAGCGCCAGATCCATCGATGCCGGTGAAGAGAAATCGGCTTGCAGAACCGGAAACGGGCTGTCCTGCGCCTTGCGGTCCAGCCCGACCACCTGGTAGTCGTCACTGAGTGCGCGGGCCAGCGACTGCCCAAGATTGCCGGACGCACCGGTGATCAAGACCAGCGGGCGGTGGGGTGAGATGCTCATGGCCTGGGCTTTCTGTGGGGTGAATGTGTTAGCGTTCGCCTACTGAGAACAGGCCATTTGGGCCCGCAGCTCGTGTTCAATTTCAAGTCATTCGCCATGTCCGTCATCAAGTTTTCGGAGCGTTTCTTTGCGCTGGGGTTCGCGGTTGTCGTCGTTCTGTTTGCCGGCTGCGCGGTGGCCTTGATCGTTTTTTCGGGCATCGATCTGTGGCGTGCCGTGCAGCCCAGTGAGGTGCTGACGCTGACCAAGCGCTTTGACCTGATCCTTGACTGCATTGCCATGCTGACCATCGCGATGGCGGCCATGGAACTGGCGCAGACCATCGTCGAGGAAGAGTTTGAGCACACCAGCAAACTAAGTGCGGCGGCACGTGCTCGCCGGGTGTTGTCGCGCTTTTTGGTGGTGGTGATCGTGTCGCTGGCGATCGAATCGCTGGTGGCCATCTTCAAGCTGATGCATGAAGACCCCTCCAAGATCTCCGATGGCG
The DNA here is from genome assembly GCF_018063565.1 of Rhodoferax sp. GTDB lineage: Bacteria > Pseudomonadota > Gammaproteobacteria > Burkholderiales > Burkholderiaceae_C > Rhodoferax. The sequence continues at coordinate 4,815 of NZ_JAGPBB010000064.1, forward strand.
CTTTTATTGCGTTTGCAGCGGCGGCCCTGCTGGTAGGCTGGGGCGTTTTCATCAAGCTGAGCCAGCAGGGGCAAGCGCGGGGGGAATGAGTCGTGCCCCAGCAGCGTCAACCGCGAGTGGGCTGACCTGCCAGTGGCGGATGACCGCGTCAAACATGGCGGTTTCGCCATCCGAGAGGTGCTTGTCGGCATGGGCCGCTGATGCAGCCATGCGCAACACCTGGGCTTGCAGCCGTGCATCATCCACCTCGGCCAGCAGCGTGGCCACCGAGCCGTCGCCCACATGGGTCAGCATGGCACGTCCATCAAAGCCCTCCATCAGCAGGTCTTCACACAGCGTCTGTACGATGCCTGTCAAGGCTTGGGGTTCTAGGCCCAGGTCATGCGCATCGAGAAGCTGATTCAGGCTTTCGTATTCCGTGCGAGAGACGTGGCCGTCTGACACGAGGACAAGCCCCAGAATGCGGGCGGCGGATTGTGGGCTGTTGCGAGGGTAAGAGCGCATGGTGGTTGTTGAGCAAGGGGTTGAACATGGCGCAACGATAGGGCCAAAACACGCATTTAAAAAGCAGATAATTTCACATCATTAATCTTAAAAATACTGACCATGAGCACCTCCTTCAATTACAAGCATTTGTATTACTTCTGGGTTGTCGCCAAGGAAGGTGGCATCTCCAAAGCGGCTGACAAACTTGACATGGCGGTGCAAACGGTCAGTGCCCAGGTGCGCGAGCTGGAGCGCGCGCTGGGCTACGCGCTGCTCAAGCCGGCCGGACGCGGGCTGGTGCTAACCAGTGCCGGGCAAGCCGCCATGCAGCAGGCTGACCAGATTTTTCAGCTCGGCGAAAGTTTGCCCGCACGCGTGCGCGATGCCGCCAGCACACCCACCATACGCCTGGCGGTTGGCATTTGCGACGCGCTGCCCAAGCTGGTGGTGCACCGCTTGTTGCTGCCGGTCATCAGCGAGCCCACCTTGCGCCTGCTGTGCCATGAGCGCGAGTTGACCGACCTGCTGGGCGACCTGGCCCTGCACCGGCTGGATGTGGTGTTGTCCGACCGACCGGCGCCGGCCAACCCCAACATCAAGCTTTACAGCCATCCGATGGGTTCGTCAACCATTGCCTGGTACGGCACACCCGCCATGGTGCAGGCGGCGCAGCACGATTTTCCGCAAAGCCTGGAGCAAGTCCCCTTGCTGTTGCCCACCGCCCATACCGCGGTGCGGGTCCGCCTGGACCAATGGTTTGAGCAACGCGGCATTCGCCCGCGCGTGGTGGGCGAGTTTGAGGACGGCGCCCTGCTGAAAACCTTTGGTGCCAGCGGCATGGGTGTGTTTCCGGCCGCCGAATGGGTGCATGACAATCTCCTAGCGCATTACGCGGTGCAGCGTTTAGGCCCCTGCGAGGGGGTGACCGAGCACTTTTTTGCGATTGGTACGGAGAAGAAAGTGCAGCATCCGCTGGTGCAGCGCTTGCTGCAGCCGGCGCTGTAGTAGTATATTTATAATAGCTGCTTGCGCTTATTGGGATTGGGCTAAAGGCATTTTTGTTGTTTTTTCCATTGAGGCATGGCAGCAACACCATCGTTTGGGCTGGGCCCATCAACTTGGCGTCGCGTGGGCCCGCTCGAACGTCACGGCTTTGACCGTCGTGCGCACAAACGCCTGCTGATCTGCAGCAAAATCCCAGCGCTCAATCGTGCAGCCTATGGTGCCCTCTGCCCGGTTGCGGCTGACAGCCTGCGGCGGGTTCACCGCATGCCCCCAGCGCAGCAGGTTGACAGAGTTGGGCACACCGAGGCGGGTGCGCCCTGACACGGCAGTGCCCGCCTGAACCACCCACAAATGCCGCGCCAGCCCCGGCAGCGGCAGCGTGAAGGGCAGGTGAATATGGCCGCCCAACACCAGATCAGCCCCGGCCTGCGCCCAGAGCTGCGCAGCCCGCGCATGACCCCGCAGCAAATGCACACTTTCACTGGCATCGGCCACGGCCAGCGGCTGGTGTACCACCACCACACGCAGTTGGTCTGGCTTGGCTGCGGCCAGCAGGCGGGCCACCCGCGCCATCTGCGCACCCGACACCTGCCCATGCCTGTGACGCCACGCGCGGGTGGTGTTGACCCCCAGCACCAGGCCATCGGGCGCGCTGTACACCGGCTCCAGGTCGGCACCAAACACGCTGGCAAAACCCGCGTAAGGCCGGGTCAGCCGCGCCCACAGGTCAAACAAGGGAATGTCGTGGTTGCCAGGAATGGCCAGCACCGGCGCACCCAGGCGGTCAACAAACGCCTTTGCCGCGCGAAACTGTGCAGGGCTGGCGCGCTGCGTGATGTCGCCAGACAGCACCACCACGTCGGGCCGCTGCTGCGCCGCGAGGGTGACCAGCGCCTCGACCACCTGCGGCTGCTCGGTGCCAAAGTGCGTGTCGGACAGGTGCAGCAGCACACTCATGCAGCCACCTCAGGTCGGCCTATCGTGCCGGTCGCAGCGCGGGGCTGCAGCAGGTACAAGGGCTTGTCGAGCACCCGGATCTCGATGGGTGAGCGCATGCGCTCGACCTCGCCGTCAAATGCCACTGTCACCTGCCTGCGACCGGGTGCCAGCCTGGGCTTGATCAGCATGTGGTGAAACTCCAGGCTCTCCACGCCGGCGGCTTCACCCAGGGTGCCCATGGCCCCATGCAGCATCAGCCTGAGCATGGCCCAGGTCCCGATGGGGCGCAAGATCAACGCGGCCATGCTGCCATGGCCGGGCGTGCCCGACACGGTATCGGCAGGCTGTGCGCCCAACTGCTCCAATTGCAAGCGGTTGTTGCCCACAAAGAGTGTCAAGGTCTGCACCTCGCGCGCCGTGCTGCCCATCTCGATATGCAAGCGCAGTCGGCGCTGCGCGCGCAGCAAGGTGGCAACGCCCGCCACAAGTGCCACCCAGCGGCTGCGGCCAAAGCGGGCTTTGTAAGCCTCGCGGTCCTGCAACAGTTCGGGGTAAAGCCCGAGGCTGGCATTGACCAGAAACAAGCGGTTGTTGATGGCCGCCACCTGCACCGGGCTGGGGTGGGCGTCCAGAAGCATCCTGGCCGCCGCCGCCGGATCGGTGGGGATGCCGTGGGTTCGGGCGAAGTAGTTGAAGGTTCCGTAAGGGATGACACCCATCGCGCAACCAGCGGTATGCGCCGCCTGGGCTACGGTGCTGAGGCTGCCATCGCCGCCTACGGCAATCACCGCCGTCTTGCGAACCGCCGCAAGCGCTGCGGCGTCGCTGGCCACCTGCTGCAATTCATGCGGGCGGCAAACCAGCAGTTCACCCTGGCGGCCACCGGCTGAAAGCGCCGAGGCAATCACAGCACATTTGGCATCAATGTCATAGGCACCCGCAGACGCGTTGACCACAAACAGCAGGGGCGCCGCCGGATCAAGGTGCGCGCCCGAGGCGTCCATCAGCCCCGCTGCAGCAAGTCGCCAAACACCGTGCATTTGCCGTCGCGGCGATCCATCCCGGGCGCGTCGTAAAGCACCAGCCAGCCGGGTTGGCCCCCAGCCAGGGCGGGCGGCAGCTCGCAAATGGCCTCGGCACGGTTCACCCCACGCCCGTGCGGCAGCAAGATCGATTCGGTCAGCGCGGTCTCAAAGCGCGCCGGCTCCCGGTTGGCTTGCATCACTACTTTTGCCTGTGGCCACTTGAAGACGCGGATATCGCCGTCCAGCACCATGCTTGGACCCGCCAGTATGAACAGGTCGTCACCCTGCCAGTGCAGGTCACGCACGCCCAGGCCTTCGAGCTGAAGAAAGTGCTTGCGCAACAGCGTGCCGTGGGTGTCAAGGGGTACCAGGCGAAGATGCCCGCCATCTGCCTCGACCTCGATTTCGAGCAAAGCCGACCAGCCGCGCAGCACCGGACCACGCAGGCCCAGCAGCAACCTGCGCCCGTTGACCGCCAGTCCTTCAATATCAAAACCGTTGTCCTTCCCAGGTATTGCCAGATACGGACCGAAATGTGCGTCGTCAGCCAGCAAGCGCGTCAACTGGTTGGCCTGTGCATCGCCTTTGAGTCGCAGGGCGCGCCTACCGTCTTGCGTCTGACGCACCAGGCAGGGCTGGCCATCGGCATCAGGCTCAATGGGCAAGCACGCCAGCAGGCGGCGGTTGCCATCCAGTTCAAGCTTTGCCAGGCGCTTGGCGTTGGCCGCATGGTCACGCTCGGGTTTGGCATTTTTTCGCTTGAGACCATGCGACCCAACCACCCACAAGAAACCGCCCGCAAGCGCCATGCCTTCCAGGTCGGCTTCCTCATCGGGCTCGCCTGGCAAATCAAGCAAGTCAGCCAGCGGAAAATCTCGCACCTCGCCAAAGCGCAGCGCCTCGCCGCCCACCGCATTGAGGCGGCGCAGGCGATCGATGCCACAGGCTTCGTCGCCCGCCACCCACAGCCAGTCGCCGGTGATTGCAGCGCCCGACAGGTTGGTCTGAACCAGGGAACCGGACGCAAACTCCAGCCGAACGGCGTTGGGGTGTCGGGTGTTGGGCATGGGAAATCTTTGGAAATGGGAACACGTTGGCTGCGCTGCCACATTGCAGCGGGCAGGGACTGACGCACGCTTGATTTTGCGTTGTAAAAAGGAGGTTTCATTCAGTTTTTTTCGATGCTTGGGGCTCCAAAAAACTTCTGGCATGTCGTGAATCCCCCACTTACAGTTTCCGCTTTTGAATTTTCATGCGCCCAATTGGCGCTTTGCAAACTGATGTCACGCATGCGCAACACACTTGTACAGATTTCAGAAGACTTACCAAACAAGCGACGATCTGCCGTCGAACGCATCGCCCAGGCACACGTGGCGTCAATGGGCAGCACATTGGGCGACACCCTCGGTGAAAACGCCCGAACACGGCTGGTCTGGCTGGGGCTGCTGGCGATGCCGCTTTTGTTTCCGGTTGCCCTGCCTGGCATGGGATCGGCGGTAGGGGCCTTGTGCGTGTTGGTGGCTTTGGGGTTGTGTCTGGGTCAACCGCTGCCCTTGCCCCGCTGGCTTGCCAAACGAGAGTTAAATGCGCGCGTCCAGACGCTGCTGGCCAGCATGGTCAGTCGGGCGGTTTGCACGATGGCGCGCGTGAGTCGGCCGCGCCTGCTGCCGCTTAGCAACAGGTCAGCGCGCGTGCTCAATGGGCTGATGCTGACTGCGGCTGGTGTGTCGATGGCGATACCGGTCCCCATCGTCAGTTTTGACAATGTGTTGCCGGCACTGGCCATTGTCTTGATGTCATGGGGTTTGCGGCTCAGGGATGGCGCCATGCTTTTGGTCGGCTACGTCGCCACCGCCGTGGCCGTGGCATCGGTGATGCTGCTGTGGTGGGGCGGCTCGGCGGTCGCCCTGGCGTTGATGTCGGTGCTGTGGCATTGATGTCACCCAACAAGCCACCACCAAAGTAATCCAACCCCTATCCAACATGCCCTGGTCCATGAATGCAAACAACATCACCCGCACGCCCTGCCCCGTTTGTGGCTCCGATCAAGCCGAGCCAATTGCCCACGTCGATGGCAAAACAGGCGAGCCCTTGCTCACCGTCAATTGCAGTTCCTGCGGATTGGGTCGTATTGATCCCTTGCCGACCCAACCGGAGTTGGAGGCCTGGTACACCCACCGCTACCGACAGGATTACAAGCAAGCCGCATCACCGGCACTGCGGCATGTGCTGCGAGCGGGTCGCCATGCCCGTGACCGATGGGCGTGGCTGCAAACGCATTTCGGGCAGGGCTCAGCGCAATTGCCCGCATCCAGCGTGACCTTGGATGTCGGGGCATCGAGTGGCGAATTTGTAGACCTGATGCGCCAACGCGGCATGCAGGCCCATGGCATCGAGCCCCATGCCGGTTATGCCAGCTTCGCCCGCGAGACCTTGGATCTTTCGGTGGAGCACGGCGCGCTGCACCGGGTTTTGCCTGGCCATGCAGACCAGCGTTATGACCTGATCAGCATGTTCCACGTTCTGGAACACCTGGTCGACCCGGTCGAGACTTTGCGTCTGCTTGCTCAAAAGACATCACCGCACGGGCATTTGCTGATCGAGGTGCCAAATGCAACGCGGTTTTGCGCGCCCAGCTATATGTTTTTCAGGGCACATACGCTGTATTTCACCCAGACATCGCTGCACCAGACCCTACAGGTGGGGGGCTGGGACGTGGTGGCTCACAACCCTGCCGACGCTGACAACCTGATGGTTCTGGCGCGCCCGGCCCCTGACCGTGGCGCGCACCCGGTTCCGATCCAATGCCAACCCGATCGCGCACTGATTGAGGCGCAAAACCAACGCACTTGGCCGGCCTATCTCGCCGATCAGCTGCACAGCGGCCGCTGGCTGCGCAAGCTTCAGCAGCGCCAGGAGGAGAAACGAACGGTGCGCGGCTTTTCATCGGCCCGAAACCTTTTGGATGCCCTCTACCAGGACAACTCCCTGCTGACCTTGCCGAAAGGAACATCGCCTCGGCAGCAGCCACACCGGGCGCAAACCCTGGCGGCACTGTGCGCCGGACTTGGTCTGGGCACAAGCCTGGAGTTTTGACGGTGAGAGCCACGACGCCTTCAGACCCGCAGCAGGCGGGCGCGTTGCTTGGCCGCGATCCGGCATCCGTACGCAAAAGGGTCGAGGGCATGGAGAACATGCTGGAAGGCTTGTTCGTGATACCCGGCACCAACATGCGCGTCGGTCTGGATGTCCTGTTGGGCGTGCTACCGGTCGGCGGCAGCGTGATTGCGGCCGCCATGGGGTCGTGGCTGGCTTGGGAAGCCCGCAACCTGGGCATGCCACGACGGTATTTTTTCCGCATGGCGGGCAATATTGCGTTGGATGCGTTGCTCGGGGCGATTCCGGTGATCGGTACGGTGCCCGATCTCTTCTTCAAGTCGAACACCCGCAACCTCAAAATCATCCGCTCGTGGCTCGACAAAAACCACCCACGCACAGTAACGCTTGATATCGGCACTCACGATACCCGCGGCCCCCGCTAACACCTGACTTGGGCCAGCCCAACGGCCCAGGCGTGTCCCGATGTCTTGGCCCCAGACTGGGGCCACGCTCTCGCCAAGCCGCTTAGCCCTTGGACTCAGGTTTGGCGGTTCGCACACTCAGCAGCATGGTCAGGGCCAGAATGCCCACCACCACGCCCAGCGAGAACAGCACCGGGATCTTGTAGATGTCAATCAGGCACATCTTGGTGCCAATGAACACCAGAATCACCGCCAGCCCGTAGTTGAGCAGGTGGAACTTGTTGGCCACCGCCGCCAGCAAGAAATACATGGCGCGCAAGCCCAAGATGGCAAACACGTTGCTGGTCAGCACAATGAACGGGTCGCTGGTGATGGCAAAGATGGCGGGAATCGAGTCCACGGCAAAGATCACGTCGGTCAGGGCAATCAGACAGATCACCATGAACAGCGGAGTGGCGATCTTCTTGCCGTTTTCTACGGTCCAGAACTTTTCGCCTTCGTAGTTTTTGCTCACCGGCAGCACCTTGCGCAGCAGTTTCAGCGCCGGGTTGTCGTTGAGGTCAGGCTCTTTGCCAGCAGCCCACCACATCTTCACACCGGTGAGGATCAGGAAAGCGCCGAACACATACAAGATCCAGTGGAACTCGGCCAACAGCCAACCACCGACCAGAATCATGACGGTGCGCAGCACGATGGCGCCGATGATGCCGATCATCAGCACACGTTTCTGGTAATGCGTGGGCACCGCAAAGTACGTGAAGATCATCAGGAAGACAAAGATGTTGTCCACCGCCAGGGATTTCTCGATGAGGTACCCGGTCAGAAATTCCAGCGATTTGGTGTTGGCGATCTCGCTCGAGCCGGTGCTGTCTTTGACCGCCCACCAGAACAGGCCGTTGAACAGAAAGCTCAGGGCAATCCAGACCAGCGACCAGTTCAGCGCCTCTTTGACGCCAATGTCGTGCGAGCCCTGCTTTTTGAGCACCACAAAGTCGATGAACAGCGACACCAGAACGATGCCAATGAAAGTGGCCCAGAGCCACATCGGCGCAATGGTTTGCATAAAGAATTCTCAGGGTTAGAGGTGACGCAAGCTTCGCCGTTCACCAGGTTGACCGGCGGATTGAGCTTCTGCTTACAACAATGGTATGAGTCTATGCCAAAGGCACCACGTTTAAGTGGATAAAAATTGATACTGACTTCGGAAAAAAGGGAACGTAAAAGCGTTTTTGCCTGCTTCTTGATGCCGTGTTAACAGGGCAAGATGGCGGCATCTCAATTCAAAAGATCGGAAAGTCAATGCTTTACTCACTTGTATTGGTCGTGACAGGGGTGCTGCTTGCCATTTGGTCAACCGGCGTTTGGGTGCTGCATTCCTTGCTGGTTTGGTCGATGTCTGAGGCAGGCGCGCTCGCGGGTCAAACGCACCGGCTTGAAAGTGTGACGGTGCCTGCCTGGCTGGCGCCATGGCTGCCGCAGGAGTGGCTGCTGGCGTTCAAGGCCGCCGCAACGGACCTGTTGCCCTGGTTTGAAACAGCGCTGTCGGCGCTGCCCAGTGCAGCCACTTGGCTATCGCCACTGGCGTGGGTGGTGTGGGCCATCGGCTTGCTGGTATTGGTGGCAGGTGCTGCCATCGGGCAAGGACTGATTTGGTCCACGCGCCGGGCGGCACGCGCATGACCCGTGGCGGCACCGATTGGGCAAAGCGCTTACGCCAATCGCTGCCCACCCGTGACGCCATGACCGCCCACCCCTGGCTGCGGCCCATGGCAACCCGGCTGCTCGATCCGCAGCTATGGCGGTTGCAGCATGAATCTGTGGCACGCGGCGTGGCGGTCGGCACGTTTTGGGCATTTGTCATTCCGGTGGCGCAAATTGTGGTGGCCACCGTCCACTGCACCTGGTGGCGCGCCAATATTCCGGTGGCCGCTGCCATGACCATGATGACCAATCCGCTGACCATTGGCTTCTGGCTGTGGCTGGCCTACCAGGTAGGTGTGCTTGTTTTGGGCGGTCCGGTTTTGGCTGCCCCGGTACCCAGCAACGGCGCATTGGGCTGGGTGGCGGAGTTTGGTTGGCCCACGGTGCTGGGCATGGGCCTGTTTGCCGTTGGCGGCGCTGCCTTGGGCTATTTCAGCGTGAAGCTGGTTTGGCGTTTGCGCGTGTTGATCAAGCGGCGTCGGTTTCAGCGTGCCCACTTCCACCGAGGGCGTTAAACATTCAGTATTTTTCGAATATTTAGTCTCTGAAACAGTGCTTTTTCAGAGATGGTTTGCCACTTATCCTCACCCTGTTCTTTCACTTCACAGGAGATATTCAGATGAAAAAGTTCCTTTCGATGCTGGCCGTGGTTTTCACGATCGGCCTGTCAACGGTGGCCATGGATGCCGAGGCCGCCAAGCGCATGGGCTCTGGCAAGTCCCTGGGCACGCAACGCCAGGCCACGCCCGACAAGTCACCTGCCGCGGCAACCCCTGCGGCTGCGGCCACTCCTGCTGCTGCGGGCGCCACCCCGGCGGCACCCTCCCGCTCGTGGATGGGTCCGGTGGCCGGACTCGCCGCTGGCCTGGGGCTGGCAGCGCTGGCATCACACCTGGGGTTTGGCGAAGAGCTGGCCTCGATGCTGATGATTGGCCTGATGGCCGCCGCGGTGATGGTGGCGATCGGCTTCTTTATGCGCAAACGTGCGGCAGCCCGGCAAGGCGGCGCTGCGCGCTCAGGCGTCATGCAGTACAGCCCGGTAGGCGCAGGCCCGGCAGCTGGCCAACCGACGCCCGCTTACGAGGTGGCCATGCCCGCCGGCGGTGGCTCTGGAATTGGCTCGGCGCTGGGCGCGGGCGCAACTCAGGGCAAACGAATTCCGGACGACTTTGACGTGGCGGGGTTTGAACGCCATGCCAAGGTGAACTTTATCCGGCTGCAGGCAGCGCATGATGCCAGCAACCTTGACGACATCCGCGCGTTCACCACGCCTGAAATGTTTGCCGAGTTGAAACTGGAACTGGCCGAGCGCGGTGCATCGACCCAGACAACCGACGTGGTGAGCCTGCATGCCACAGTGATCGAGGTGGACGAAGACCCCCAACGCTACCTGGTGAGCGTGCGGTTCACCGGGACCATTCGGGCAGACAGCACCGAGCCCGATGAAGCGTTCGACGAAATGTGGCATTTGACGAAATCACGCCAGGGCAACAGCGGCTGGGTCTTGGCTGGTATTCAGCAGACCGGCAATTGATCGGACTTGAATTGGTATCAATAGGATAGCTGGTAGCGCTTATCCAATAAGCGCTACCAGCTTATTTCATTGTTGATTTGCGGCCGTGGCGCAGGTTTTGGCGCTTTCACCCGCAGACGGGCTTTTCACACACCATGAACCCGACCCATGCCATCGCGCCCCCGTGGCGCCAGCGCCTTCAAGCCACTTTGGAGGCCCCCCTGGTACAGCGCAGTCTGATCGCCTTGATTCTGCTCAACGCCCTTGTTTTGGGCCTGGAAACCAGCCCGAACCTGATGGCGCAATGGGGCGACTGGCTCCAGATGGCAGACCAGGCCATCCTGGCGGTCTTTGTGATCGAGATCGCCCTGCGACTGCTGGTGCATCGCCTGGCCTATTTCAAGGACGCCTGGAATGTCTTTGATTTTGTCGTCGTTGCTATTGCGCTGGTGCCGGCATCCGGACCGCTGGCGGTGCTGCGGGCCTTGCGTGTATTGCGCGTCCTGCGCCTGATCACCCTGGTGCCGAGCATGAAGGGTGTCGTCGGTGGCTTGCTGTCGGCGCTGCCTGGTCTGGGTTCGGTCAGCATGATCATCGGCATCATCTTTTATGTGGCAGCGGTGATTGCCACGCAACTCTTTGCGTTGCAGTTTCCGGCGCTGTTTGGTGACCTGGGGCGCACAGCCTTTACCCTGTTTCAGGTAATGACCCTTGAGGGCTGGGCGATGGAGGTAGTGCGCCCGGTGATGGCGGTTTACCCCTGGGCATGGGTATTTTTCTTCACCTTTATCTTGTGCTCCACCTTCACGCTGCTGAATCTTTTTATTGCGGTGATCGTCAACGCCATCAATCAGGAAAGCAGCGTTGCCAACCCACCACTGAACCAACTTGAAGGGGAGCAACTGCGCCAGGAAATCGCCGCACTGCGTCTGGAACTTAAGTTGCTCAGTCGTTCTGCGCGTGACTAGTTCAGTGGCTGCGCAGCGCGCAACATCTGATAGTGCAGACTCCAATGCGCGACTGCTGCACTCAGCACCATCGACTCACCTTCGGCCACATGCCCGTCGACCTCGGCCAACTGGACGCACAGGTTGAGCACCTTGGGGCGCAGCGCCGGGTCGTCAACCTCGCCCATCAAATCGGCCAGGGTGTACTCGTCCACGGGACAGGCATCGGCCCAGTTGAGCGGCTTGCTCCGGCTCAGGTCTTCGCAAAATGTGTTGATGACGGCGTGCAAGTTTTCATGCTCCAGGCCAAGTTGCTGGTGTGACATCGTTGTGGTGCTCTACGCATACGTTCAGCACGATCGGAGCGACGGTCACCGGCGAGTCACAGATTGCGATGCGGAGTCTCTGATCGGCTCGATGGCCATCTTCAGGTTGAACCCCCGCGATCACCGTCAGCCCGGCTGCCTCGCTAGCCAGTCAACGCTGCTTTGGTCAGGGACCAGGCTTGCGACAGTTTGGCGCCACGCGCGTGGTAGGCGTGCTTGACGCGCTGCAACCGATCTTCCAGTCGGGTCTTGGCCTTGTCGGTTACTTCGCTCAACTGAACTTTCAGCGACTCGGCCTTGGCATCGGCCTCCATTTTGAGGACCTCGACGCGCTGTTTGGCACGCTCCACTGCACTCTCCAGACGAATTTTTGTCTTCGACAGTTTGGCTTGCAGTTTCAACCTGGCGATGCCGCTGGCCTGATCCGCCTCGTCCTCAAGCTCCTTGACTTCTGACTTGAAGACGGCAATGTCGTGGTCGAACTGTGCCTCGACCACATCGCTGCGGCTACGCCGGAGAATCTGGCCACCCATAGCTTCGAGCGCGGAGTCCACCGGAATCACCCACTCTTCTTCGATCTCGGCTACCAGAGCCACCGTGCCCGGCTGCAGGGTTTTTTCGGCCTCTTCGACAAAGTCCAAACCCACGCCGGCGACCCAGAAATCACGAATCGCACCCAAGACTGTCCCGGTCGTCGCGCCCACAACGACACCGACGGGACCACCCAACAAGCCGATCAGACTGCCCACGGCCAGACCAACACCGGTCCCCACCGGTCCCTGACCGATTGCCTCTTTGATATGGACTCCACCTGCCGCGTCCTTGGCAATCACGCCCGTGGCATACAGCGTGATGTCGCCTTCAGCGTGCAGACGGCGCAACGCGTGCAGGCCTGCGTCTGCCGCAGTTTCGTTGGCGAATATGGCAATCAGCATTTTGTTCATTTCAGGTCCTTAAGATAGGTTTAAAAGTCGTGTTGAGGGCTGCCGGGACTGTCGCCTAGCCCTTGGCGTTCGCAATGGATTGACGCAGCCGGGCTGTCGCGGCGCTCATGCCTGCTTCAAACTCTCGCCATCGGTTGGCTGCAGCTTGATTGAACTCGGTCAGCGTGGCCTCGGCAGATTTCAGATCCACTTGCAATGCGGTGATTTGCAGATCAATCTTGGCTTTGGATGCTGCGGCGGCAGTGCCCGCACTTTTTTCCAATTCAAGCAGCCTGGTTTTGCACAGCTTGATGTCTTTCTCGGCGGCCGCAACCACCCGCGTGCGCCGTGCATGGTCGTTGGCGTACTCGAACTGTGGCATGGACTTGATCAGGTCCAGGGTCGCGCCGGCCATGACCAGCTTGCCCGTCTGGTCTTGGATCTGGGTGACTGGAATCGCCACATCATGTCGCCCCATGCCGATGAAACCACCCGCCCCAACGATGATGTAAGACACCGATTTGTCTGGTGCGATGATGATGTCCTGCACCTTGCCAACCTTCTGGCCCGCTTCGTTGTAAATGGTTTTGCCAAGCAGCGTTTTCTTGACGCTCCAGCCCAATGCGACCTGAGTCGACTCAACAACGCTGATGCCCGTGGTGGTGGTGCCCCCCGCAATTTGCGCGCTGGCTGGCGCTATGGTGGCGAACACGCTGACCAGAAACAGCGAGGCCAAAGAAAGAGATTTATTCATGATGAACGTCCAATAGGTTAGAAATAACAGGATCGACCGACACTCTTGGGTTGTACGGTCTGTGATGGCGCGCGTCTGTCTGCTAGCGAACCATTGCCCTGGACTGCGCGGCAAGCTGGAAATCAACGCGCGACGAGTGGCCACTCTGATTCGAGCGCGAGGCAGAATCAGTCGATCTTGCGTCGAACGACGCCCGCTACGGCACACATGCTTTCGCGATCACACAAGAAGCCCGGTACCTGGCCAGCCTGCGGCGTCGTCGATGCTACATTTGCTATAGCTTTTGGCGCTGTCCCAGCAGGCGCTAGCAGTCAACTTCCTGTCCGAATCATGAAGACGCGGTTTATGCCTTTGGTGCGGAACTGGCCGTGCGCACACTCAGAAGCATGGTCAGGGCCAAAATACCCACCACCACGCCCAGCGAGAACAGCACCGGGATCTTGTAGATATCGATCAGGCACATCTTGGTGCCAATAAACACCAGAATCACCGCCAGCCCGTAGTTGAGCAGGTGAAACTTGTTGGCCACCGCCGCCAGCAAGAAATACATGGCGCGCAGGCCCAGGATGGCAAACACGTTGCTGGTCAGCACGATGAACGGGTCGCTGGTGATGGCAAAGATGGCGGGAATCGAGTCCACGGCAAAGATCACGTCGGTCAGCGCAATCAGGCAGATCACCATGAACAGCGGGGTGGCGATCTTCTTGCCGTTTTCGACCGTCCAGAACCTCTCGCCGTCGTAGTTTTTGCTCACCGGCAGCAACTTGCGCAGCAGTTTCAGCGCCGGGTTGTCGTTGAGGTCGGGCTCCTTGCCAGCAGCCCACCACATCTTGACACCAGTGAGGATCAGGAAGGCACCAAACACATACAAGATCCAGTGGAACTCGGCCAACAGCCAGCCACCGACCAGAATCATGACGGTGCGCAGCACGATGGCGCCGATGATGCCGATCATCAGCACACGTTTCTGAAAGTGTGTGGGCACCGCAAAGTACGTGAAGATCATCAAAAACACGAAGATGTTGTCCACCGCCAGTGATTTCTCGATCAGGTAGCCGGTCAAGAACTCTAAGGACTTGGTGTTGGCGATCTCGCTCGAGCCGGTGCTGTCCTTGACTGCCCACCAGAACAGCGCGTTGAACAGAAAGCTCAGACCAATCCAGACCATGGACCAGTTCAGCGCCTCCTTGACGCCGATGTCGTGCGAGCCCTGTTTTTTGAGCACCACAAAGTCGATGAACAGTGACACCAGAACGATGCCAACGAAAGTGGCCCAGAGCCACAGGGGAGCGATAGTTTGCATGACAACCTCAATGAATTTGAATCCAGTGCGGCTTGGAGATCGCACCGTTGGTGTGCAACACGAACCCGTGTACACCCACCGTTGCCGGGAGTTTAATGAATAATCACCCGATTTACCTGAATGAATAAACGAATATAGTTCGTAAAAACAGGAATGTCTGGGTGGATTTTCTTGCGTTAACGGGTTGCCTGGAACGTCGTCCGCTGCGGCCGACCGGCCAGATGCAGCTGGCTGCTGGCAGGCGCTGCCTCCGCCAGCAGCACGCCACGGCGGAACACCTTCAGGCGGGTGGCGCGCAGGCGCAGCGCCTCCACCGGGTCGCGTGCCTGCAGCAGCACAAAATCGGCATGGCTACCCACGGTCAGCCCGTAGTTCTCCAGCCCCATCACACGCGCGGCGTTCACGGTGACCGCATCAAAACACTGGCGCATGGCGGCCTGGCTGGTCATTTGCGCAACATGCAGGCCCATGTGCGCCACTTCGAGCATGTCGCCATGCCCCAGGCTGTACCACGGGTCCATCACGCAGTCATGGCCAAAGGCGACGTTGATGCCCGCTGCCAGCAGCTCGGGCACGCGCGTCATGCCGCGGCGCTTGGGGTAGCTGTCGTGGCGGCCTTGCAGGGTGATGTTGATCAGCGGATTGGCCACCGCGTGCAATTGGCTCTCAGCCATCAGGGCCATGAGTTTGCTGACATAGTAGTTGTCCATGCTGTGCATGGACGTCAGGTGGGAGCCGCTCACGCGCCCGTGCAAGCCCAGCCGCTGCGTCTCGTAAGCCAGCGTTTCCACATGCCGGGAGAGCGGGTCGTCGGATTCGTCGCAATGCATGTCGACACGCAAGCCGCGCTCGGCGGCCATTTCGCACAGCAGCTTGACACTGGCCGCACCGTCCTGCATGGTGCGTTCAAAGTGCGGAATGCCACCCACCACGTCCACGCCCTTGTCCAGCGCACGTTTCAAGTTCACCAGTGCATCCGGTGCGCGCAGCAAGCCGTCCTGCGGAAACGCGACCAGTTGCAGGTCGATATAGGGTGCTACCTGCCGCTTGACCTCCAGCAGCGCATCGACCGCCAAAAGTCGAACATCACACACGTCCACATGGGTGCGAATGGCCAGCAAGCCCTTGGCCACCGCCCAGTCGCAATAGGCCAGCGCGCGTTCCATCAACGCTTGCTGCGTCAGCAGCGGTTTGAGTTCGCCCCACAGCGCAATACCTTCCAGCAGCGTGCCGCTCTGGTTGACACGCGGCAGGCCATAACTCAGGGTGGCGTCCATGTGAAAGTGTGCATCCACAAACGGCGGGCTCAGCAACTGACCCTGGGCGTCAAGCACCTGGTGTGCGGTGCCCGGAAGGTGATTGGCCAGAGCCACAATTTTGCCGTCCTTCACGGCAACCGACATCTGGGCCTGCCCATCCGGAAAACTGGCATTGTGAATCAGCAGGTCGAACATAGAGGTCTCGCGCGTGAGGGTTGAAGCAGCAGTCTGCTTTCCATGTTACGCCATGGCTCACACCACGCCCTGGGCGTGCAGGGCGTCAATCTGGGTTGATGACAATCCCAGTTCAGCCAGCACTTCATCGGTGTGTTGTCCCAAGGCTGGCGGTGCACGAAGCACCACGGGGGGCGTGGCACTCAGGCGCAGCGGGCTGGCCACAGTGCGGATGGTGGCCTGCAATGCTTCACTATAGAGAGCGTCACTGCCATGGTGAATATGCGCTACAGGCTGATTGATGATCAAATGGCGGGCCTGGACCTGTGGGTCGGCGAAGGCCTGTGCCAGATCATTGATCGGGCCGCAAGGCACCGCCTTGTCTTCCAGCAGCTGCGTCCAGTGGGCTGTGCTGCAGGTGCAGGTGACGGGCGTCAACAACGCAATCAGCTCGGTGCGGTTTTGCACGCGCAGGGTGTTGCTGGCAAAACGTGCGTCGCTGGCCCACTCGGGGTGGCCTGCGGCATTGCAAAAGCGTGCAAACTGGCCATCGTTGCCAATGGCCAGCAGCATGCTGCCATCCAGTGTGGTGAAAGTCTGGTAGGGCGCCAAACTGGGGTGCGTGTTGCCCTGGCGTTGTGGCACCTTGCCTGTATTCAGGAAGCCGGCCGCCTGGTTGGCCAGCACCGCCATGCCCACATCGAGCAACGCCATGTCGATGTGCTGACCCACACCGGTCTGGTGGCGTGACTCGACAGCGGCGAGGATCGCACTGGTGGCGTAAATGCCGGTCAGGATGTCGATCAGCGCCACGCCCATGCGCATCGGGCCGCCACCGGGTTGGTCATCCGCATGGCCGGTGATGCTCATCATGCCGCTCATGGCCTGGATCATCAGGTCGTAACCAGCGCGTTCTGCATACGGGCCATCTTGGCCGAAACCAGTGACCGAGCAGTAAATCAGCCGCGGGTTGATTTCTTTGAGGCTGGCGTAGTCCAGGCCGTATTGCTGCAGACCGCCGACCTTGAAGTTTTCGACCAGGATGTCGCTTTGCGCGGCCATTTGCCGGATCAACGCTTGGCCTTCGGGTCGCGCCATGTCGAGCGTGATGGCTCGCTTGTTGCGGTTGCAGGCGGTGAAGTAGGTGGCGTGCGTGGTGTCAACGCCGTCAGCATCTTTGAGAAACGGCGGGCCCCAGTGGCGCGTGTCGTCACCGGCACCGGGGCGCTCGACCTTGATCACATCCGCACCCAGGTCAGCCAACATTTGCGTGCACCAGGGGCCGGCCAGCACGCGCGACAGGTCGAGAACTTTGAGGTGGGACAAGGCAGCGGGTTGGGAGGTTGTCATAGAGTGGCTCAATAGTTGGCAATGGTTTTGAACGGCCTGGCGATGACGGGAGACCGTGACATTGGCTTGGGTAATGGACTCAGCACACAAAAATAATCTGACGCTGACCCCAATTAATCAGCAGAACGCCTGAATACCGGTCTGCGCGCGGCCCAAAATCAAGGCGTGGATGTCGTGCGTGCCTTCGTAGGTGTTGACCACTTCGAGGTTCACCAGATGCCGCGCCACGCCAAACTCGTCGCTGATGCCGTTGCCGCCCATCATGTCGCGCGCCAGGCGGGCCACGTCCA
>NZ_JAGPBB010000135.1 GCF_018063565.1 Rhodoferax sp.
CGGATTTTAAGTCCGATGTGTCTACCTATTTCACCACTCGGGCACGGTGAGTATTGTGAAACAAAAAAACCTCTCCAAGACCTGATCCGACGGAGGTTGATGACACAAATTCACTGAAATCTGGAGGCGCGACCCACCGCTTGCCACTATGTCGCAGTGCAAAGCGACGCAGCGTGATCGGCGATGCTGCCCCGTTCTTCACCCGCTCCTTGCCTGTCGACAACCTGGGACATCACTTCGGACAGCTTGCAATCGTTGCTTTGACCCTCAGCTAGCTGAAATGTTCAGCGTTTCCAACGCTGTTCAACCCAATATTGGGCTTCCCAACCCCTCAACCATAAGGATTACTGATGCTTTTCCAAGCTTTTGACCTCGGCGGCACTCTTTTGGCCAACCGCATCGTCATGGCGCCCATGACGCGCAGCCGCTCTATGCAAAACACGCCAAACGCCCTTGTTGCCAAGTATTACGAGCAACGCGCAACGGCTGGGCTTATCGTCACGGAGGGAACCTCCCCCTCCCCTAACGGCGTTGGCTATGCCCGAATTCCAGGTCTCTACAACGAAGAGCAGGTTCAGGGTTGGCGCCTTGTCACAGACGCTGTCCACAAAGCTGGCGGCAAAATCTTTGTGCAATTCATGCACACGGGGCGGGTATCGCATCAGGACAACCTGCCAGCCGGGGCACGAGTGGTCGGCCCCAGCCCGGAAGTTTGTCCAGGCGAGATGTGGACCGACAACGCGGGGATGCAGCCTCACACTGCACCGACGGCCATGACCGACGCAGACATCAGGCAAACGGTCGCCGAATATGCCAGTGCCGCCAAAATGGCCATCCAGGCAGGATTTGATGGAGTCGAATTGCATGCGGCCAATGGCTATCTGATTGAGCAATTCCTGAACCCGAACGTCAACAAACGATCCGATGGCTATGGTGGCGATGCCGATAGGCGCAACCGCTTTGCACTTGAAGTCGCGCAGGCGTGTGTGGCTGCGATTGGTGCCAACAAGGTGGGCATCCGGATTTCACCCTATGGTGTGTTCAATGCCACCGGGGCCTTTGAGGGGCTCGAAGAACAATTTCTGGCATTGACCCAAAAGTTGTCTGACATGGGCTTGGTCTATTTGCATTTGGTGGACCATTCCGCCATGGGCGCGCCGCCAGTGCCGGCTGAGTTCAAGAAGCAACTTCGGGCCGTGTTCGCGCAGACATTTGTCGCCGTGGGTGGCTTCGATGCGCAAAGTGCTGAAGCGGTACTGCAGGCAAAGGACGCCGACCTTACAGCATTTGGGCGGCCATTCATCTCGAACCCGGACCTGGTGGCGCGCATGCAAACTGGTGCATCCTTGACCGCACCCGACATGAGCACGTTTTACACACCAGGTGAGAAGGGCTACACGGACTACCCGGCAATGGCGGGTTAACACAGTCGACGGTGCCGTTTCAGCCATCCGTTCGGCGTGAGAGTCGATGTACTCACCGGCTGCCTTCAATCTCGTCGCGACGACAAACGGCCGGCAACGTTGAGTCGACCGGCCAAGACTAGACGATTGGCCTGGTTTGCAAACGCGGGCCAGGTATCCCCAACCATGAACAAAGAACAACTGCAAGCAGAACTCGACACCCTGGTGGCCACGCAGGCCGGCCTAATGGCCATCGTCGGCTCACTCATGGCTACCCATCCTGATTATGAGAAGTTCCAGCTCCACCTGACCGGACTGCTGGAAGTTCTGCTCACCGGGGAACCCGGCAAACCCTTCACAGAAAAACAGCGCCAACAAGCGCGTGAATTTGTCGAGACGCTCCAGCACCTCAACAAGGCACCGGCCAAAATTGAGCCACTGGGGTCGATGGGCACACTCTAAAGCCGCTTCGGGTTCTCAGGCAGGGTCCGGTTCAAAGACGATTTCTTTGCTGAAAAGCGCTTCTGCAGCCAACCCAACTTTCTTGGTATCCATATAGGCGTATCTCGCGACGGCCGCCGCGCCCAGCAAGGGCAGATACCTCGCCAGGCTTTTTCCCAGGACGCGTTGCGCGATTTTGATGCCAAGAAAGCCCACCGCCTTTTGCATCCACTGCAGGCTCCTGGGGTGAACAATGTAGCGCTCACCCACCTGCACCACGAAATCTCCCGCGACATGTGCTGCCGAGTGCTTGAACAGGCACCAAATCATTTGTTCCTTGGTAAGCGCGCCTAACTTGCCGTGGACAGCGGCGATGTCGGCAACCAGTTGGGACTGAACCCGCCAAATGGCATACATGTCGGGCAAGATGGTCAATAGCCCCAAGGGGCCGGGCACCAGAGCAGCACCACCTGAAATTCCGGCCGTCGTTCTGCATGCCTTGTTGATGAGTTCCGTCGCGCGAACTTTGGGGGTGGGTGAAGCCGGCTCTGTTGATTGCGGAATCGACAAAACCACATCCAGGAGCACGCCTGTGATTTGTGTTTTCACCTGCGCTTGACCAGATGACGCGGCATCAGACTTCATCGTCAAACCTCAGCCCTTGACTGGGGCAACGGCTCGGTAGCGGGCTTGCCTCTCCAGCATCCAGCCTGGATACTCCGGTGGCAAAGCACTTGCCTCGTTTAAAGCATGCAAATTCTCTGGGGTCAGCTCCAGCTTTGAGGCCCGCAGGTTGTCATCCAGTTGCTCAGGCGTTCTGGCTCCAACGATGACGGATGTCACCTGTGGGCGGCTCAGCAGCCAGGCCAAGGCTATCTGTGCCACTGACACCTGGTGTCGTTGGGCAATTGGACGCATCACATCGACGACAGCAAAGGCCCGTGACTTGTCAACGACGGGGAAGTCGAAATTGGCACGGCGAGAACCGGCGGGGCCCTGTCCATCTGGCGTGAATTTGCCGCTGAGCAGGCCACCGGCCAAAGGACTCCAGACCATCAAACCCACGTTTTGGTCTTGCAATAGGGGTATCACCTCACGCTCAAGGTCTCGACCCGCGATGGTGTAGTACGCTTGAACGCTTTCAAACCGTGACCAATGGTTTCGCTCAGAAATCGCCAAACCCTTCATGACTTGCCAGGCTGCCATGTTGCACAGTCCAATGTACCGAACCTTGCCTGAGCGCACCATGTCGTTCAAGGTCGCCAGAACCTCTTCCAAAGGCATCACCGAGTCGTAACCGTGCAGTTGGTACAGGTCGATATGGTCTAACTGGAGCCGCTTGAGGCTGGCATCAAGTTCATTCATCAGGTGGTACCTGGACTGCCCGCAGGCATTGGCTTTGGTTTCGCTCATCGGGCCGAAGGCTTTTGTCGCCACGACAATTTCATCACGAGGCAAGCCCAGACTTTTGATAGCCTGACCCGTGAGGGTTTCCGACATGCCCATGGCATACACGTTGGCGGTATCGATGAAGTTCACACCCGCGTCAAATGCCTGCTTGACTAAGGTGTTCACTGAGTCTTGCCCCAAGCCGCCCATCACTTTCCAAAATCCCTGGTCGCCAAAAGTCATGGTGCCCAGGCACATTTCAGAGACGTACAAGCCGGTTCGGCCAAGCATGCGATATTTCATGGATGTCTTTCGAAGTTTTGGTTATTTGCCCCTTGCAGAATCTCGGAGCGTGCGGCGCAGATAAGGCAATAAAGGCATGGGGTTTGAGCTTAGGTTCGAGACTAGGTTCGAGCCACATCGACCACAACTCGACCGCGAACCTTGCCTTGCAGCAGTTCACTTGCGACTTCAATGACCTGTGGCAGTCCGATTTCGCGCGTCATGTCCTCGAGTTTGGCGAATTCAAGGTCTCGAACCAGCCGGCTCCACGCCTGGTGGCGCAAATCGATGGGGGCCATGACACTGTCAATGCCGTAAAGCGTGACGCCTCGCAAAATAAAGGGTGCAACCGACCCTGGGAAATCCATGCCACCTGCCAGGCCGCACGCGGCCACCGCGCCTCGATACCGGGTTGTTGCGCAAGCATTGGCCAAGGTATGGCTCCCAACCGTATCAATGACACCAGCCCAACGCTCCTTGCCGATGGGTTTACCAGGATGAGCGAGCTCGGCGCGGTCAAGGACCTGTACTGCACCCAACGCTTTGAGGTAATCGCCTTCAGCCAAACGCCCGGTAGACGCCACCACGCTGTACCCCAGCCTGGCCAGCAAGGCGATGGCGACACTGCCCACACCACCGTTGGCGCCGGTGACCAGCACCTCCCCGTCGCCCGGTTGAGTGCCATGGCGTTCCAGTGCCAACACGCAAAGCATGGCGGTGTAACCTGCCGTACCGATGGCCATCGCCTGGCGCGGCGTGAACTCTGGTGGCAATGGAATCAGCCATTCGCCCTTGACCCTTGCCATCTGTGCCAGTCCACCACAATGGGACTCACCAACACCCCAGCCATTGAGAATGACCTTGTCTCCCGGTTTCCACGATGAATGAGTGCTCTCGATGACGGTACCAGCGAAATCAATGCCGGGAATCATGGGAAACCGGCGCACCACGGGCGATTGCCCAGTGATGGCCAGCCCATCTTTGTAATTCAATGTGGACCACTCCACCTGTACCAGCACGTCGCCAGGCGGCAAGACGGATTCGTCGATGGTTTGCAGTTCGGCTTTGTAACCAGCCTCCCCTTTGGTGATGAGGATTCCTCTAAACATAACTTCTCCAGTGTTCCAAGATACCACCTTGCAAGTCAGCGCCATGTCGTGGAGCCAATAGGCTGAACATGATGGCGAAAGTGCTTGCGCAGTGTACTTATCCGCGATTGGCACCAGTTCATAAAAGGTCACGCCGGTTGCCAGCAGCTACAAACATGAACCCGCTTCGATGCTCTGCAAGAGCAACCGAAACGCCCCGGCTTGCTTGTCTGAAATCATCAGTCCAACCTGTTTGACGAGTTGGGGCTGCAACGGCGGCGCCCCTTTCACCAATCTACCCCGAAAAGTGGGACTGAAAGCAGCCAGGGGCAGTACAGTCTGTGTCCACAACCCTGGTGAAGGCGTAAAAGGAGCCTGATAGGTCACACCATCGAAACCGGAGTCGGTCCGAAAATTGAGTTTGTAAGTGTGACCGTCTCCCCAAACCGTCATACGATAAGCCACGGTGTCCGCACAGCCCAACTCCAGCAGGGGTGCCCGCACCGACGCAAAACCCCCGTTGTTTTCCAACGAGACTTCGCCCTCAAAGACAGCGTGACCCACCACGTCAAAGCGCAACCGACTGCTTGAAACGCCGCCCATGACCCCATCGTTGATGGCATGCCAGCCTTCAGTAGATGCGGGGGTATCGAACCGATGAATCAGACTAGGCATAGAGCAATCCTAGTGGAGTTTGCGATTGCAGGTTCATTCTGTCCCATACCTCGCCTATGATACCCAGCCGGACCTTTCGCACAATCGGGGACACAAAGGCGTGCCTGTTCACTCAAACCTTGAAACATTGAACACCCTCCAACTTTCATCGACAAAGCCATGAAAGTAAGAATAGATGACCTTTGCGGTCCAGAAATAGTCGAACTTTTGGAGGAACACATTCGTAACATGTACGAATGGTCTCCGCCAGAAAGTGTTCACGCACTTGACTTGGCAAAGCTCAAGGTTCCCGAAATCACGTTCTGGACTGTGTGGCAGGACAACGTGCTGATGGGATGTGGCGCGTTGAAAGAACTAAGCCCTCTGCACGGGGAGGTCAAGTCAATGAGGACGCCGTCAGCAAGGCGGGGACTGGGTGCCGGACGTGTGATGCTCGAGCACATCATCCAGATTGCTCGTCAACGCAACTATCAGCTCCTGAGTCTGGAGACAGGTACTCAACCCGGCTTCGAACCAGCGCGTCGGCTTTACGAGAGTCACGGGTTTAAGTACTGTGGGCCGTTTGGCAGCTACCAGAATGACCCACACAGCTCATTTATGCAGTTGCACCTCTCGAGTCTTGGTCAGCAGGTCACGCAAGCGCAACCAAGCCTGCCCCTTGCCGACACCCACCGTTCGTGACCGCCCTCCTCCACGAACTCCAGACACCGAGGTCGAACTCCATCACCCTGGGGTTCGAAGCAGTCGCGAGCGCCCGGAACAATTGCTACACCCCGAGTTTGACGAGGTTGGCCGCTCAGGCCGCTCGTACAGTCGCGAAACCGTCATCAATTTCCTGTCAACGCAAGAGTCGCGTCCGGCAGTGGTGTCCCAAGGGTTTGCTGTCACTGCGCTTGGACCAGGGGTCGCGTTGCTCACTTATCGCTCTGCACAGGTTGGGCCAGACAAAAGCTTGGAGACCCACACCCTCCGGTCATCCATCTGGCTCCAGACTGGTGCTTGACGTCAACTATCCTGACCGCTCGGCGACAACTATCCTGGCCGGTGGAAGCGGGGGATGAATTCAATGCGTTATTTGGTTGAGTTGGCCTTTCTCGCTGGTGTTGTCATGGCCTGCGCTG
>NZ_JAGPBB010000136.1 GCF_018063565.1 Rhodoferax sp.
CGGCTCTGACGGCTATTCTGGCATCACCGCCAACCCGGCGCTGGGTGGCGCGTCGGACTTGCTGGTAGCGCATGGCGGCACCAGCATCCTGTCGGAGACGCCTGAAATTTACGGTGCCGAGCACCTGCTGACGCGCCGTGCTGCCAGCGTTGACATTGCGCACAAGCTCATCGCCCGCATCGACTGGTGGAAGGGCTACACCACGCGCAACGGTGGCGAGATGAACAACAACCCCTCGGTAGGCAACAAAGCCGGTGGCCTGACGACCATCCTCGAAAAGTCTTTGGGTGCGGTGGCCAAGGGCGGCACCAGCACGCTGCAAGGCGTGTACGAATACGCCGAGCAGGTGGATGCCAAAGGGTTCGTCTATATGGACACGCCGGGTTACGACCCGGTGTCGGCCACGGGCCAGGCGGCGGGTGGCGCGCAGATCATCTGCTTTACCACCGGGCGCGGCTCAGCCTTTGGCTGTGCGGGTGTGCCCACCATCAAACTGGCGACCAACAACGCGCTGTTTGAGCGGATGCGTGACGACATGGACGTGAACTGTGGCGATCTCATCACCGGCACACCCATGCCCGAGATCAGCCAGCGCATATTCGACGCCATCGTCCGCCACGCCTCGGGCGAAAAGGTGCGCAGCGAGGTGCTGGGTTATGGGCATGACGAGTTTTTGCCCTGGCAGGTCGGTGCGGTGATGTAGTTACAAATTCAATAGCATGTTGCGCAGTTCCATAAAGCGCTACAGGCACTTTTAACTCAATTTTTTCAGGAGCTTCAACATGGCAGCAAAAGACCGTATGGCCGTCCTCTCGGCAATGATGGACCAAAGCATCATCCCTGTTTTTTATCACCCGGATGTGGAACTGTGCAAGAACGTCATCCAGGCCTGCGCCAACGCCGGCGCCAAGTGCGTCGAATTCACCAACCGCGGTGACTTTGCCGCGCAGGTGTTTCTGGACGTGACGCGTCACTTTGCCAAGGCCGACCCGAGCGTGATCATGGGTGTGGGCTCGATTGTGGATGCACCAACCGCCGCCATCTTCATCGCCAATGGTGCCAAGTTTGTGGTCGGCCCCTTGCTCAACGCCGAGGTGGCCAAGGTGTGCAACCGCCGTGGCATCCCCTACAGCCCGGGCTGCGGTTCAGCCACCGAGATTGGCGACGCACAGGAGTTGGGTGTGGAGATCGTCAAGGTGTTCCCGGGTTCGTCAGTGGGCGGGCCTGACTTTGTCAAGAGCGTGATGGGCCCGATGCCCTGGACGCGCATCATGCCCACCGGCGGGGTTGAGCCCACCGAGGACAGTTTGCGCAAATGGTTTGGCGCCGGCATTGTGGCGTGTGGCATTGGTTCCAACATGATCACCAAAAAGCTGCTCGACGCCAAGGACTTTGCCGGCATTGAAGACAACGTGCGCAAGACCATCGCACTGTCCAAAACCATCAAGGCGGAACTGGCTGCCAAATAAGCCACGCAACATCAGGAGCACCCAAAATGTCTGAACTCATCATCAAATCTGCGGCGCAAACCAAATGGGACTGTGCCTCGTTCGGCGAAGTCATGCTGCGCTTTGACCCCGGCTTTGGCCGTGTGCGCAATGCGCGCAGCTTCCAGGTCTGGGAAGGCGGCGGTGAATACAACGTGGCGCGCGCCATGCGCAAGTGCTGGGGCAAACGCGCCGCAGTCGTCACGGCCTTGCCCAAGAATGACCTGGGCTGGCTGGTCGAAGACCTGATCATGCAAGGTGGCGTCGATATGAGCCACCTGATCTGGCGCGACTTTGACGGCCTGGGCAAAAACACCCGGGTCGGCCTGAACTTCACCGAAAAAGGCTACGGCATTCGCCCGGCGCTGGGTTGCTCGGACCGGGGGCATTCGGCGGCCTCACAAATCAAACCCGGTGAAGTGAATTGGGAAAAACTGTTTGGTGAAGAGGGTGTGCGCTGGTTCCACACCGGCGGCATTTTTGCCGCGCTGGCCAGCAACACCGCCGAAGCCGTGATTGAGGCGGTGCAGGCCGCCAAGAAATACGGCACGGTGGTGGCGTATGACCTGAATTACCGCGCGTCCCTGTGGAAGAGCCAGGGCGGCAAGGACGCCGCGCAACGCGTGAACCGCGAGATTGCCAAGTACGTTGATGTGATGATTGGCAATGAAGAAGACTTTACTGCCTGCCTGGGTTTTGAGGTGGAAGGCGCTGATGAGCATCTGACGAACATCGAGACCGAGAGCTTCAAGAAGATGATCCAGACCGCTGTGGCGGCATTCCCCAACTTCAAGGTGGCGGCCACCACGCTGCGCAAGGCCACCACCGCCACGCTCAATGACTGGTCGGCGCTGCTGTATTACAACGGCGAGTTGTACCAATCGATGAAGCGCGACAACCTGGAGATTTATGACCGGGTCGGCGGCGGCGACGGCTTTGCGTCTGGCCTAGCGTACGGATTCCTGGAAGGCAAGGGTGCCCAAGCAGCGGTGGAATACGGTGCCGCCCACGGTGCATTGGCCATGACCACGCCGGGCGACACCTCGATGGTGCGGGTGGAAGAGGTTGAAGCGGCCATGAAGGGCAAGGGCGCGCGGGTCATCCGTTGATTCTTTGAGCCTTTTTGGCCTTTGGCGCTTATGGATAAAGCGCTAACAGCTATTCTTTTTGAATCTACGGCTGAACCACAGACCTTAATCGGCGACCATGCCCCGGTTTTGTGGCACGGTGCAAGGACATACGGCATACGGGCAAGCCAAAGGCCCGTCGTTCAAACGAAACGTGTTGGTGTAGATATTGCCCAGGTAGTTTTCACCGTGTCGTTTGGCCGGATAGCAGGCATACGCATCCCCCTTGGGATGCAGGATGAAATAGCGAAACCCGGCGTGGCAAAACTTGCCCTGGTGGGAGTAGCCACGATTCATCCCAGCCGGGCCCACCAGGTCGGCAAAAGCCCGATCAAGTTTCCAGCGGTCGATCAACCCATAGTTCGCCGGGCTGCCGTTGATCCGCATGAGCTGCGGGTAAAACTTCAAACCGGATGCCTCAAACGCGCGGCGAAGTTCGGCTGCCTCGCCGATTCGCCCCGGTTGAACCACATGGTTCACCACAAAACTTGACTTGGGCATGGCCGACAACACCTGCTTTACCGCTGCTGCCTTGGTTAGAAAGGTCTCAGCGCTGGTTTCTTCCAAATGCAGCGAACACGAAAATGTTCGCAGACCGTCGCCGGCTGCCGCCACAAAGCGCTCAATAACGGGCAAGGAGACTGAAAGATTGGTGAGCAACGACACCTTGTGGCCGGCCGCCACCAGCCGCGTGGCCACGTCTGGCAGGCGCTTGAGTAGAAACGGCTCACCACCCGAGAGCTTGAATTCCCAAACCCCGGGCAGCGCACACAGCACATCGAGCCCTCGCTCCAGCGCCGCGTCGTCCGGGCCACCGACACCGTCGGCGTGTTTTTGCACACAGTAGCTGCAGCGGTAGTTGCAGCCGCCCACGATGTTCCAGTTCACCACCGGTCGCGGGTTCATGGCTCAACCCCCGCGCTCTGCAACTTTGCCAGTTGGCCCGCCGCCGTGAAGTTCATGTCGTGTTTGCCGCAGCGGGCACATCCAGGGTAAGACTGGCCCTGATGCAGCCGTTGCCGAACCGTGTCATACCGCGGCGATGCCCAAATCTCGGCAAAGGGTGCCTCGTCAATGTGACCCACGTCGATGTGTTCGCAGCAAAAAAACACCCGGCCATCCACATAGACGCGGCTGTACAGGTAACCCGCAAAACAGGCGGGCGGGTGCGTCTGCCCAGCGTGTTGACCCAACTGATCGGCAAACGCCGGCAGGTTGTGTTTGACGCCCAACTGCTTGGCACGCTGGATGGCCCGTGGAATCAGATCGTTGGTCAACTGGTGTCGCTGAGCGGGCGCAAGTGCCAGCGACTGGGTTCCGGGCGGTGTATCGCCGAGCTTGTACGACACGCGCGTGCCCAACTGGCTGGCCAGGTCAAGCATGTCAACAAGCTCGTGCGCGTTCAGCGTGTTGATGACCTGCACCAGATTGATGGCGATGCGGCCACGCACACAGGCAAGGCCTTGGGTCAACTGATGAAAGCTCGCCTCCGACTGATTGGGGTGATACGCCACGTAGGTGGGCGCACTGGCCGACGACATGTTGATCAACATCTGGTCAACCTGCAGATCGGCCAATCGCTCAAAGTCACACAAGGTGCCGTTGCTGATCACGGTCAAGGTCAAACCCTTTGCCTTCACGGCGGCAATAAAGTCGTGAATGCGCGGATGCACAAAGGGCTCGCCACCGCCTGAGAGAATGATCCGCTGGGCACCGGTGGCCGCTACCTCGGCGAGCACCCTGGCAAAGACGGATGCCTCCATGCGCTGTGCTTTCCAGGAGACCGGTTTGGGTGTGGCCAGTCCGGGCGCATAGTTCCAGCAAGTCACGCAGTTGAGGTTGCAGGCATTGATGAGGTCAATGTGCACAGTCTCTGGCCCCAGGGCTGGCCTTTGTGCCAGATAGCCCTGCAGCCGGGCTTGTTGGTCGGGTGTCAAAGGCGCGCTTTTCACAGCAGTTCCAGGATGGATCGTGCCGCGGCCGTGGCGCCGTTCTTCTTGATGACGGCCCGCGCGTTCTTGGCCAGGGTGTGGCGTGTGGCGGCGTCGGCAAGTCGGGCCAGCGACTCGGTGAGCCCGCGCTCCGTCAGCGGGTCACACACCAGGCAGGCGTGATCTTCAGCCAGTTCATGTGCGCGCCGCCCCTGGTCATCGAGGATCCGGCCAAAAGGCACCAGCACCGACGCAATGCCGGCAAAGAGCAACTCATGCACCGTGTTGTAACCCGCAGCGGCCACCGCCGCATCGAATGCCGGCAACACATCCATCATCGGATAACGCCCGCGGATCACGGTCATGCCGTCGCGCGGCGCGGGGTCGGCCAAGAGCAGCGGACCCTGTCCGATCACCAGATGGGCGTTGGGGAGTGCCAGCACAGCACGACTGGTCAGTTCAAGCGCCCGGCACGATTCGGGTTCACCCCCGCCCCCAAAGCTGCAGTAAATCAGCAGCGTGTCCTCGTCGATGTGCCCTGGCAGACCCAGCGCGGCTCGTGCCTGGGCCCGCGAAAGAAGTTCGTTTCGCTCGCGGATCAATATCGGGCCAACCGCCCGCGCCTTGGCAGGCTCTGGCAAGTCACCTACCTGTTCCACCGTCTCGTGCGGAACAATCAGCAAGTCATACAGGGGCAGGATGGCCCTCAGCAGGTCGGACTGAAAGCTGTCGCGGCGCTGTTCACGAAACACAAACACGTTCTTTTGCCGCCAGCGCAAAACCGGGATCAGTTCCTCAAAACTTCCTGACGGATAGGTATCTACCACCAAAACATCTGGATCAAATGCGCTGATGGCGTTCCAGGTGACCGATTGCGCCATTTTTAAATAGGTGGTCTTGCGCAGCCCGCAGGCCTCACGGATGGTTTTCGAGGGCAGCTTGATGGCGGCAAAACCCTCACGATAGATCACTCCGTCAGCTTCTGACGAGGTCAAAAACAGAATCTCGGCTTGGGGCGCCAACCGACGCAGCGCGCGTGCAATCGCCAGCAAACGGGTCACATGCCCCAGACCCAGGCCATTGACCGCATAAAAAACAACGCGGGGAGCCGACATCAGGAATGATCAGAAAATTGCTCGCGAGCTTGCCCTGCGGCATGCCGCGCCGCCGCGGTTGCCGCTTCTTGCGCCAAAGCGTTCTCGCGCGCCATGTCAAGGTCGAGCAAGGCACCTGCAGCCTGCGCATCCGGGCTCAACATGGCGGCGATGGCGCCACCCGCCAGCGCTGAGCCACCCGCGATCAGGCCAAGCTCGGCCATGGAGCGATGTTGAGTAAATTTCCAGCCGGGGGTACGAGCGGTTTGCGCATCGACCGCATGGCGGGCCGCATAGGGATCAAAGCCCGGCAACTCGCTCCAATGGGTGCGGCCATCGGCGCCGGTCAGCACTTGGGGTGAGCGCCCCTGGGCGGCAACGGCTGCACATGGCGGACAGGACATGACGTTGACAACCGCCTCGGCCTGTTTCAACGCCACGCCCTGTCGGTACTGCGGGTTGGCCAAGGGTCTGGCGCAGAAATAACAGGCCACCCGATCTCCTTGCCCAGCAAAGGCTTGTGCACCAAACGACGCCACTGCAATTTCTTGTGCGCGGCCAGCTGAACGCTCCAATTCTTCAAGGGCAACATCGATGCGGCGCAACGCCTTGTCATTGCCCTGGTGCATCAGGTCAATTTGCTTTTGAGCCGATCGTTCGAGGTGGGTGGCATGGTCAAGCTGGCTGCGCAGGTCTGGGTGTTCGCCCAGGCGCAGTGCATGTTCAACCTGTTCCAGTTG
>NZ_JAGPBB010000137.1 GCF_018063565.1 Rhodoferax sp.
TGAAGACGGTGAGCTCAATGCCTCGTACAACTGCCTGGATAAACACATGGGCACCGCCAACGAGAACAAGGTGGCGGTCATTTTCGAAGCCGACGACGGTGCCGTGACCAAGACCACTTACAAGGAGCTGCTGGCCAAGGTGAGTCAGTTTGCCAATGCACTCACGGCCCGTGGCATCAGCAAGGGTGACCGCGTGTTGATTTACATGCCGATGACACTTGAAGGTGTGATTGCCATGCAGGCCTGCGCGCGCATTGGTGCCACCCACAGCGTGGTGTTTGGCGGC
Organism: Rhodoferax sp.; assembly: GCF_018063565.1. Classification (GTDB taxonomy): domain Bacteria; phylum Pseudomonadota; class Gammaproteobacteria; order Burkholderiales; family Burkholderiaceae_C; genus Rhodoferax. The sequence goes on from NZ_JAGPBB010000137.1 coordinate 287, forward strand.
TTCTCGGCCAAGGCGCTGCAAGAGCGCATCATCGATGCCGGTGCCGTGGCGGTGGTCACTGCCAACTTCCAGATGCGCGGCGGTAAACAGTTGCCCCTGAAGGCCATCGTGGACGAAGGTCTGGGCCTGGGCGGTTGCGAGTCGATCAAGACGGTGTTTGTGTTCGAGCGCACCAGCAGCGCCTGCAACATGGTGGCCGGCCGCGACATCACCTTCACTGAAGCTCTGGCAGGCCAAAGCACCGAATGTGCGCCTGTTATGGTGGGTGCTGAGCATCCACTGTTCATTTTGTTTACTTCGGGCTCTACCGGCAAACCCAAGGGGGTGCAGCACGCCACCGGCGGTTTTGTGTTGTGGTCCAAACTGACCATGGACTGGACCTTCGACCTGAAGGCGGACGATGTGTTCTGGTGTACCGCCGACATTGGCTGGATCACCGGCCACGCCTATGTGGGTTATGGCCCTCTGGCCGCGGGTGCCACGCAGATCATTTTTGAAGGTATTCCGACTTATCCGAACGCCGGGCGTTTCTGGCAGATGATCGAGCGCCACAAATGCAGCATTTTCTACACCGCCCCGACCGCGATCCGTTCGTTGATCAAGGCCGCCGAGAGCGACGAAAAGGTCCATCCGGATCGTTCCGATCTGAGCACCCTGCGCATTCTGGGCTCGGTGGGTGAGCCGATCAACCCCGAAGCCTGGATGTGGTACTACAAGAACATCGGCCACGAAAAGTGCCCGATCGTCGACACGTTCTGGCAAACCGAGACGGGTGGTCACATGATCACGCCGCTGCCGGGTGCCACACCGCTGGTGCCGGGCAGCTGCACACTGCCGTTGCCAGGCATCATGGCCGCCATCGTGGATGAAGCTGGCCATGACGTGGCCAATGGTTCAGGCGGCATGCTGGTAGTCAAGCGCCCCTGGCCGTCGATGATTCGTACCATCTGGAACGACCCCGAGCGTTTCAAGAACAGCTATTTCCCACCTGAAATGGGCGGCACCTATTACCTCGCGGGCGACGGCGCGGTGCGCAGTGCGGACCGGGGCTATTTCCGCATTACGGGGCGTATCGACGACGTGCTCAATGTCTCAGGGCACCGCATGGGCACGATGGAAATCGAATCGGCACTGGTGGCCAAGACCGACCTGGTCGCTGAAGCGGCTGTGGTGGGTCGACCAGACGATCTGACGGGTGAGGCGATATGTGCCTTTGTGGTGCTCAAGCGCGGTTGCCCCACCGGTGATGAGGCCAAGGCCATTGCCAAAGAATTGCGTGACTGGGTGGCCAAAGAAATTGGCCCGATTGCCAAGCCCAAAGACATCCGCTTTGGTGAGAACCTGCCCAAGACCCGGTCCGGCAAGATCATGCGCCGCCTGCTGCGTTCGCTGGCAAAGGGCGAGTCGATTACGCAAGACACTTCGACCCTGGAGAACCCGGCCATCCTCGGCCAGTTGGGGCAAACCTATTGAGTGAGGGGTTTGACGGCCTGCCTGCCTGGTGCAGGCAGGCCCTTTAAAGCCAGCAAGGCCCGCAGTTTGCGGGCTTTTTTGTCACTCATCGCGGTATCATGTGCTCCAGCGGACGACTCAAACGGCTTGCCTAGCCGAGGACTTCTGTTGCAGCTAAACCATTGACACCGATATTTTCACTACCATGGCCAGTTATAACGCCCCATTTGAGATCCATGTTCATGGTCAGATCGCGCTGAAGAGCGGAGTGAGTTTTGACAACATCCAGGACGCGCTGAGGCCGATCTGGAAGTATGCCGGCGCCAGGTCTCTGGCGGATGCCGTGGGCAGCTTCTATGAAGATGAGCCGGGCATCCAGTTTGATGCCAAGGAGTCTTTGTTGCAGATGTGCTGGACCGTCGAGGGCGATGACGATTTTCGCCAGGAGCTCGATGAAATGTGCATGAATCTCAACGAGCTGGCGCAAACCGGTGCGGCAATCGAGGTCACGTTCTTTGATGCCGAATTTGATGATCAGGACGAGGATACCAGCACGGAGCAGGAGTCACGGGACGATTTTGTGATGCTTTTTGTAGGGCCTGATCCGGCCTCCATCATGCAAGTGCAGCGGGATCTTCTGGTGCAGGATGTGGTGAACCTGATGGAGCGCCATTTTGATGGTGCTGAATTGGGTGGTGTGGTGGCGGCGATTGATCAGTTGTTCGGACAGCGGTTTGACAGCCTTGTAAATTCCTTGCAGCTTGGCAAACCACCGCGGGGATCCAGTGGCGGATCGGCAGGTGGGCACGGTGGTGGGCGCAAACCCCGGCATCTGCACTGAGAGGCTGGTTTCTTAGTCCCTTTTGCGGTGGACTTTGAGCGTCGATGCCTACAATTTCCCCATGCTAAAAAAAGTCAGCGTCCACCAACTGCAGCTGGGCATGCACCTGAAGGAGTTTTGCGGCTCATGGATGGACCATCCCTTTTGGCGAACAGGGTTTGTACTGAAAGATCCCAAAGACATTGAGTTGATATTGGGCAGCAAAATCAAGGAAGTCTGGATTGACTGTGCACTGGGGTCCGATGTTGCCGTTGCGGTGCCACCTGAGGTCAAGCCGGTTGAAGCCGCCGTGCAGAATGTGCCAACCGCACCCGTGAATCAATCTGTGGTGCGGATTCGCGAGACAACGCCGGTTCCGGCAGCGCAGGAGGTGGAGCGTGCTGCGCTGATCTGCCAGGAATCCAAAGCCGCTGTGGTGTCGATGTTTGAAGAAGTTCGCATGGGCAAAGCGGTTGACGTGGGTGGTGCCAGGCAACTGGTGGAAGACATCTCGGATTCCATCTCGCGCAACCCGGGTGCCATCATCAGTTTGGCCCGCCTGAAAACCGCTGACGATTACACCTACATGCACTCGGTGGCGGTGTGTGCCATGATGGTGGCGTTGGCCAAGCAGCTTGGACTGGATGATGCACAGACCCGGTCGTGTGGTATGGCCGGTTTATTGCACGACTTGGGCAAGGTGGCCATGCCGGTTGACGTACTTAACAAGCCGGGCAAACTCACCGAGGCTGAGTTTGACATCATGAAACAGCACCCGGGCGAGGGGCACAAGATGCTGCTGGCGGGTAGCGGCGTGGATCCGGTTGCCCTTGATGTGGTGCTGCATCACCATGAGAAAACCAGCGGTACCGGCTACCCCAAGGGGCTCAAGGGTGATCAGATCAGCCTGTATTCCAAAATGGGTGCGGTGTGCGACGTGTACGACGCCATCACTTCCAATCGCCCCTACAAAGCGGGCTGGGACCCGGCAGAATCGCTGCGCAAAATGGCGGAGTGGGCCAACGGGCATTTTGATCTGATGATATTTCAGGCCTTTGTCAAGAGTATGGGCATTTACCCGGTGGGATCGCTGATTCGCCTTAAATCCGGCCGGATTGGTGTGGTGATGGAGCAAAGCAGCCGCTCCTTGACGACACCCATCATCAAGGTTTTCTACTCCACCAAGGCCGAGATGCGTATTCCGCCGGTGATTGTGGATCTTTCCAAAACGACGGAAGTCGACAAGATACTCAACCGGGAAGATCCGGCGAAATGGAATTTCCCGGATCTCAATGCGCTTTGGTCAGGTATGGCAAACTTGCCGGGCTGAGTTGGCGGGTGCCAGGTCGAGGGATACACCCAAACGGGTGCGATCAGCGGCGCACCTGCAGAGCCCCAGGATTGACGATATTGGTTGGCCGGCCTTTGATGAAGTTCACCACGTTGTCAAACGCCGCGCCAAAATACAACTCGTAACTGTCTTGCTCAACATAGCCAATGTGAGGGGTGCAGATGCAGTTCTCGAGTCGCAACAAGGCGTGACCTTGCAAAATAGGTTCAGACTCAAATACATCCACTGCAGCCAGACCGGGCCGGCCCCGGTTGAGAGCACTCAATAACGCATCGGGTTCCAGCAACTCGGCCCGCGATACATTGACAAACAAGGCGGTGGGCTTCATCTTTGACAGATCCTCCAGTCGAACCAGACCTTCGGTTTCTTCGGTCAAACGCAGGTGAAGCGTCAGGACATCGGCTTCTTCAAAGAGTTCATCGCGACTGGCTGCGAGTTCAAAGTCGTCCAGTGCGGCGCGTCCCCGCGATGCTTCACGCGCCCAAATCAATACCCGCATCCCGAAGGCGCGCCCGTAACCCGCCACAATCTGGCCAATCTTGCCATAACCCCAGATGCCCAGGGTGCGCCCTCTGAGCGTGGTGCCAAGACAAAAGTTGGGCGGCATGCCGCTGAATTTGAGTCCGGATTGTTGCCAGGCGCCATGTTTGAGATTGCCGATGTACTGTGGCAACCGCCGTGTGGCTGCCATGATTAAAGCCCATGTCAGCTCGGCAGGTGCCACCGGTGACCCGGTGCCTTCGGCCACGGCCACCCCTCGTTCGGTGCAGGCGTTGATGTCAATGTGTTTGCCAACCCGCCCGGTCTGTACCACCAACTTGAGTTTGGGGAGCTTTTCAATCAGTGGGCGCGTCAGGTGAGTACGCTCCCGATTGAGAATGATCACGTCCGCGTCCTTGAGCCGAACTGACAGCTGGCCCAAGCCCTTGACCGTATTGGTATAAACCTTGGCCTGAAAAGCCTCCAGTTTGCTGGCACAGGCCAGTTTTCTCACCGCGTCCTGGTAATCGTCGAGAATCACAATATTCATGCCGCCAATTGTGCCTTGAGGCGGTCTGTTTGCTGCAATGCGTTACTGAAAATTACCTCTGCAAACGGGCGACGGACGACAGACCGTTGCGTTGGATAGGGTGTGTTGCGCCTGAATCAGTGCAGTCTGGCTTCGTAGGCTGCCAATCGGTCAAGTTCGGCGCATACGTCGGCCATTCGACCCGAGATACGCAAACGGCCAGCCGTGCTGGGCGGCATATCAGCATCGAGCACGCGCACCACACGCAAGGCCCTTGGCTTGGGTGCACGACTCAGGGGAACGCCAGCCCCGGCGATGACGGCTCTTGAACGTGTGTTTGCCAGCGCCAGCGACGGTTGAACCTTGGCGCCGTCACGCTGATGCCCGGGCTTGTCCATCAGCCAGTGCCAAAGCGCCTTGAGCGGTGTGCTGATCTGTATATGGGAGTTTGGATTGTTCATGGGATGTCCGGGTCAAAGGTGGTGATGCCTACTGCAGCAAAAAAAGCCAGGGTTGAGGGGCAACAGAGTTGGTGTTTTGATGGACGCTCACATCAGCATGGTGTTTCGGATCAGGCCGACCGCCAGACCTTCGATTTCAAAGGGTTCGCCAGGCTCGACCACGATCGTCTGGTAGTCAGGGTTTTCGGGGTGGAGTTCGATCAGTTCCTTGTTGCGCATGAAGCGTTTGACCGTCACTTCATCACCCAGGCGTGCGACCACAATTTGGCCGTTTTTGGCGTCACGCGTGGTTTGTACGGCCAGCAAATCACCGTCCATGATGCCTGCGTCGCGCATGGACATGCCACGCACTTTGAGTAAATAGTCGGGTTTTCGCTGGAACAGGCTGCTTTCGACGTAATAGGTCTGGTCAACATGCTCCTGTGCCAGGATGGGTGACCCGGCCGCTACGCGACCCACCAGTGGCAACGCCAGCTGAACCAGTGCCGCCAGCGGAGACGCCAGGTGTTGATGGCGCGACTCATTGATACTACGCAGTGCGTCGCTGCGCAGCCGAATGCCGCGGGAGGTGCCGCTGACGAGCTCGATTGCGCCTTTGCGGGCCAGGGCTTGCAGATGCTCTTCGGCCGCATTGGCAGATTTGAAACCCAGTTCTGTGGCAATTTCGGCACGTGTGGGCGGGGCACCGGTGCGCGCGATGGCACTCTGGATAAGATCAAGGATCTGTTGCTGGCGGTCGGTCAATTTCGGGCGACTAAGCATGGTGGCTCCTGGTCATGGCTAAAAATGGCGGTGATTCAAAAGATGCTGTACTGGATAAATAGCTGCCACTGTTTTCCTATACAGTAACTGTATTTTTAAACAGTTTTAGAAAGTCTGCAAGTGAATTCTGATTTGGCACAAAAAATAGTGGTGGTTTTGGGCACCGGGGGCACCATTGCCGGCACTGCGGATTGCGCGGCTGACAATGTTGGCTA
>NZ_JAGPBB010000007.1 GCF_018063565.1 Rhodoferax sp.
CTTTGCCAGATCGATGCCGATTGTTGTAGCCTTCATGGTGGACGCTCCTGTCGGTTAAGTGGTTGATACGCACCTCCACTTTGGCACATCTGTGCCGCTTAAGGTGGGGGCGTCCATCCCATTGCTTCAGCCTCAAGAAGGAGGAGCATGTTTGAAGGCTTGCAACAATCCAGGCTTTCAATCGCTATTAATGCAATAGCCGCTTGCGCACATAGCACGATGGCTAGAGGCCAGATTTATGCATAAAACCAAGAATACAGAGAGCCTCAAATCTGGCTGGCGTCGCGTGAAGTTTGGCGACGTGGTGCGGCTGTCCAAGGCGCGTTGCGCTGACCCTCTGGCCGAAGGCGTGGAGCGATACGTTGGCCTGGAGCACTTGGAGCCAGGCGACTTGCGGATTCGCAATTGGGGCAATGTTGCCGACGGTGTCACTTTCACCAGCATCTTCCAACCCGGGCAGGTGCTTTTCGGCAAGCGTCGTGCTTACCAGCGTAAGGTGGCGGTGGCGGACTTTTCTGGTGTGTGTTCAGGCGACATCTATGTGTTTGAGAGCCAAGATGCGTCCAAACTGCTACCCGAGTTGCTGCCGTTCATTTGCCAGACTGATGCATTTTTTGATCACGCTGTGGGGACGTCGGCTGGTTCACTGAGCCCACGAACTAACTGGACGAGCCTCGCTGATTTTGAATTTGCATTGCCTACGGTGGTGGACCAAGAACGGCTAGTGAAACTCTTAATTGCGGCGGAAGATGCACAGTCAAGTTTTGATGAAGCCGAAAGAATCGCAGAAAAGCTGAGAAAGTCGATCCTGTTTCAAGTGTTCGATACGCTGTTCGCATCAGGAGCAGACGAAATATCCATCTTCGGGACTGATACCACTTGCGATTGGCGCGAAATGAGTTCCGTAGGAGACGTCCAGATGGGAAGGCAGCTCGCCCCAAAGTACAAGACCGGCCAAAATTCACGCAAGTACCTGCGTGTTGCCAATGTCTATGACGGCTTTATAGATACTTCTGACGTAGGGGAAATGGACTTTTCGGATGCCGAATTTTCCACCTATCGTTTGAGACCCGGTGACGTATTACTTAATGAAGGGCAGAGTCGGGAACTCGTTGGAAGAAGCGCCATATTCCGCGATGAAGTTGTAGATTGCTGCTTTCAAAATACGCTGATCCGGTTTCGCTCGGGATCAAGCGTCTTGCCGGAATTCGCTCACTATTTCTTTCAATACTGCCAATACACCAGTCGATTTGTTCAAATATCAAAGCAAACCACGTCGATTGCCCATTTGGGTGTATTGCGCTTCGCAAGAATGAAGTTTCCACTAATTAGCTTGGACGCACAGAAATCAGTTGTGAGCGTTATTTCGAGTGTCGTTCAGGCGATTCCAGAATTGCGCAACAGAGCTTCTCGGGCAAGGTTGGTGAAACAAGTGGCGGGAGGCGGCATATGAGTTTCACCGAATCAAATACTGTGGAAGCGTATGTACGCGACTTACTCGCCGGGCCGGCAAAAGCAGTTCCAGCCAATGTTGCGCAGGAGCCGCAGGCCAGTTATGGCACCAGTCAAAAAGGTATCGGCTGGCGTTACAAGGCTCCGGCGGAAGTGCCACGCCAGATTCAGGAGGTGTTGGTCGAATCCTGGCTGCGTGATGCGCTGATCCGCCTAAACCCTGAAATCGCCACTCAGCCTGACCGCGCGGATGAGGTGCTCTACAAGCTGCGCGCCATTGTGCTGTCGGTGCGCTCTGACGGACTGATCCGCGCCAATGAAGAAATGACTGCCTGGATGCGTGGCGAACGCTCCATGCCTTTCGGCGACAACAACCAGCATGTGCCGGTGCGCCTGATTGACTTTGACGACCTGACGCAAAACCAGTACGTCGTCACCCAGCAGTACACCTACCGTGCCGGGCCAACCGAGCGCCGTGCCGATCTGGTGCTGTTGGTCAACGGCCTGCCATTGGTGCTGATTGAGGCCAAAACGCCAGTCAAGAAGTGCATCAGTTGGGTGGATGGTGCCATGCAGGTGAACACGGACTACGAAAAGTTTGTACCTGAACTGTTCGTCTGCAACGTGTTCTCGGTGGCCACTGAGGGTAAGGAGTATCACTACGGATCCATTGGCCTGCCAGTTAAGGACTGGGGCCCATGGCACTTGATTGAGGGCAAAGCATCGGATGGAGCCCAACACCACCCGTTGAAAACACTCAAGCTGTCGGCCCAGAGCATGTTGCGGCCAAACGTAGTGCTGGACATTCTGGGAAGTTTCACCTTATTTGCCACGGACAAGAAGAAGCGCCGCATCAAGATCATTTGCCGCTACCAGCAGTACGAGGCCGCCAACAAACTGGTGGAGCGCGTGGTGGCGGGCTACCCCAAGAAGGGGCTGATTTGGCATTTTCAGGGTTCGGGCAAGTCGCTGCTGATGGTGTTTGCCGCGCAAAAGCTGCGCATGCACTCGCACTTGAAGAACCCGACGGTCATCATTGTGGTGGACCGCATTGATCTGGACAGCCAGATCACCGGCACCTTCACCGGTGCCGACATTCCCAACTTGGAGAAGGCGGACACCCGCGAGAAGTTGCAACAGCTGCTGGGGCAGGATGTGCGCAAAATCATCATCACCACCATCTTCAAGTTTGGTGAAGCTACTGGTTGCCTGAATGACCGCAGTAACATCATTGCGCTGGTGGATGAAGCCCACCGCACGCAAGAAGGCGACCTGGGCCGCAAGATGCGGGAGGCACTGCCCAACGCGTTTCTTTTCGGCTTGACTGGCACGCCAATCAACCGCTCGGACCGCAATACGTTCTACGCCTTTGGTGCAGACGAAGATGCTTTGGGTTACATGAGCCGCTATGGCTTTGAGGAATCCATCCGTGATGGCGCTACGCTAAAGCTGCATTTTGAGCCACGACTGGTCAACCTGCACATCGACAAGGCGGCGATTGAGGCTGCGTTCAAGGATTTAACCGGTGGTTTGTCAGACCTGGACCGAGACACGTTGGGCAAAACGGCCGCCAAGATGGCCGTCTTGGTGAAAACGCCTGAGCGCGTTCGGCGCGTGTGCGAAGACATTGTGTTGCACTACCAGACCAAGGTAGAGCCTAACGGCTTCAAAGGGCAGATCGTCACGTTCGACCGCGAGTCTTGCCTGCTCTACAAAGCGGAACTGGACAAACTGCTGCCCCCCGAGGCAACCGACATCGTCATGTCGATACAGGCCGCAGACAAGAAAGAGCACCCCGAATACGCCGCCTATGAGCGCAGTCGGGATGCGGAGGAGCGATTACTGGACCGATTCCGTGACCCAGCCGACCCACTCAAGCTGATCATCGTCACAGCCAAGTTGCTCACTGGCTTTGATGCACCTATTCTGCAGGCGATGTACCTTGACAAGCCGCTGCGTGACCATACCCTGCTGCAAGCCATTTGCCGGGTCAACCGCACGTATTCAGATCAGAAAACGCATGGTTTGATCGTGGACTATCTGGGCATCTTTGATGATGTTGCAGCGGCACTGGAGTTTGATGACCAGAGCGTCAAGCAGGTGGTCAGCAATATTCAGGAGTTGAAAGACAAGTTGCCCGAGGCCATGCAGAAATGCCTGGCATTTTTTACCGGCGTGGACCGCAGCCTGACGGGCTATGAAGGTCTGATTGCGGCGCAGCAGTGCCTGCCCAACAACACGGTTCGTGACAACTTTGCTGCCGAATACAGCCTGCTGAGTAAGATATGGGAGGCCTTGTCCCCGGACTCGGTACTAGGTCCGTTTGAGAAAGACTTCAAATGGCTGTCTCAGGTGTACCAATCAGTTCAGCCATCCAGTGGCCATGGCAAGTTGATCTGGCATTCGCTGGGTGCCAAGACCATTGAGTTGATTCACCAGAACGTGCATGTTGATGCGGTTCGCGATGATCTGGACACGCTGGTTCTGGACGCTGATTTGCTTGAGGCTGTGCTGTCCAACCCGGACCCCAAGAGTGCCAAAGAGATCGAGATTAAGTTGGTGCGGCGCATGCGCAAGCACCTAGGCAATCCGAAATTCAAAAAACTGTCTGAACGGTTGGACGCACTGAAAGACCGCTTTGAATCCGGGCAGATCAACAGCGTCGAATTTTTGAAGCAGCTGCTAGAGATTGCCAAGGAAACACTGCAGGCCGAAAAGGAAGTTCCGCCTGAGGAGGATGAGGATCGAGGCAAGGCTGCCCTGACGGAACTGTTCAACGAGGTCAAAACATCTGAGACACCGATCATGGTCGAGCGTGTCGTGACCGACATTGATGAAATTGTGCGGCTGGTCCGCTTTCCTGGCTGGCAGGGCACACAAGCCGGTGAACGCGAGGTGAAAAAGGCCCTGCGCAAAGCGCTCTTCAAATACAAGCTTCATGCAGATGAGGATCTGTTTGAGAAGGCATACAGCTACATAAAACAATATTACTAAAGGGACGGTGAAAAATGGCAACTGAGGCACTAACGAAGCAGCTCCGCGAATTGGCAGATAGCTGCACTCAAACTCCTATCGATAAGTTGCTGATAAATCCTGATTGGGGAAAAATCACTTTTGAAGGATGTCGAACTGAGCTCGAGCGCACATACTCAATGCTTAACCACTTCAAATTGTTGCCAGTTGAACTGTTACCAGACGCACCGATGCAGCAGATCGTTAGCAGCTTGCCTCATTTGAAAGCTACTCTCGACCAGATTAAAAGTTTCTCAATTGAAAGCAGCAATCCGACAGGTACACGGGATCAATTGATCAGCCAACTGAAAACGCAGTCTGATCAGTTCTTTGCAGTAGCTCACCTGTACATTCCCTATTTGGCCTATCAAAAAGGCGATGTACAGCGGAATATCAACGAGTTGACTGAATCGGTCGAACAGGCTTCACAGTTGGTCGGCGGCGCAAAAGATGAGATCGAGAAAAAACGTGGCGAAATTGGCGACATCATCGTTGCTGCTCGTGAGGCCGCAGCAAGTGTTGGTGTCGCGCACTTCACCGCCGACTTTAACGCCGAATCATTGGAGCAGGACGAAAGCGCTGATCGCTGGTTGAAGGCGACGGGTGCTGTGGCAGCATTGACTCTGGCCGTCGCCATTGGACTAGTTTTCGTCCCTATCAGGCCGGATGCGACCACGCCGCAGGTGATCCAGATGTTTACTTCCAAGGTGGTGATACTTGGCTTATTGTTCACTGCCACAATATGGTGTGGTCGCCTGTATAAAGCTGCCCGTCATCAGGGGGCCATAAGCAAGCACAGAGCCAATGCACTTCGAACATTTCAAGCATTTACAAAAGCGGCCAGTGATGACGAGTCCAGAAATGCAATTCTGATGGAGACGACCAAGTCAATCTTTGCAATTACACCAACCGGCTATCTGGACAACGAGTCAAGCCCGGATGGCGGATTGAAAATTGTAGAAGTTGTAAAACATGCTACTCAGGCTGTTGCTTCAGTGAAATAGGTCCATCCTGTTGACGGTTTTTTGAATGATGTTCAAGAACATTCTGGGTTACTTGGTCATTAAAGCGTCCATCTCGCGACGTCTTTGTAGCCCTGGCAATATTTGACCACCGCCGTATATCCACTTTTGTAACTCTTTTGCCACGTTGTGCCAATCACGCTGGTTGATCCGTCGTCGAAGCATTGAAGTCTGCAGTCGACCAGCTCCAAGATTGAAAGTGAAGTCAGCGACGGCTGCCAGCCGCGACTCTGACTCCGTAGCCAGCACGGGGCAATACCTCAACGTGGCGGTGAGTGCAGTCATCAGGTCTTGCGCCAAATAGACCTCAGCTTCAGCCTCAGTGATCGGCTGGTGGTCCGGCTTGCACAGATGCCCAAACCCCACAGTCCAAAATCCGGCAGGACAAATGTAGGGATGGGCTCGGCGCATAGGGTCGTTTTTTGGCACCCTGTGAAACCCCTCAAACCGCTTGGCCAGTTCGACGGCCGCTTGGGGCACCTCAATCATGACCGACCCCGATCAAAAACCCGTCCCAAAAACCAGAAGTTCAGCACACCGGCCCAAAGCGCCTGATCTGCCTCCGACCAAGCAGCCAACACGGCAACCCCCCAACCAGCGCCAGCGTTCAGCGCCGCAATGAACGCCACCAATTTTGCCGCACAGTACAGAGCCATCAACCAGTAGGTGATGATCGGCCGCACGCTGGAAGACAGGGCATCTGCCCACCAGACACCGGTTTTCTCACCCTGGGTGCGCACCGCGTCACGCAGTGCCTCAATAGCACCGGTGTTCCAGGCCGCGTCAGCTTGTGAGCTAATCTCAGACATATGTTGCGCGCCACGGACCTTCTCAAACTCGAGCGCCTTGTCCTGCATCGCCAGCTCGTGGCCACGCTCGCCCTTGCGGTCCATCCATTTGAGGAACTCTGGAGCCAGTCGAAACGCGCCACCCAACAATCCACCCAGAAGTGTTTCAATCATTGCGCACCTCCGAACAGTTTGAGTTTGATCAGGGTGCCGGTCAGAATCGCCATCACCAGTCCGGTAATGACGAGTTTGATGATGGTCAGGCCTGCCGTTTTCTTGGCCTGATTGAAGGCATCAAGCAGACTGCGCAGTTCACGGATATCCTGAGCGGCATCCTCGCCGTCTAGGCCCACCTCATGCAGGGCATGACGCGCACCCCGCTCGGCCGCACGCTCGAGCATTTGCTCAAAGTCGTCATGCGGCATCGTCACCATCTTGCGTCGCTCAGTAAGATTAGCTTCCATTTTCATGCTCCAAAATGCGAAACCCGCCAGATGCGCGTGATGCACATCGAAGCGGGCTCCTGGTTAAAAAGGGGTTAAAAAGGCAAAAATTGCTTTTCAATCTGTGGTCAGATTTCAATGATTTCCAGGCTCAAATTGGGTGCAACGGCTTCCAGAACGCCGTTACGCACAAACACGCGCGCGCCCATGTTTGCGCTGCCTCTTGCCTTGACCGTGCCACCACCGGGCAACTGGATGGTGACCACACCGGTGCCAATCTCAGACACGGTGCCGACCTGTAGCGGTGGGTCAGACAGCAGTTGCTTGAACTGCTCATAGACGTTATGCATAGGTCTGCACTCCCAAGGTTTGCCAAACCTCTGGAAACCCGGCCTGCACTTGGGTGGATCGCACCACCCCGATGCGCTCGATCCCGCCGTCGCGGTACTGCACAAAAGCTCCGGGCTCAATGATTCCGGTGTCAAGCAGCACCGGCAGGTTCAAGCTGACCTCAATCTGCCGACCGGTATCACCCAGGACCGTCAGACCGCGCTGTCGGGCAACGGTTGCCTCAGTGATCAGGGCATCCACCACCATCGGCGCCAGCGAGTCGCCAGCGGTGCCAGCCCGGGTCACCTGTGCCAATACTCCGGCATCCACACCAGAGACAAACACCCGGTTGTAGGGTGGCTTTTCCAGCCAACGTAGGGACTCTTTTTCCACTGCATCAACTGGCAGAACAAAGTTTGGGGTCACAGTGGCCCACTCCCAGGGTGCGACCGGATAGCGGTGGCGCACACGAATCGTTTGATCTCTGGGGTGCGGCAGTAGATAGCCTCCGGCCGCCCCAGCTATGACACTCAAGGCTTCGATCCATGTCCCTTGGTGTGAGAACACCTTGGCTGGCACACTCCAGTCAGTCAAGCCCCAGTCCACGCTCCAGCCCATGGAAACACCGTTGATGCTCAGCACATCGTCCATCAACTGGCGTGCCGTTCGAGCCTGTGAGTTGGAGAACGTCATCACCGGCGCATAAGGTGCGGCCAGCACTGCATTCTTGCCTCGACCAGTCAATCGAATGCTGGTTTGCCCGAAGCTGCGCTCACGGCTGATGTTTTCTGCAAGGACTGCAAAAGTGGTGCCGTTCACCGTGGCCAGCAACTCCACCACGCCAGTGCCACCTGCGTCGATCAGATTTTGCGCCGTGTGCGGCAGCACCGCATCAAATCCCCAAGTCCAGGAGGATGCATCAAGCGACAGGGACATACTGATGAGCGGCACTTGCACGCCGTTGGATGCCCGGCGCAGACTGACATCATTGATCACGACATACACCTTTCGAATCGCGATGACGACTGGTTTGCCCACAGAAGGGTCCCAGTCCTCGTGGTACTCACATAAAAACCGCAAACTGCTGTCTGCAGGTGCTTTGCTCGAAAGCAGCAGCATCCCCCCGGGTGTGTAAGGACCAGCCCGACACCTTGGCTGTTGCGGTGGCGTTTGGGGATGCCATTGGCTCAGTCCAGGTGCCGGCCCCAGCGCTGCCTGGAAACCGCCGGAAATTCTGCGAGCAGATGGGCTTGCGCACTGGAAGTCAGTCGCCTGCAACTGCAGCAGCGGGCGGGAAGGTTGCCAAGGACTTTTCAGGGGAGTGCGGGGCCGCGAGTCGCCCGCCTGATGCCTGAATCCCACAGCCAAAGGCCAACGCACCGCCGCAACCATTGCGATTTCTCGCTCCAATGCAAGGGCCATACCGTCCTGACTGGTCAGACGAGCACTGCTTCGCAGACAAGCCGCCCCTTGATAGGCAAAAAAGCGCTGTTGCGTCCAGGACTTCATCACCTTGGGTAAGTGATGCACAACGTCCTGCACCCAATTCAAGCCGCGTTGCCACCTGCCGGTGAAGTGGACCGATACCGGAGCACTGCTTTGCTGCTCAAGGGACAGTCCTGCGCCAAACTGCGAACCGATCTGCCAGGAGGTGGTTGTCGCGCCTACTGTGGGTCGCTGTGTGTTGGATAGATAGCCCAACTCAGCGCTGAGCGCCAGGTCAGGCAGGGGCGAGCCCGTGATGGGGCCGAGGTTTAACGCAATGCTGCTGCGCAGGCCAATGTTGACCGTCAATGCGGCCATTTCAGCGTGAACCCACGCTTGCTGCGAAGCCATGAAACTGACCGAGATCAACGGAGTTGGCAACTGTGCCCAGATCCTCAACTCGTTGCCTGATACAACCTCGCCTGCGGCAAGCACCAAGTTGCCATCGATCGCTGCGGGCAACTCGAACAGCAAATCGACAGATGTGTGCGTGCCCGAAGCACTCAGCGCACCCATTTGCGGGTCGGTCTGTGCGGTCAGCGCCAGGTCCGGCTGCGCCGCCCAGCCACTTGAGCCGATCATGTCAGGATGGCTGAGACCATCCGGGTGTCCCCACCCAGATACAAGCTCAGACTGGCAAGCTTGATGTCGCCACTGGCATCGCTCTCACTGCAGTCCATGTCCATCGCACACACCTCATTGCCATTGACCAGCCGCGCCCAGGAGGCGATGCCGCTTGCCACAATGAGCCCATTTTCTTGCTGGGTCAGTGTCAGTAAACCCTCAGAAATGACTCCTGCGGGTTTGGTCAGCCTGATTTCCACCAGCATTTCACTCGCCGCTGGCATCTCCGGTGACTGCGGTCTTGTGCCCGCGTAGATGCGTAGTCGCGCCGGGGAACTGCCGCAGTCAAGAAACGCCAGTGTTGCGCTTAGTCGGGCATGGTTGTGTTCAGGTGTGATGGCAACAGTCATAGCATATCCAATGGAGACTCAAGGTGAATAGGGCGGCCAACCACTTCTCAAGCGCTGGCCAAGAACCTGCCAACTGAGTCAGCGCTCGGTCGAAGTCGGGCGCAGCCGGTCAGCAATCACGGCGCGATAGAGTCGCTGGTGGTCTTCACAAATGACCGTGTAGGTCTGCGCCGGATCCAGTGTGTCAAACCGATATCTCCCAAGGGCGTCGCTCCAGGTCTGGGCCACCAGCGTGCGCGTGTTGTCGCTCATGAGCAAAACTTGACGCTCAAGGGGTTGATCGGCCTGACCTGTGTTGCCCTTTTCTTTGATGGTTCCCGTGATGAAGCCATCGCCGCCAAAGTGGATGTTGCGTCTGAGCATGGGCAAGCCAAAGCGCTTGGCCCCGGGTCCCCCAACTTGGTCCCAACTCTCGCCACAGGGACTAGCCAGTTGGCGCAGTTCAGACATCGAGCGCAGTCCCACCTGGCTGCCCAGGGCTGCCAGCGTCGAAGGTGCTCCGCCAGCAATCGATTCAATGCGCGCCGTAGCCCCTTGCAGACATACCCCGGGTATCAGCGCACCAGGGTAGGTGACATCGTCGACCACACAGATCTGCACGCCGCCTGCAAAAAAACGCAGTACACGCGCTCTTGGCGTGCCCTGGCTGTCCCAGGCACCCACCACACACTCGCAGCGCAAGACCCAGCGCTGGCCGGGATTGAAACTTGGCGCAAGCCCTGTGAGGCCGGCAATGGGCGTGTCCCCGTCGCGTACCAGCGGGCCTACCAGTGCACCGTCCTGGAAGTCTGCATCAAACCGGCTCACGCTCCAGTTGCCACTGGCATGCGCAAAGCGATAACCCTGCGTGCTCTGGCCCGTGCACATCCACAGACCAATGTGACGCTGACCGATGGCGTCAGAGTTCAGGCGCAGGTCGGCCTCAAACCAGAAATTGTCGTGGGCTGGTTCGCTAAAGCGCAACACCGACGGCTGGTCGATTGCCGAGAGATTGATCGCCTGCAGCGAACTGTTGTAGGTGGCAACCATGCCCCCAAGGCGGGTAAGGTATGCAGCTGCGGGGGCAGTAACAAAACTCTCGCTAAACGGATAGGTCATCGCTCACCACCACGGTCCCGTCAAATCGAAAGCCACCTGCGCGCCGTCAGCTTCGGCGCCATACTGGGTTCGAATCAACAAAAAGCGCTTGTCCATTTGCCCCACCACGTTGTCAATGACGGTCTGGTCGCTGTAGGGGCGGTCTTGCGGCATCCACAACATGCCCGGCAAGCTTCCTCGGATGTGGCCGTCTTCTTGCTGAACAAAGCACGGCAGCAGCCACAGGCTGTAGTCGGCCCCATTGGGAAAGGGCATGCTGCCCCGGCCACTGATCTGCTGGCTATTGTTGGTGTTCAAGGAGGTCACGCCAAAACGCGACGGATTTCCAAGCTGCGTGTGGTTGCGCAGCAGCACCTTGCCGGTGTAGTTCAGCGAGGCGATCAATCCGTTGCCATTGCTCTCACCGGGATAGCTGTAGTAGTAGGCGCTGGAGATGAGGTTGTCATCAGCGCACAGAATGGTGCTGAAGTTGTCACCGGCTTTGAAGGACTGAATGTCACCAAAGCAATAGAAGTTGCGACCAAACCAGTCGGCACCCGGTGCGTTGGTGCACCACAGGTAAAACAGGCGCTCATCGCCGATGAGCAACCATTGACGCTCGCCTGGGCCGCCATCGCCCTGGCTCTCATAGCCCGAGCCGCGTGCGTGAAACCACTTGAACCAGCCCCATTGGTCTGTGACCACTTTCTTCCAGTTCTGTCGCGGTGAGTTGGGGTCATAGGGTGCCTGCGCCCCCACAGGCGTATCCATATCGGCCAAGTCCTCCACGATGCCCACGTTGGCCCACTTGGCCCAGGAACTGGTGTAGCTCGGCGTTTTCAGGCTGTCATCGATGAGCAACAGGTTTTGGGGTGATTGCGGATGGGCGCTGCGGTAGGCACCCTTGTGGGTGCCGGCAAATGGTTTCTCCCAACCCAAGGGGGCAAGCTTGACACTCAGACTGGTGCTGCTGGTGGCAGCCGAGGGCACAGCCGCGCCAATGGCATAGGTGAATTGGTTCGAAGTTGTGCTGAGCACGCGCACCTGCCCGTTGTATTCGGGCTGATCGGCACCTTTGACCTCGAGAACCTGATAGGGCTGGTAACTGTGTCCGCTGGCGATGGTTGCCGTGGCCACCCCGTTTTGCTGACTCAGACTGGTGATGGCTTTGAGTGCAAAGCCGTTGACCAGGCATGCATCGAGCAGCGTAATCAGATCGCCCCAGTTGTTGGTGATCTGCGGTGCACCTGCCATGGCGCTGGAGAAGAATTTGACGCTGAGCGCACTCATGGGTTTGGTTTCCTAAATGGACGAATGAAGTTATTCGGATGAAGAGCGCTCACGGTGTATCGACATCGCCGCGGATGAGCAAACTGAAATGGTCGTCAGCCACGCTTTGCGGTCCTTGCTGCACCGTGCGCACAACCCACAGAGGGACCTGTGCGCCGATGGTGTTAAAGCGCAGCACGTTGCCCGCTGACCAACCGCTGCCCCAGCCCAGTGCCGGAATCACAAAGTAGGGCACGCCTGTGGCCGGATTGATGGGCGCGCAGTCGCTGCTGGTGTTGCCAGTGGCAATGACCCCAACGTTCTCACCAATCACCTCAAAGGCGGTGACGTTGGTCATGCGGATGAGCCAGCGCTGCGTCATCGCGCCGCGATTGCTCACTCGGATGGGAAACTGCACGGCGTTGAAGGTGGCAGTGGCACCGTCGCCCTGCACGGAGTCATGCCAGACGCTGTCCCAGGTGTAGGCATCAAAGATCAGGCTGACGCGGGCAAACAGATCACCTGCAACCAGCGCACTTGAGACAAAACTGCCCTCTTGGCCGGCGCTGGCCAGCGGGTAGTGGTGGGTCAGGGCGCGTGTAAAGCTGATCTCACCGTTGATTTGAACGTCTCGCACCACCGCCATGTCCTCGATGCGGTGCTCGATGGTGACGGGCTGTGCGTAGGTGGAGACATCGGTAAAACTCACCGTGCCTGCCTCCAGGTCGGCGCTGTAGCCGCCATGGATCATCACACCGTCCTGCCCAATTAAGCGTACCCGAGACAATCGCACCCGAGCCATGTCAATGGTCTGACCATTGGTGACTGCCGCTGTGATGCGCCCGGTGTGACCGACGACGGCAAAGCCACCAGGTCGAAAGATGGGCACACGCCCGTCGCTTGGCAGGCGAACCGGGTCAATACCGAGCAGGCTGGCATCCAGCGGCAAGTAGCTGTAGGCCACGGCGCTGTAGCGCACGCTGGAGGCGGCCACTGGCTCGGGCCTAAAGATCTGGCCATCTGCGCGCACCAGGGAACTGGCAAACCAGGGCTGATTCTCGTTGCCTGCAGCGCTGACCCAGGAGCCAAATCGCAGGCGTATCAGTCCGGTTTCATAGTCGACCACTGCGCTGACACCACCTGCTTCGATCGTGCCATCGATGCTGGCCGTAACCACCTGCGTGCCCGACAGCGCTCGCGCAAACTCAATGGACACCGATCCCGGGCGCAGTGGTGCTGCACCACTGCGAAACACGTACTCACTGGAGATGTTTTCGCCAACGGTGGTGGCACAGCTGCTGCGTGTGAGGGCGTTTTCTGAGCCAGCGCTCCAGGAGCTCAGTGACACCTCACCGCTCAAATAGTTGATACTGCCGCGCTTGAGCCAGCCACTGGTGGTGAACTCGCGCAAGGTCCCTCGCGCGTCGTCACCCCAGGGCGATTGCCCCGGCTGATGCAGCAGCACCGAGCCGGCCACGACCTGCGCGTTGACCCCGGGCACCAACTTGAAGCTGGGCGCAAAGGTGTGCGTCTCGGTGTGGTTGCCGCTGGATCCCGGGCTGTTGTAGCGCAACTTCACATAGCCCGACTCGTCGTTGGGGTAGAGCGAGGGCGCACTCACATAGGTCAACCCATCGTAGTTCAACCGCCAGCGCCCGCTGGCAACGGTGCCGATCGGGGTGTAATTGGGCCGAACAATCTTGATGGTCACATCCGGGTTAAAGCTGATTTGACCGTTGGCGTAATCAACGCTGCCAATGGGATGGCCCTGGTGCAATAGGACGCCTGCGCCATCGTCCTGGGCGAACTGGGTCGGATCGCGCCAACTGGACATGCCAAGGCCCATTTCCGACAACTGGCTGATGGTGTAGATATCGAGCACCGCCTCGTCGGTGATGGTGTTCCATTCGATCTCCAGCGAACCCGGGGCAATCGAGCCCAAGCTGGCCCTCAGCGGCAACAGTCCCTCACCGTCGCGAGACGGGTGAGTAAACGAATCCTCACGCTTTGGGCCAACAACGTAGCTCACGCTCAAGCGTGTGCCCACCGGTGGCAGCACATTGGGGGCGAAATCGAGACGGTTTTGTGCCACGTTCAACCAGCCAGTGGCGTCTCCCGCGAGCGCCCCTGAACTCTGAGCGCTTGCGCCAAGTGTGAGAGTGCTGTCCTGTGCGTCGGGCCAGCTGATGCTCAGGGTTGCGGGCTGCACAGCGCCTTGCTGCGGGGGGGGTGAGCGTGAGGCTGTGGCTTGCCTTGAGCATCAACGCGGTGTGCCGGGTTTCTTGGGTGGGCGTATTCCAGGACAGAATCAGCGAACTGCCAACGTCGGGCAGCGCCCCCAGTGTGACAACATAGGCACCGGTATTTTTGTTGAAGGTGCCAGCACCGTAGCTGCTGTCAAGCCCTTTGAGCTCTGCGTTGCCCGTGTCTGCCAGGACGTACCAGCGCCCCTGTGCCATGTAGCTGATCGATAACGTGCCGGGCTGCGCCAGCGGATTGACCATGCCGACGTAGGACTGGCTGCGCGACTCCGGTGTGATTGGCACCTCCGTGCTTTGTGGCGTTCGCAGTATGTGCGCCGCCGGTGTGTAGCTGATGACCTTGGGGTTGGACATCGATTGGCTGTACAGCCGCAGCAGTCCACTGGCGTAGTCAATGCTGCCAAGCGCTTCTTGACCACTGCTGCCGCCCGCCTTGAGCAGACCCGCGTCGTCCACAATGGTGATCCCCTCGGTACTGATGGACAGTGAGCCCGGCAGGCATCCGCTGGCCAGATTGAAATCGGTGTCGGGTGTCCACGCGTGCTCGGCGCTGTAACTCAAGCCCTGTGTGCCCGGCACGGGCAGGGCCGCGCTTGCGTAGGGTGGCATAGCCGACAGGGGGGTTTCGGTTTGGGCGCTGGGTACCAGTTGGGAGTAGATGGATGCCCCCTTGACCGTGAAGTCGCCAACGCCTGCCGCTTGCGTCAGTGCCACCACCCCGGCGTAGGTTCCAGCATCGGCAACGACCGTATCGCGCATCCGGGTGGCCTCGCTTGCGCGGGTGAAGGTTCTTGAAGCCTCAGAGCCCGTGAAGTCGTGGCGCAGCGCGTCGCTGATCTCAACGGTGACGATGGCGGCCTGATAGTCCTGATCGCCATCGTAGGTGAAGGTGCGCTGCACCACTGAGACGGAAGTGGCCCGGATGTACTGCTCTTTTTGGGTTTCCAGACCCTCGTTTTCGACTAACACCAGTGTTTGGCCGACATTGGCAACGGTGTCGCTTGGGCGCTGAAACAGCTGCACCACGCGCTGAC
The DNA here is from genome assembly GCF_018063565.1 of Rhodoferax sp. Classification (GTDB taxonomy): domain Bacteria; phylum Pseudomonadota; class Gammaproteobacteria; order Burkholderiales; family Burkholderiaceae_C; genus Rhodoferax. Next base: position 15,148 of record NZ_JAGPBB010000007.1, read on the forward strand.
CGGCGATGTGGTTCTCAAACAGATAGCCCGCAAGGGTCGGCCCTTTGCTGAGATATGCCTCAATGCGAACCTGCGCCTGCTCGCGCGTATCGAAACTCTTTTGGGTGCTAAACAGCGTTACGCTGACCCTGGGATCCAGGGGTGGCTGCGCCACGATCACGTTGGAGCCGAAATAGGTGTCAGTGTCATCGGTTTGGACGCTGACAAAGCACTTTCTGAGGTTGACCCGACCTCCGGCGCGATCGAGCTCGGAGATGTCAGGAAAGATGGCGTTGGAGGCGCCATCGGTGATGGCAATGCCTGTGGGCGCACCACCGCCTTCGGGCACATCAGCCATCACGGCAGATTTGAGCAAGCGAATGTCGCCAGATTGGATGGGCATGTCAAATCTCCAGGAATCGAAGCAAGAGGTGATAGAAGTCGCCGTCATGGCCGCTGGGATAACCCAGCACCGGTGCGGCCTCAATGGGTCCGCTGGCATGGTCAAAGGCCACGGTGAATGTGCGTGCGTCTTTGAACGTGAGCGTGAAGCTGCCCGAGGGCGGATCCAGTGCGACACCCGCCCACAGGCGCAATTTCTCCAGCGTTGCGCGTGTAACCCAGGCCATGTCGGCAGCACCCACCAGGGTGATGGCCCGACCAGCCTGGCGGGTGGCCGACTGCACCAGGAGGGCACCCGTCATCAGGTAAGACACGCTGGAGACCACCGGAGTCCAGTCGTGCTCATCGCTCCACAGCAAATCGTCAGGCAGGGTCAACGTGGCCCCACTAAAGAGGTTTTTAAGTTCCATGGGAAAGTGACCGCTAAAAAGCGCGTGATTTCGCTTGTTTCAAGATGTCCAGCAGACGGGTTTCATCCTTGGCATCGACCGTGGCTGACACACTGCGGTTTCCCGCCGCCAATTCAACCCGCACTGTGCGCACCGGTGCGGTTTCTCCTGCAAATGCAGGTCTTGGCACAGCCATCGGTGAAACCAGCGACTGCACCAGCCCACCACCAGCAAAGCCCTGCACACGCGCGGCCAGGGCTTTCGCTGGCAGGCTCAGGTTGTTGAGCGACTCAAAAAACCCGGTGCCAAACCGAGATACCGCAGACCGGTTGACCACATATTCGCCGGGAGTGAGCATCGCAGGAACCGTATCGGACTTGGCCACACCACCACCCCAGTAAAACTCACCCTGGTGCTGCTCCATGTACTCCATCAGGTCGCGTTCCAGGTCTATGCCATACAGCAGAGACTGCGCCATAGCTTGCCGCCAGTTGGCCTTGATGGCACCGAGTTTTTGTTTTTCATTGCCTGTGAGTTGTTTGCGACCGACTAGGCTCTCAAGGGTTCTGCGGTCCGTGTTGGCCAGTTGACCGTAGCCCTGCAGGGTGTCGTACTCAAATCCGATGCTCAACGATGCACCGTACTGATGACGCATCCACTGCACGTATTGACGCATTCCGGATAGACCCAACTCGATCATTTGCTGGGCTTCCACCGCATCTTTGTTGCGTTTAATGACGTTCGAACCAGGAGATTCCACCGAACCACCCGTGGCAAACCGGGCTACACCATTGGCAATTTTCGACAATGCAGTGCTTCCGTACTTGCGCACTGCCGCTTTGCGCAGCACATACGCGCCAGCGTCTAGCCTGCGCGGTACTGTGTCCTGATCACCGGAGCCCGGCACCGAACCACCGGTCATGCGGGTAAATGCCTGGGCAACTGGTGATGCCACAGACCCACCGACCGCAAAATGCGGCACACCTGCGCCCACCAGACCGCCGGTGGCATTGGCTTCGACTTTGGTCACATAAACCGTATGCGTGCTCGACGTGTTGAGCCCATTGAGGCTGGAGATTTCTGAGCGGGCTTCCACCGCATTGGTGCTCACACTGTGCTGAGACTCGGTGCGGATGCGACCCAGTGAGCTGATCATGCCCTCGACATTGCTGATCGCGGCTTGGGCTTTTTCAGAGGTGACTTGCAGCTCGATTAGCGAGTTTTGCTTGGCGTAGACGGTCAGTTTGTCCAGCGCCGCTTTGGCTTGGGTGATATCGGCATCCACCGGCAGGGTTTTGCCTTCTTTGAGTAATGCCTCATAGTCCTGGAGCTTTTTCTGGGCCTGTTCCAAGTCAGCCTTGATGACCAGCAGACGTTCCTTCTCGGCCATCGCCTTGTCCAGTTCAGCCATGGCTTTATCAAACCGGGTGGTGTCCGCGTCCAGCGTGACTTTCAAGCCATCTTTGAGCTTGGCGGTGATCTGGTCAATCTGGGTTTCAGTGTCTGTCAAGGTCTGCTTGATCTGCTCACGCGCTGCGAGTGCCGCTTGGGCTGCCTGTTTGTGCGCCTGAGCCTGAGCGTCCAGTGACTTGAGGAGGATGTCTTCGGATTCACGAATGGCCTGAATGGACCGGTTGACACCTTCCTTGCCCTGGGTGATCGCTGCATCGGCTGCGGTGGTTTTCTGAGCCAGCTCCAAGCGCAAGGCGTCGGCCTGGCGCATCAGATCTGTGGCTTTGTCGTATTCGCCCTGGCTTGATGCCTGGCGGGCTTGTGACTCCAAGGCCACCACCTGGGTGTGCGCCTGCTCAGACTGCTTCCTGGCTTCTTGCGCCTTTTTGGCCTCGGCGATCTGGGCGCTGCCCACTTGCACTGCCAAATCCATGGCCTTTTGCGCAAACTGTCGGGCTTGCTCAAATTCACCAGCGGCCAGTGCATTGCGCGCCTGCGTCTGCAACTCAACAATCTGGCGTTTGCGGTCTTCACTGGCCTCAAACTCCGTCATGCCCTGACGATGCAACTCGCGGATCTTCTCCTGCGTGGTCATCGTCAGCAGCCGCTTGGCTTCTTCGATGCGTTCGACCTCAAGCAAATGCCGGTTGGCTTCAGCGTTCAAAGCATTGATGTGGGCGCGGTATTCCGTGGCTGCGGTGACCATGGACTGGCGTTTGGTGGCCAGAATCTCGTTTTCCACGCGTGTCACGTTGGCGCTGCGCTCGGCCTCAGTTGCGCCTTGTTTGGCCGCTGCTGCCACCCTGGCAGTGGACTCGTCATCGATGAGTTTCAGTGTGTCCGTGGTGGCTTTTTGCCGCAGGGTAGTCTGCTGAGTCAGTGCATCGGTGAGCAGCAGGATCGATTTGGCAATCTGGGTTGCCTGAGATGCTGAAGACAACTCCAGCGCCGTTTGCTCCTGCTGGTAGCGTGTTTTCACAGCATCAACCTGCTTTTGCAGGTTGGCCTCGACCGTGGCAGTCAGGCCTTTGTACGCTTCAGCCATCTTGGCAGTGGCATCCGTGACCACGCCATTGGCCTTGGTGACTGCTTGTTCCACCTCGCCCAATCGGGATTTGAGCTTTTCCACGGCTGAGTGAACCGCCTCGACTCCACGACCGACCGCTTCCTGCGTGCCCTGGCGCACGGCTTCCAACTTTTTGGCAATCTCTTGTGCCGTGGTGGCCGCAGTGGTCATGGCCGCTTTGGCAGTCTCAGACCCCTTGGTGGCATCGGCATACATCTGGGCGAAGATCACATTCATCTCGGCGAGACGGGCTTCATGGCGCTTGGTGGCCGCGTCAATCGTGTCGCTGGTGAAGATCGCTGCAAAAGCTTCCCAGCGGTACTGCAACTGCTCAACCGCCTTGACCAGAATTTCGACCATGAAGATGCCCGCTTTGCGCACGATCTCAAACCTCTCGGACAACCAGGTGCCGATTTCCCAGCCGACGGCAAACGCTCCGAGCGCGGCGAAGGCGGTTTTGAGCAAGCCGACGCTTGCAATTGCTGCCGTCACCGACAAATTGGCGCTGGCCCAGGCCGCAGAGGTGGCAGTGGCTGCGGTGATGGCTGCGGCCCCTGCGGTTTGCCAGGCCGTCATGAGTGCGGGCAACAGCCGGTAGATGAGCACCGCCAGCCCAGCTTCGGCGATTTTTTTGAGCCACTGCATGACCGTATCAAGATTGGCGGCCAGCCAAGTCAGGCCGTCAGCGAGTTGTTTGGTGATGCCTGTGGCGGCATCGACCTGCGCGACCCACTGCCCGAAGGCGTTTTGCAGGCGCTGGAAAGCCTGACTGACTGTCGCAGGCAACTGGGAGTATTCGGCAGCAAGCTTGTCCTTTTGACCCATCAAGGCCTTGACCACCACGTCAGCGGTGAGCCTGCCTTCTTCAGCCAGCTTGCGTAAGCGTCCAATGGGCACGTTCAAGCCATCGGCCAGGGCCTGGGCCAAACGGGGACTGTTCTCGACTACGGAGTTGAATTCTTCACCGCGCAGAACGCCGGAAGCCAGGGCTTGTCCGAACTGCAGCAAAGACGACTGGGCTTCTGTGGCCGACGCACCCGACAGGCGCAAGGCCTGCGAGATGCTCTCAGTAATGGTCAATGCATCTTTTTGTTCACCACCGAGCATGCGAACTGCTTGCTGCAACTTGCCATACAGGGTGGAGACTTCCTGAATCGGGACACCGATGCGCTGGGCGATCTCAAAGAGCGACTTTTGCGCGGTGACAAACTCATTCTGACCGGCAGTGGCCAGTTTCAAGCGCGCACCCATCATGGCCCAGGCGTCGGCCACCTGGACGACCTCCTGCACTTTTCCCGTCGCCCAGTTGATCGAGAGGAATGCCAGCAACTGCGTCTTGGCAGCTGACACCTGATCACCAAAGGCGGACATGCCTGCTTTGACTTCGGCCATGCCGCGTGCGGCCTTGTCGCCTGCGGTTTTGGCGGTGGCCGCCAGTTCGCCCATGCTTTTTTGGGCAGAACTCAAGGCGCGTTTGAGCCCGTCATCGGCGCCTTCGAGGGCGACTAAAACAGCGATGCGGTTGTTGGCCATTTGAAGAGGTTCGGTTACAGTTCAATTCTGACTAGAATAGTCAGAAAGATGGATTTACCAGACTCAAAGGAGGACTTGAATGCAAACCTGGCAAGTGCAAAGCGCCAAGGCGCGGTTTTCTGAAGTACTCAAACATGCCACCGACGAAGGTCCTCAGGAGATCACCATGCACGGTCGGCCTGTGGCAGTGCTCGTCTCCAGCGAGTTGTTCGAGCGCCTGAGTGGCAGCGATACATCGTTAGTCGATTTCATGCGCCGCTCGCCGCTGTACGCCAGCGAAGATGTTGAATTCGAGCGCGATCACAGCGCGGTCCGCGAGGTGGACTTTTGAGTTACCTGATTGACACCAACGTGCTTTCGGAGTTGCGCCGCAAGCTGCCCGACCCCAATGTGGTGACCTGGATGCAGGCCCGCCATCCCCAGTCGCTGTTTCTCAGCGTATTGACGCTGGGTGAAATCCGCAAAGGGGTGGAACGTGTGGACGATGCCGCCAGACGCCAATCCCTGCTGGACTGGTTGGAGGTGGATTTGCCCAACTACTTTGTCGCACGCCTGCTGCCTGTTGATGTGGCCACCGCTGATCGCTGGGGACGCCTGATGGCGCAGGCGGCTGGGCCACTGCCCGCGATCGACGCGCTGCTGGCTGCCACCGCTTTGCGCCATGACCTCACGCTGGTGACCCGCAATGTGCGAGATTTCAACGGTTTAGGGGTTGATCTGATCAATCCCTGGGAGACCTGAGTGCGCCTTGGGTCAGGCGGTTCTGTCGCACCTTGGACCTGCACGCTGGGACGCTGGATCGCGATATTGGCTTGCTGCATTCAACTGACAGCTTGCGGTGTCTTGCACAACGCACGCTTGTGGGCACCGCAAACCTCAGGGATGGCGCAAGATGGTGCCGGCCTGTATGTCGAAGCGTCGCTCTCACCCGAAGAACGCCGCACGCTTCCCCACGAAATCGAGTTGGGACGTGCGCAAGTCGGTCAGTTCTTTGGTGACCTCAAGACCAACCCGTACATCGTCGCCTGTGCCAGCAACGAATGTGCTGCCCGATTTGGCAGCTATGGAGAGCGGGCCGCAGCTTTTGGTGATACCGCCATTCGGTTGTCGCCCAACGGGTGGACTGCTGCATTGGTGGCGCATGAATGGGTCCATGCGGAGGTGTACTACCGTGTGGGTGGATTTTGGCGCATCAATGCCATCCCACGTTGGTTCGATGAGGGTGTGGCGGTCGTCGTGGCGGGTGAGCCCCGGCATTCCGAGCAAAACTGGCAGGAAATCCTGCGCCGCGGCTTGAAGCGGCCAATGTTGGGCACATTGAGGACTCGCTCCGATTGGGTGAGCGCATTGCGCCAATACGGCGAGATCCAAGTGGATGATCCGGACAATCTGCGCGTGGTCTATTCCATGGCCGGCCACGTCCTGCGCACCTGGATGCGTTGCGCTGGTGCGAAAGGCGTTCCTGTGCTGCTCGAGGCCGTGCGCACGGGTGAGGACTTCGAAGTGGTCTTTACACGACTTGGGCGCGATTGCCTGGCGTCGATACCTTACCCGTAGTCACTGCGCCTGGCGTCGTTGCCAACTATGCTTGGGCGGTGGTTGGCCATGGTTGAATTCGCGGTTTGAGGGTCATGCGCTTGTGCGGATTTGTTGTTCAATGCCTGCTGCCAGTCGTGGAACACGCCGTACCACCAAGCGCTCAATATCCAGCCGTTTCTTGAGCATCACCCGTGGCACCAGCACCGCAATCGGAACATCAGCACCACGCTTTAAGCGCTTGATGCCTTGCGCTTTGCGCAAGCGACGCTTGAATCCAGCCAAGGGCCGGTCGTGCTCTTTGATGTTTTCGGCCATCAGCACCACGTTGCCGCGGGCGTTTTTGATGAAGTAGGCGTTGCCACCCCGCATCAGTTCAGCAATCTGCGCCTTAAAGCGCTTGCGCCCGACCCGGCCATGCAAGGGAATCAGCATCTTGGCCGAGATCGTCCCGCCTTTTTCGTGCATGCCAACCCAGGGGATGCGCGAGCCAACATACAACGCTGGCAACCGTGCCTTGTCCTTGTCGATCACATAGGCTGCAAACCCCTTGAGAAAGTTCTTTTTAACAACGGTCAGTTGACTCGCAACCTGGGCGCGCACGTCCTGTTTGATTGAGACAGCCTCTTTGGCCATGGCCTTGGTTACCGCCTTTTTGACCGTGTCTCGGAACTCACCGCCCCAGCGGCGCAATTGGGCTTGCGCCGCCTTGCTGTTGAGATGGAGGGAGATTTTCATGAGGAGGTTGATGCAGTGGTCAGACGGTCAAGTGTTTGATCGAGGTTTCGGGACTCGCCCCGGCTACCAATGGCGATCAGGGACAGGCGTTGCGCATCACGCGCAGCGTCAGATCGCAGGCTGGCCGCAGCAAATCCCGTCAGTTGCGCCAGCGTGTAGTCCAGGATGTCAGGCAGCCGGTGGCCGTGTTCAATCAGGCGCTCGGTGAGGTCGAACCAGTGCTGGCCGCTTGAATTCCCTTGCCCAGACCCAGCAGTCCGTCGAGTTTGGGAATCACCGTTCGGGTAAAAAAATCAGCGTTGACCTCCATCACCTTGGCCGCCAGCAGTAGAGCATCATCAGCGGCGAGGTCATCCACCCACTCACGCGGCTTTCTGACTGCGATGCCAATGGCGCTCAACAAGTCCTCACCATGCTGGCCAAACAGCGCCAGCCAGTGGATGTGCGGCTGGCTCAACTGCGTCATCACCGGCGAGATCACGCGCAGGAAAGCTGGCAACTGCCCCACTTTAAGGGGGGAGATCACAAGGGTTTCGCCAGCCACCTGCACCAGGGTGTCTTGAGGTATGAGTTTTTCCAGATCCGTCATGGGTTGCCTCTCAGATTTGGACAATTCGGCCGAATTGACCCAGGGTTGCATCAATGGGTTTGCTCGCATCGGCCAGAAGTGAGCCTTCCATCTCGAACTTGTTGTACTCGTTGGAGATAAATGAGATTTCCTTCAAAGGGTCAAATGCCACCCGGTACAACTCCACCAGCACGCGGGCATTGCCGTCGGCGGTATTGATGCCCTCTAGCCGCAGGAAACGCTCGGGCAGCGCTTGCGTGAAGATGCCAATCTCAGTGGTGACGCCAAAGGCGTAGCTGGCCTTCAAGGGTGCCAGGTAGGGCACGGCAGGTGTGCCGCCATCGTTGAGGCGCAGAAACTGGACCGCGCCAAAGTCAGTGTCGGCCGTGTAGTCCAGCCCCTCGACCAGGGTGGCCGGTGTGGCGCTGCTGTCAAGCACGACCAGGTCATCGATTTTGGGATGCGCCAGGAAATAGCGCTCCCCGACCATGGGCGCTGCGCCACCCAGAGTCTCGTTGCTTACCGTACTGGCGGCACCAACCCGGTAGTTGCCGTACAGGGCCAGCGAGAGGTTCTCCTTGGTGAATTCTTCGATGGTCAGATTCACCGTGGCCGACTTTTGTTTGACCATGCGGTGATCCAAGGTGCGCTGACCGGTCTGGCTCTCGTAGTGTTCCAGCACATCGGTTTTGAGGGAGAGTTTTAACTCTGCCACATTGCCGGGTGAACGCACCTCTGTGGGATTGCCCTGCGCGTCGCGTTTGCCCAGGTAAACCCGGCCCTGGAAAGATGCATAGGTACTCATGGATTTGGATCCTTCAATGCTGAAATTGGAATGACTGGATAAAACAATGGAGACAATGGAAGTCGGACTTAGCCCTGGATGGCGATGTTGGCTACCAGGGTTCGATAGGTGATCTGGTAGCGCGCAGACACGCTGGCAGCCACCCCGTCCGCGTCGTCGACCTCCCACTCGGACTCGACTTCGCGGATACCGAGCGCCAAACCGCCCAGATTGGTGTCAGTCATCAGGGCGGCATGGGCCGCGCAGAGCAAGGCGTCAGCCTGAGTTTCGGCAACCAAGGGTGGCACAACTCGCACCAGTGCAGTGACGCGCACCGTCAACTCGCGGGTAACCCGGTCGTTGGCACGCTCTGCCAGGGACTCGCTCTCAGCCAACACCACCAGCGCTGGGCACTGCTCGCGCGGGATGGCGGCACTGGGCGTGCGCCACACAGTGGCTGCCTGATCCGGGGCGAGCGGTGTCAGTACCCTGACGATTGCTTGCAGGATTCGTTCGCGAATGGACTGGGTCATGGTTTCTGGATGGGTTATGGGTCATTCATAAAATGGCTGTTTCAGACAAAAGAGGTTTGTGCCATGGCAAATTCAGTCGTTCCGATTCGCGCCACCAAGGTCGCCAATCCCAAAGCCAAGCCCAAATCCACGACCAAAACGACTCCCAAAGCGGTGCCAAGCGTTTTCACCCTGCGTGTTGAACTGGCTGAATCGGTGCCCACCATCTGGCGAAAAATCGAAATTGATAGCCGTGCCACGCTGGAGGTGCTGCACCACATCCTGCAAGCAGCCATGGGCTGGACCGATTCGCACCTGCACGAATTCGAAATCGCAGGCAAGCGTTACGCCAAGCCAGAGGAAGACGAATATGGCGATTTTCCTGACACGCTCGACGAAGCACAGTTCACGCTCAAGGACTTGGTCAAAAAGGGCAAAACTTTCGCCTACCTATACGACTTTGGCGACGGCTGGCGGCACAACATCACTGTTGTGACCGCCACTCCTTCCAGCAGATCAATCTGTGATGTGGGCAGCGCCTGGATCGAAGATGGCCAACGAGCCTGCCCGCCAGAGGACTGCGGCGGCATTTGGACCTATCAAGAATTCCTCAATGACAACGACGAGGCACCCGATGAAACCGAAGCCCTTGAATTCAGAGATTGGGTCGGATTGGACTTTGACCCTGATCGTTTTGACCGCAAAGCTGCCAATGCTGCCATTGCCCGCATGTTCTGGAATCACTGGATCGTGATTGCCGGCAAAGATCAGTAGGTGAACAATGGTCGGGTTGTGCCATCACACCCGCATCAGTTTGGCGCGCACCTCGGAGCCATCGCCTACAGCCATGACTTCTCGCACCTGATATTGCACACCCTCGATTTGCACGACCTCGCGAGAATTCAGACCCACAAAGCAGGAGTTAGGGTAGGTCATCTCGTATTCGGTGCTGACTCCCAACCCTGAGAGCACATCTTGATCCGGTGCAGAAAACCCTACCGAATGGGTTTGATCTGCACCGCCATCGCTGGGTTGCCAGACGCAGGTTTTGAGAAACCCGACGTTGGCAGCGGCTAGGTAGATTTTCTCAACCAAGGTGGCCATAACGAATTGATCAAGCCATGGTCAGCTTGACCAGCACGCCCGGGCGGTGACACATGGGCAATGGGTTGCTTTGCGTGTGCAAGTCGGTGCCGCGCTCAAACTTGCGCGGCTCCTGCTTGGCATACAGCGCTTGCCCCAGGGTATTGGCGGTCTCATTGAAGTCGGCTGGGGCGTAATAGGTGCTGAAGGTGTCCACGGTGCCCAAAGGAAAGGCGTGGGCTTCACCGGCCGCAATGAAGCGACGGGTCACGCCGTTCATGTCGGTGGCCTGACCCCGGTATTCTTCAAAGGTCACGCCACCAAAAGTGAAGCCCGCACGCATATCGTCGATCAGTACCGCGCGTTGCTGGCTGTAGGCGAAGGCGTCTTTGACTTTCGGGTGTTCGGTCAGTGCGTCAAAGAACTCGGGTGAGCACAGGCAGTGCACCGCCGTCATGAATTCGCCTTTGAGGTTGTCCTCGAAGTGGCGCAGCACATTGGCGCAGGCCCTCTTGATATTGGCGCTGGCATTGGCCAGATCAAAGTTGATCACCGCCGGTGTGATGCCGAATTCATCGAACAGGTTGTAGATCACCGACCCGTCGGCATCCAGGATCACCCCTTTGAGCGCACCCATGCGCAGGTTTTCCAAAGTGATGGCGTGTTTATTGCGCATGGTTTGCAAATGCCGGGCCATGACCGAGGCGATGGTTTCCATCTCGGTCTCGCTGCCAAAGGCCCGGATGCCCTGAACTTCTTCGGGCAACACCACATCGTCGTGCGGAATGTGCGGAACCACAAAGGAGCGAAGACTGCGTTTGGCCCGGGTCCCCACTGTGCCCGGGGCGCCCACTGGCATGGTGGGCAACAGGTTGAGCACGCCGTTTTGCTCTTCGACCATCACCTGTCGTGTGCGCACGGGCTTGTCTGGAAAGATCCGCAAGGCCTCAATGCGCCCGAAACGGTTGGGAATGATGTTGATCGCCGCCGTCAGAGAGTACATGGAGAAGGCGGGATTGTTGAATGGGTTGTTCATGGTGGGAGTCCTGACCTTTGAAGAAGAAGGAGGGTGTATGCGACCGGATCAGGCCGATGGGTAGATCAGAATGCCCAGGCTTGCCAGCGTCGCGGTGGCATCGGCTTGGTCAGCCGCGCTGATTGCTGCTGGCCAGACCACAGCACAGGAGGCGACTGCGGCATGGCGGCTCAAGAGCAGCGAGTCCTGCACATCCATCAGGTTGGCATCCACTGGCATGAGCAGCAGACCGACCGGGGTTTGGCTGCCGTCGCTGGCCTGGGGGTCGAGTTGCTTGAGTTTGGCGCTGCTGGTTTCTCGCCCCACAACGCAGCCCAATGGCAGGTTCTGCCCGGCGGCGACCGTGGCGATGTCGCGCGAATAGCGCAGCGCGCCTTCTTCAAACTTGAGCAAGTCGCCCAGATTCACGGATTCATGGATGGCGGTCATGGCGGGGTCCTTTTTTGATGAGACGGTTGATCAGAAGAAGAGCGAAATCCCAAAGTGCTCTAAAGCCCAGGAGAATGTTTTGCAGGTTCATATTCATGGTGTGCCGTTGAGTCTTTTGACCGCAGCCAGCATGGCGCGGGCCCCGTCATGGGGGGCATTGGTGCGTGGCCCGGTCGCCTCGGGCTGAATCAGCGAGGCGATCTCCTCACTTTGCGAGCGCGCCAGCAGTAGCGCCTGACGCACCTGGGTGGCGGTGAGGCCTTGTGCTAGAAAACCCGCAATGCGGGTGGTCTGGCCCGCCAACTGGCACAGTTGGGCGATCTCCACGGCCTGCGCTTGCACCTCACTGGCCGACCCAGCGTCACTCTCTGGTGCATCGGACTGGGGCGGCAGCGGTTGGGCCACCCCCTCGGCCTGCGCCGGATCGGTGTCCGCTGCGGGTGGTTCGCTGGAGAGAAGGTCGTCTTGGTCTGGCCTGTCCACGGATGTGCAGGAGGATGTGGTTGCGGATGTGGATGCGGATGCGGATGCGGATGCGGGGTGGGGCGCAGGTTTTGGCTGCAGGTCTTGCGTCATCAGGGACTCCTTGGGGTTGGGGTTGGAAATGGGTGTCATCGGTTGGACACTGGCGCTGAACAATGCGTGGACCGATGGCCGGGCCACGAAAGCGGCAAACTCGCCCAGCAGTTGATCCGAGCGGACCATGGCATCGGCCAGTCCCACCTCGACTGCATTCGGCCCAAAGAAGCAGGCAGCCTGGGTGGCGCGCACCGCTTTGGGTGTCAGGGTGCGCATGCCCGCGACATGATCGACAAACAGGCCATACAAACGATCGACTTCGGCCTGTAGCCGGGCGGTCGAGCCCGGATTGAGCGGTTCATGCGGGGAGAGATCGGCTTTGAAGTCCCCGGCAGTCAGCGCAGTAAAGCGGTATCCCTGCTGGATGTCACGGGCCGACTGGTCAACATGCATGGCAAGCACACCAATAGAGCCCAGTGCACTGGTCTGGGTGACCAGGACGCGCGAAGCGGCGCATGCAAGCGCATAGGCCGCCGACAAAGCGCTGTCGCTGGCCAGCGCCCAAACCGGCTTTGCCGCATCAATCTCGCGAATGCGCTGTGCCAGTTCAAAAACGCCACCGGCTTCTCCGCCGGGAGAGTCGATGTCAAGCAATATTCCAGAAATTGAGGGATCAGCCGCCGCCGATTCGAGTTTTTGCCCGATTTCTGCGTAACTCGTCAGACCGGACTGGGCATCAATGCCGATACTGCGGCGCACCAGCGAGCCGCTGATGCCAATCACCGCAATGCCGCTGGCGGCGCTGGCAAGGTTTGGCCCGAGTTCCAGCAGTGACGCCGGATTGGATCGCGCCAGGCGGGTGGTGAAAGGGGGATTTTCTGGAGCAGTCGATGGCTGCGCCTCACCAGGCGTCCAGTCAATCCGACTGCCCAGCACGTTGAGAATGATGTCGAGCTTGGAGCGCGCAAGCAACAGCGGCGTCCCATAGAGTCGGGCTGCCAAATGGGGCAAAAACATGGTCAGTTTCCTTTACGGGAGGCGTTGGCAGGTGCTTGTGGCGCAACACCTGTGGTTCCGACTTGTGCTGTGCCTTGATCAAACCTCGGGTCCGAGTCAAGAACCAGACCTAAACCATCGGCGCGCGCGTTGTCGGCGGCAATCTCCCGATCCACGTCCTCGGCGTCATATCCATTGGCAGAAATTGCCTCCGATCGGCTCATCAGTCCACAGCGGATTGCTGCCTTCATGGCATCGGCCTCCTTGAGGGGATCGACCCACTGCCAACCCTGTGGGATCCATTTGCACGCTTGATAGTCCCGACGCTGTCCCGCGTGGCTGATGTAGTCTGGCAGCACCAGGGTGCCTTCGAGTACGGCCTGATCCATCCAGGCATTCCAGACCGGTCGGCACAGTTGGTGCACGATGACACCATGCTGCAAAGCCTCAACGCGGCGACGAAACTCCAGCAGCCCGGCACGAATCGACGAATAGTTCACCTGGGTGAGGTCACCCGTGAGTTGTTCATAAGTGACCCCCATGGCCGCAGCCACGGCACGAAACTGCATGCGCAGGAACTCCGAGTACGAACCGCCCACATCCGCCGGTTGCGAGAACTTGATGTCTTCGCCGGGCTCGAGTATTTGCATGGTGCCGGGTTCAAGGCCAGCCAGGGCCACGCCATTGGGGTTGGGCAAGCCTTCGCCCAGCAGGTTGTCTTCAGGCGTCAGGCGGGTCACGAAACCGGCAAACATGGCGGCAGTTTTCTTGCGCACCAGCTCGGCGTCGTCGTACTGGTCCAGGTCGTGCAGTTTGACCAGGGCGCGCGCCAGCCACGGCTCACCGCGGATTTGCCCCGGGCGCAGTGGCCGGTACAGATGCACAATTTCTCGTGCATCCACGCGGACGGTGCTGACATCGCCTGCACCCGACATGGGCGTCAGTGAACCGTCCTGAGGATGTGAGCGGTACAGGTGGTATGCCACCCGCCTGCCCAGTCGGTCAAACTCGATGCCCGCGCGAATCAGGTTGCCGTTTTCTGCCGTGGTGTTCATATTGGCAGGCAGATGCTCGGGCTCCAGGACCTGCAACTGCAGGCCCACACTCAAACCGTCGTCGGCGCGGCGATAGCGCAGTCGCACCAGGGCTTCACCGCCTTCGAGCATGGCGCGACAGGCCATGGCCTGAAGGCCGTAAAAGTCGGTTAGTCCTGCGGCATCGGCATCGACACACCAGTTTCGCCAAAGCGCCTGAACCGCCTCCCGCTGCGCCGATTGGGTGAGCATGGACTGCGGTTTGATACCGGTGCCGATGGCGTTGGCCACATAGGACTCCAGCGCGGCGTTGGCCCAGGCATTGCGACGCACCAGATCACGGCTTTTGGCGCGCAGCTCGTTCTGATTGAACAGCATGGCGGCAACCGCACCCGGGTTGCCGACCGACCAGGCCAGCGCGCGCCTGCCGGTGCCCACGCCGTCATAGGTGGGTGTCGCCGCCAGGAAGCGCCGTCGCACCGACTGAAACCAGGCTTTCAAGGGTAGGGCGGCCATTCAGGTCCCTTTGCCGGTGTTGATCTGGATCTGCCGGGCGGCACCTGGCCACAGTCCTGTGGCAGCGGCTTGCTCAAGCAGGCCCCGTTTGACCTCGCGGATGGCCAGTCGAAGTTCCTCGATGGAGCGGTACTCGACGGTCTTGTCGCCAAACGTGACTCGGCGTTCGCCTTGCGAGAGCGCCGATTGAAGCGCCTGGAGTTGGTCTTGGGTGAATGACATGAGTGAATGACACAAGTGAAGGACCTGGGAGAAGAGCTCGGGGATGGCATCGGGTTGACAGCGGCACATCAGCGCCAAACCGTCAGATTCACTTCGAGAGCGGCCACCGGCAGGCCAAAGGCACTGCGGCAACTGATCTGAAGGAAGTCAGGCGTTTTGGCGGCCAGTTGCAGGTGCGCTTTTCCGGGTTTGAACCACGCCCACCAACAGCGGTGGGTGGCCTGACCCAGCCAGAAGTAGTTGGCATCGACCATGGCCACAGCGAAGTTCACCTGGTACCGGCCCCTGGCGATGCGCTCAACGCCGGCCACGTTGTGACTGGCAAGCGCCCTAGGTTGCGTGTGAGCGCCACCGGTATCAGTGAAGCTCACCCAGGCCCGCGCCACACCGCCGTGTTCCGATGTGGTGTGGGCTTTGAGCTCTCTGGCCAGCGCCTGCGCCAACTCAGTGATGCGTTGGGACAGGGTCATGTTGGATCAAACCAGCAGTGCCGCTTCAAACGCCGCGACAAAGTCGGTGTCGGTATTGCCGACATCGATGGCCGCAAGCGCTCCGATGTTCTGTCGTGCCTGCTGCTGCTCCGTTGCGGTCAAAGCCTGTGCAGCGTCAAAACGGACACGCTTGTCAACGGCAGCCAGCAGCGCGGCGATTCCCGACTGATCGCTCTGAATCGCCGTTTGCAACTCCTTCAGTGTGTCAAATGCGGCATCGGCACCACCGAGCAGGTCGGCCTTGAGGGCATCAAGCAAGGTGGTGATCTTGGATGCCGAGAAGGTCGTGGCGGTGCCCGCCGCATTGGCGTCATTGATGACGGCAATGCCAGCCAGCGTCGTGATCTGACTGCGCAGCTCATTGATGCTGGAGACCAGATTGGTCTTGTCGGTGGTTGACAGGTTGGACAGGGTACCAACCTGCCCATAAATGGCCTTGAACTCGGCGGCCAGACGCAGAACCAGGGATTCAAGACGTGTTTGCAAACTCATGGGGAAGACTCCAAAAAAAGAAAGGACAAATAGGACGGCACCGAGGTGCCAGGAAGTACCGGACACCGCAGTGCCCGGCGTCAGACAGTCGTCAACAGATCTTGGCCCTAGCGTTTAAGCCAGGGACTGCGGATCACGCGCCGACTGAATACGGGTGGCCCGGAAGTGGTGATGCCAGCGCGAACATCACTGTTCTGGCTGGCATCACTGTGCTTTTGGGGCATGGTCATGGGTACAGGCATCACCGGTGCGACCCTTGCATCGGGCGGCGCGAGTCCCAGTTGTTTTTGAAGCTCACGCCAGTGGCGCTCCTCAAAGCGGTCCAGTCCGGCACTGCTGGCCGCTGCCCGGGCGTAGACATAGCAATCCAGTGCCTCGTTACGCTCACGCATCTTCTGCCATTCCCGGTGGGCAAAGCCGCCTCTGTCGTGGCGGGTATGCAAACTTTCAGCGCACAGCTGCTGCACAAATTCCGCATCGACTTTGGGCAGATGCACGAAGCCTGCCGGATAGAGCAGGGTGGATCCGTCGGCTGCCAGGTCGGCGCTTTTTCTCAGGTTGTTGTAAAACTCCATCTTGGCCATGCCCGCAGCCACCGAATACAGCTTGATGCCCCGGCGCAGTTTTTTGCCACCCTGGGTCACATCGACCGCCGTGGGCGTACCGATCAAGGCGGCACCGCCCATGGCACCGGCGCGCATGCCTTTGACGGGCATGAGTCGGGGGTCGTGGCAACTGCGGGCAAATGCATAGGCCTCCTGGGTTGCAAAGCCGGTGTCAAGCGCCAGCCGTGCCAAAGGCATCAGCGCACCACTGTCGTGTGTCCAGTGTTCGACCAGCATCAGGGCCAGCTGTTGCCACACCGTATCGCGTGCGGTGTCACCCATCAACACCCTGTGTTCCACCAGCCAGGACTCCTTGCCACGGCCAAAGGCCCAAATCGACACCTCCAGCCGGTCCTTCTGCACGTCGGCTCCTGCCACCAGAAGCAGGCCACCCATGGGGA
The DNA here is from genome assembly GCF_018063565.1 of Rhodoferax sp. Taxonomy (GTDB): domain Bacteria; phylum Pseudomonadota; class Gammaproteobacteria; order Burkholderiales; family Burkholderiaceae_C; genus Rhodoferax. Next base: position 31,931 of record NZ_JAGPBB010000007.1, read on the forward strand.
CGGTGCCGATGCGGTAGTCCTCCCGGCGTTCCAGCAAGCGCTGCCAGTCCGGTGCTTCGCCTTCTTCAAGCCAGGTCTCACCCAGTTCGGTGTTCTTAAAGGTCTTGATTGCCGCGGCCGATCCGGATTCTTTGCTGACCGCACTCTCCCAGGCCGCTGCCACATCGCGCCAGCTACGCCAGCCGATCGGGCTGTACAGGGAGGACAGGTGAAACCCGGCGGTCTTTTGACGTCCTTTTGCGTCTTTGACACTCTCTTGCGTGACCATGCTTTGCCATTGGCCCAGCTCGAGCATTCGCGTCTTATGGTGCTCTGCAATCGGCTGTTCACAGGACTCGCACACATAGGCTGCGGTCTCAGGTTTGGCTTTTTCCCAGCGCAGCTGCTCAAAACGCAGCCATTGGCGGTGGTCACAGTGCGGACAGGGAACAAAGTAGCGTCGCTGGTCGGATGCCTCGTATTCACGCTCGATGGCCGACACGCCGGAGATGGTCGGGGTCGATACGATAAAAATCTTGCGCCGCGTGAAGGTGCGCGTTCGGGCTTCGGCAAGCGAAATTGCATCGCCTTCGCCTTCTACGTCCAGAGGGTAGCCGTCTACTTCGTCCAGGAACAAGTAGCGCACCGGCATGGACCGCAGGCCCACCGCGCTGTTGGCACCGGTCATCACCAACACCCCCCCTCTGAACTCTTTGGCCAGGATGGTGTTGCCGGAATCGCGCGATCGGGCCGGTGAAATCAATTCACGCAGAGCTGTGGACTCCTCAATCAAGGGGTCAATGCGCTGCTTTGAGTTGCGCTTGGCCATGTCCACCGTCGGCCAGACCGCCATCATGGGACCGGGCGCATGGTGGATCACATAGCCGATCCAGTTGCTGCCCATTTCCGTCGCACCGAGTTGCGCAGCCTTCATGAACACTACCCGCTCCAGCGGTGAGTTCGGTGACAGGCAGTCCATGATCTCCTTCAAGTACGGCGTGCGATTGGTTCGCCAGCGGCCCGGCTCCGCAGAGGCCTTGCTGGAGAGCATGCGGTGTTGGTCTGACCACTCAGACACCGATAGCAGCGGGTCTGGGGTCATACCCGCTGCCCAGGCGCGCTCGATTTCGCTCGCACCTTCGTAGTGATCGGTTTCAGTATCGGTATCGGGGTTCATTAATCCACACTGACCTGCAAATTGCCCAACTCCTGCAGGTGCTCGCGCACCGCGTTCTCCAGCGCCACGTGCATGGTGTGCGCATCCAGTTCCAATTTGGCGGCCATCTGGGCCGATACCCGTGCTGGCCAGTTCAGCCAGGCATCCCGTTCACTCCTGGCCAGTTTGAACACATGGGCAATCGCTTGCGGCCGATCAATGAGTTCACCCTTGAGTCTGGCCAGGCGTACCTTGTTGGTCTGCGCTTTGACCACCTCATTGACGGTTCGCGCTTGCAGTAGTGAGGTGCCGCCTGAACCCCCTGTGCCACCTGTGCCAGCACCGAGTTTGCTCGCAGCACCTGCGGCATGTCTTTGACCCTCACCACTGTCTGTCTCCTGCGCCTTGACCTTGACGGTGGCCTGTTGAGTACCGGTCCTGGGCGCACTGGTGTTGCGCGCCCACTGCGCGTCGGCCTGATCGGGATCAATCGTGCCGTCGGCCTGAGCCTGGATGCGACCGCTACGGATGGCCTTGTGAACGGCCGTGTCGGTAACCCCGCGATGACGGGCGTAGGCGCGAATCGATAGTCCCATGGGTGGTGCGTTTGTTCTTCATTGCAAGGTCTGCCGGGCCTTGGATGCAGGAATAAATGAATGCAAATTTGTAGATTTGTTTTCAAGCAACTTCCCGAAACTTTGCCCGCAAACTGGGGTGTGGCTTTGAAGCAAAAGGTGATTCAGAAGATCAAAAAATGATGCGAATTGACTTGGCTTCACAAGAAAGGAGCGTCTTCATAGAGGTGTTGCAGCAATCCTGCTCAACGCGAAAAAACCCAACCGAAAGGACGCACATCATGAGTAACACAGCAACCCCATCCACCACGCAAGTGGCCGAGCAACTTCGAGACATCCAAGCAGAGTTGATTGACTTACTTGATCAAGCACAGCGTCTGCTGCGCACCGCCCCAAGCATCACCCGCGAGCGCGCCCAGAGCTACTGGCTGGCACACGCCCGCATGGCCATCACCAAAAACCACAGTTACTTGGGCGGCTCCATGGTTGACATGGACGACACCATTGCCGAGTTGGAAAACGCCAATCATGTTGATGCATCCTGATCAGTGCATCGCACCACCGGTCAAACCGGCCATACCAGGGACCTGTTTGACCTTTCGGTTCACCTATTTCCGCCTTGCACTATGAACAAGAAGACGATCGAAACCCTGGCGCACCAGCTTGGACGAACCGCTTTGATCAGCTTGCTACGCATCTGCCCGGCGATTGGTCAAGCCACAAAAGAACAACAGGATGTGGCCTGTGCAGCGATGCGCGACCATGCGCCCCAGGTCATTGATGAATTGCTGGACCAAATCGACGAGGCACCCTGGGTGGCCCATGCGGCTTTCGCCCTGGCAGCGTTGGCGTTGGCGCAGGCAGGCAAGCGGGCATTTTTTCAAGTCAACGGGGCAGCGTCAGATACAAGCGACTGACCAAACCAAGAATAAAAAAAGTTCGAAATTGACTTGGCTTCACAAGCACACAGCGCGTTACTACAACCATCGCAACCAACCCAACGGAAGAATTGAAATGTCAACCACCATCGACAACATTTTTGCCCTGATCGCCAAAGAACACCTCTTGATCGAGACCCTTGAAACACGCAACTCTGACCGCCTTGACTTCCACGATGTCTCAGTCTGGGGTGTTCGCAGTGCCTTGAAAGCCGCCTTTAAAGCAGGGGTTGAGTTGGGTGCATCCATGCCCAAACCGACAGCGTCGGAGATTGGCAAGGGCTAAACCCATCAGGACAGGCCACGCAGAAATCGCCTGGCTTGTCTTGCAAACAACGCGATTTTAAATAGTCCACCCCACCCTGAAGGAGTCTCAAATGAGCACCATCACATTGACCGCCACCCAGCAAGCGACGCTGGCCCATGCCATCCACCACACCGAAGGCCGCATCGAATGGTTTCCCGAAAGCATCAAAGGCGGCGCACGCCAGAAGGTGCTCACCGGCCTGTTCAACCGCGCCCTGATCACCAGCAACGGTGTTGACCATTTTGTGGCTGCCGAAGGTTACGATGCGCTGGGCTACCCCAGACCCGGCATTTGCAGCATCGCGCCAAACCTGGAACTCGAGGCCGAAGTGGCGCAGGCCGAGGCGACCTGGGCGCATGCTGTGGAAACCAACGCGTCTGTCCCAGCTGATGAAGACGCGTCAGACGACATGTCCATCAAGTTCGAGAGCCAGGCATGCCAGCAACACAGCGCCACGGGCTGCCACGGCCACCAGGGGGGTACTGATGCGCCAGCCACTGAAATCGGCGCCACACAGGGCCATTCCTTGCCAGACATGGCACCCAGTGCAGCACCGGTAGAGCAGACCCCCATCAAAGTCGTGCGCACCCGCGAACACAGTAAGCAGGCCACCATCATTGGGATGCTCCAACGTGCCGAGGGTGCCACCATCGCTCAGATTTGCGAGGCAACCGGCTGGCAAGCTCACACCGTGCGCGGCACCTTTGCCGGTGCCTTCAAAAAGAAGCTGGGCATGACCATCACATCAGTCAAAGCCCAAGGTGGTGAGCGGACCTACCGGGCCGCGGCCTAAAAATTAACTCAAAGTGAAGCAGATTTAACTTGGCTTCTGTCTCGAACAGCGTCTTCATAGAGGTGTCGAGATTGACGACGAACATTGAAAGAAAACTGCAATGAGCACCATGACCATCACCATCGAGCGCACCCCACGCACTGTCCAACTTGGCGACATCGCCCTGCAAGTCGAAGAGTTGAGTCTCACCTTGCCCTTTGCCCGCAAGCCCTGTGGCCTGAGCGAGCTTGGCGGCGGAAATCCAGAAATTGTCCTGGTCACAGAGACTCGCCAGATGAACACTTCGGAATTTGACGAGTTTGCGGCCAACCTGCTGTGCTCACGCACCTGGCTCCAAGGTCGAGGTGGTACTACACGCGAAGGCAGCCTGTGCGTCGAGGTCTGCGCGTCGGGTCGGCCCTACCTTTACGTCAACCCTGAAGGCGGCGACTATGCCAGGTACGTGGCCCGTCTCGGATAAGCCAATTGATCAAAAAAGAAGCCAAATTGACTTGGCTTCTCCATCAAACAGCGCGTTACTAGAGGCATCGCAACCAACCCAACGAAAGAGCTGAAATGACCAACCCCACACAAACACTTGCCACCCAGAACGAGTCCTGGGGCTTTTGGGGCACCATGAACGAGCACGCCAGCGCCGCTTGGCCAATTGCATCGACAGCGATTGCCACAGCCACAGGGTGTGAACCTGAACAGATCCGAGCCTTCCTGGACAGTCGTTATGGTCGCCACTTCGCTGATGAAGTTCAAAATGGACTCTTTGTGGGAGCCCGTCTTGAGGAGGCAATTGACACAGCCACCGCCAAGTGGATGGGTTGGCGCATCAACCTGCAGACCAGCAAAGAGTACGGCATCCCGCGCGGCATGGCCTATCTGAGCGGGTTTGTGGTGCACGCCGCCATCGACGATGAACTCGCCGCCTAAAGCACGCGCAAGATGACCGACGGAAAGTCGATCAAATTCTCTTAAATGCTTTTAAAAAGTGCGTCGGATGTTTATGAAAGCGAATGTGGTCCGGCGAATTCAATGGGCGGCTTTCTTCAGAAAACGCGGGTGCGATGTATCCCCACTCCGCTTTCATCGAAAAGTAAACGACGTAATCAATTTTGACGCCTTTCCACTTGTTCTCTACGTTGACATCTTCGTGGGTAGTTTTCAGGCTCTTGACCTGAATGCGATAAAAGCGGTTGTCATCGGCAACCACCAGATCCGTCTTCATACCATGGTCAATCGCCGGTACGAGAACCTCCCATCCATCGCTTAATAACCAAGCTGCCAACAGGTTCTCGAAAGACAGTTGTTTATGAGCCGTAAGGGTTGTTTGTTTGATTTCCGCATTTCTGACAGGCATAGCATCACCTCGATAGGTTATGCCATATGACAGCCTGTGGTGGCTTCCTGTATACGGACCGAGGCAGCTGTTGCCGACCTCCCAGTTACGTTACCTTACTGCTTACTAGCAGCAACGAATAGTGAAGGCTGCCAACCTCACCAAACAAGTTCTCCTTGCAAGGGTGTAGACACTATTCTCAGACTCAGTAGAGCCGTAACGTTGTTGATTGCCGAACTGTATTTCGACGGGCCACCAATGTCAACATCCTCAAGCGACAGGCTATCGTATCGGAGCAACACTTGGACTTCTTTGGATTGACACTTCACTGTTGGTCCCTTCCAAAGACATGTCTGATTGCGTCAATGTATTGAAGTCGCTTCCGTCGGACTCTCTCTTGGCAAACTTTCCACTCCAGTCCTGCCAGCGCCGAACAATCACGTCGACGTACTTCGGATCAAGTTCCATCAGTCTGGCTAATCTGCCGGACTTTTCTGCGGCGATCAGGGTGGTGCCGGAGCCACCGAACGGGTCCAGCACGACGTCACCGGGTTTGCTGGAGTTGCGGATGGCACGCTCCACGAGTTCGAGCGGTTTCATGGTTGGGTGCAAATCGTTCTTGTGAGGCTTGTTGATCTGCCACACATCACTCTGATCGCGGTCACCACACCAATGGTGCCTGGCACCTTCGGGCCAACCATACAGAATCGGTTCGTACTGGCGCTGGTAGTCTGAACGCCCCATGGTGAACGTGTTCTTGGCCCAGATGATGAACGTTGACCACTTGCCGCCAGCAGCGCGAAACGCCGCCTGCAGCACATCGAGCTCGCTGGATGACATGGCCACATAGATCGCTCCGATGCAATGGGTCATGATGGGCGTCAGTGCATCCAGCAGGAAGTCGTAGAAACCGTCGCCCAGGTTGTCGTTCAAAATGGCGCGGTCTTTGCCACGCATCTTGTCCTTGGCACTGTTGGCGTAGTTGACGTTGTAGGGTGGGTCGGTGACGGTCATGTCCGCCCGTTTGCCCTGAAGCAGTACCTCATAACTGCTGGCATCGGTGGCATCGCCACACAGCACCCGGTGGCCACCAAGCAGCCAAACGTCGCCAGGACGCGAGATCACTGTGGGTTGCGCCTCGGGTACCTCGTCGTCGCCGGTTTGGCCCACATCGCCGTCCTTGCCCTCGAACAGGTGGGCCAGCGCATCGGCATCAAAACCGGTCAGGGATAAATCGAAATCGTCGTCTCGCAGCGCATCCAGCTCCACCCGCAACATCGCGTCATCCCATCCCGCCAACTCGGCAGTACGGTTGTCAGCGATCACCAGTGCCCGGCGTTGGATGGGCGTCAAGTGATCAAGCACGATCACAGGGATGGATTCAAGACCGAGTTTTTGCGCCGCAGCAAGCCTGCAGTGACCGGCCACCAAGATGCCATCACTGCCGACCAGACAGGGGTTCGTAAAGCCAAATTCAACAATCGAAGCGGCGACCTGTGCCACCTGCTCCAGCGAATGTGTGCGCGAGTTGCGGGCATAGGGCAGCAGTCTGGCGGTCGGCCATTGCTCAATGTGAGTGCTCATCCATCGCTCAGACATGGCACAGACCTCTGGTGTAAACCGTCTTGCCTGCGGCCAGACTGGCTGTCAGTAGTTCGGGCACAGTTCCCGGTTGACCGACCGACAAGTGTGCCCAGCGGCCAAACTCATGAATGATTTGCACACAGGGCAGTTTCATCTGCTGGGCGGTTTGACATACCAGCAGTGGGGCCAGGCCAGGTACGAGCACATCAGCGGCGCGACCCAGCACATGGTGGCTGGTCGGGCTGCCACCCACTGCACTGTTGAGTGCTGCGCAGCGATAGCCAGAGGTAATCACCACCGGGCGACCGAGTTTCACCCGCAGGGGTTCGAGCACGGACTGACACAGCCGACGCAGGTTGTCGATCACCTCAGGCGTCGGATCATTGGCGATGCCACGCCGGGCTGCCAGTTCCGAGACAATCAGTTCGTTCAATTCAAAGTGACTGGACAACTGCATGGTGTTCTTGTCGGCGCCGGGTGGCAACGACCTCAAAAGGTTCTGATGTGGCTGCAAGAGTGACCGGCACATCGGGGAAGTTCTGTTGGAAACGGATCAGGGCGACGTCCACGTACTGTGGCGCAATCTCCACCAGTCGGCACTGGCGAGCACTGCGCTGCGCGGCCAGCATGGTTGTGCCGCTACCGCAAAAGGGCTCAAACACGATGTCGCCTGACTGCGTAAAGGCCTCGATGACAAATTCCGGCAGTGCCACCGGAAACACGGCCGGGTGATCGATGTCGTGTCCGATCTTGCCCTTGTGGCGCATGATGCGAATCACCGCATCGGCGACCTTGGTGTCTTGGGTGAGGGTGCCGACATGGTTCCACGCGGTTTTGCTGCCATCCTTGTTACGCATGCCGCCAGCGCTGGTGCCGTCACCACGAAGGTGGGTATCCTTGCCTGCGTAGATGCAGGGCACGTTTTTGTTGGGTCGGCGCACTTCAGAGTCCTTGCGGTTGAAGTGAAATACGAACTCAAACGCTGGTGCGAATCGACCATTCCAGTCGCCCGGCAGGCCCGGACCCTGATCCCAGACGTACCAGCCAAAGCGCCGCCAGCCCTGCTGACGCATCCAGGACAGCCAGCCGTCCCAGTACGGCACGACTTCCTGGTCCCGGTGGATTAGCCCCAGGTTCACCAGCAACTGGCCGTTGGCTGCAAGTGGTACCTGCGCAAAGACGTTGCGCATCAAGGCGTCCCAGTCAACTTTTCTGTCGGTGTAGTCGCGCTGACTGGAGTAGGGTGGCGAGGTGAAACATAGTGTGGCCCGCTCGTTTTGCATCAGGTCTGCGATCACCGCAGGATCACCTGCATCACCACAGATCAGCCGATGCGCTCCGATGAGCCAGATGTCCCCGGTTCGCGATACAGGATTGAGTGGCGCCTCAGGAACATCATCCCCCGCGTCAGTTGCGTCGTCGCCTTCGGTATCTTCAGCCTGATCCTCATTGGGTTCACCATGGGTGTGCTCGACCATCATGGCTTGGATCTCGGCATCTTCAAAGCCTGTCAGTGCCATGTCGTAACCGGACTCACACAGTTCGGTGAGTTCCAGGGCCAGCATCGCGGCGTCCCAGCCAGCATCGAGTGCGACACGGTTATCGGCGATCACATAGGCGCGCTTCTGGGTGGGTGAGAGGTGTGCCAGTTCGATCACCGGAACTTCGGTCAGTCCGAGCAGGCGCGCACCCGCGAGCCTGCCATGTCCGGCGATCACGCCATTGTTGCCGTCAACCAGGATTGGATTCGTCCAGCCGAATTCAGCAATGCTGGCAGCAACTTTGGCAATCTGCTCTGGGCTGTGGGTTCGCGGGTTTCGGGCAAACGGAATCAATCCGTCGACCGTGCGGTACTCGACGTTGAGGGTGTTCAAGGATTTTGGCTTTCAAAAAAGTACGGCCCGCACAACCAGCACAGTTGCAACGGGCCGTCAAGGCTTTGAGCATGCGATAAAAAACCCGCTGAGGCGAAGCGCACACAGCGGGTTTAGAGGTGAGTGATCAGGCTAACTTCAGTCGGGCTTTCAGGCTCTCGGTTTTCAGGGGTGCGATTGGATCCGATCAGGAAGCAGTTTCAACTGCCGCCGGTGCATCCGTCGTTGCTGGTGGCTCGGCATTTACGGCCACTGCAGGTGCTGCATCGTTTGCAGCGGCCTTCTTGGCAACTGCTTTCTTGGCCTTGGGCTTGTCGGCCGCAACGGTCTTTGCTGCTGGCTTCTTGGTCGTTGCCTTCTTTGCTGCAGCCTTTTTAGCTGGTGTTGGTGTGACTGGCGTTGGTGTAACCGGCGCGGGTGCGACCGATGCCACAACTGGTGTCGGCGTTTGAGGACTTGCGGTAGCCTTGCTGAGCTTCTTCGGCTTGGCCGCAGGCGCCTGGATTGCCTTGCTCGCCAATTTGTACCCCGTGCCGTCGGCGTTAATTTCGACTGCGCCGCTTGCCGCCACTCGTTTGATAGTGGCAGCGATCGAGCCCATCGGGATACCTGCAGCTTTGGCCAACTCGGTTTGCGTCAGGATCGTAAATGCGTCGCTGCTCAGTTTGGCTGTCAAGACGCTTAGCAGCTTTGTGGGGTTGGATTCCTTCTTGCTCGCAGCAACATTCGCTTTGCCACTGGCGGGCATCTTCTTCGGTGCTGCCGCCACAGGTTTAGGCACACTGGCTGCCAGAATTTCTTCAGAGACTTTTTGCACATCGGCGACAAGTTCTGTAGCAAGTTGCATCACTGCCATCAACTCCTTCTCGATCGATTCGACCATCTTGGAGAGTCGGCCCACGCCCTTCCAGTGGTTGACAAGAGGGCCATCGAGTAACTCAAAGACTTGGCCATCGGCGCTGTCAGCGAGTGCTTTGCTCAGTCGATCCGCGTATTTTTTGGCCTCTGTGCGCAGTGCTGTCTGCAGGTTCTGCGTTACCACGCCAGTCTTGTGAATTGCCGTCAAGGTTGCTTTTGAAATGGCCATGCTGCTTGTCTTTCTGATAGTTCGTATGCGCCGCAATCACGAAAAAACTTCGCCCTTGCGGCGGGCATGAATTATCGTTCAATGGTCTTGCGATGCATCAAAATCGTGCAAACCTGAGGCCGGTGCAAACTGCCGCAAACCTTGGTTTGCAGTCTGTCGGTAGGCGAGTCTTGCGCTGTTGCCCCCCGCATTGGATTTTGGTCAGGAAGGACCCCTCGGATTCGAAATGCAGTGCCTGATTGCCGACGGCCTTTTCACTCCATAGCCGTAAATGTACCGAAAAACAGGCTGGATGTTCAGCCCCGTTTGAACGCCGAAAAGGACAAACTGGCAAAACTCTGGACAAGGGCTAGACGTATTGACCTCTCTGCCCATTTGACACGGATAAGGTCGCCTGCACTTGTCGGCTCAGCCTTTCTTTTTGCGGCTGTCGTTGAGCCTTTGTGCCACCAATTGCATGGACTTTTGCCAGTTTTGCCACGCAGTGGTGCGGCACATGCCAAAGCGGGTGCAGATGTCTCGCCAGCCATAACGCTTGGCCCGCATCCAGACCAGATGGCGTTGCTCGACCTCAAGCCACTCCACCCAGGTCATGACCTCGAGCATCTGCTCGACGTCCTTCGGTGTTGGTGGGAAGCGGCAGACTTGGCGTTCATCGCGTGCCAGGAGCTCCCACTGGCAGCGCACGATCGTCGGCCAGGCGTTGAAGTAGCCTTGCACCTTGGCCGAAGGCAGTCGCCTGGCTGTGACCGCAGCGTTCTCGAAGCGATTGGCCACGTCTTCCTGTGTCCACGGTGTTTCGCGCTCAGCCATGACGTGTCCTTGGTGTGCCATACAGGCGCTCCCCAATGCGACGCACCAGTTCCCGCTCAAGGTAGTCCAGTCGCTGGTCTTCGGCGCTGACCACCAGGATGTTCTGATCGCGCCAACCGCGCTCTTTCATGGCATCCAGGTCAGTGACTTTGGGCTGCAAGCGACCCATGGGGCATTGGTAGTGGTGGGTGGGAACCTTCATTTCACACCTCTTGCGTGTCAAGTGCCCAGTGCAGGATGGCAAGAGCGTCGGCTTCGTTGTCGTCGGCGACAGTGTGACCAAGGGCGCGCATCGCAGCGATGACCTCAGCCTTGCTAGCGTTGCCTTTACCGGTGGCGCGCTTCTTGATCGTGCCCACTGGCACACCCTGGTAAGGAATGCGGTGGTGCTCGCACCATGAGGTCAGTGTGGCCATCAGGCCACCGTAGACATGGGCGGCATCTACTCCTGCGTGTCGGCGCACTTCCTCAAAATAGACCGAGTGAATCTCGTCAGCCAGTGCCGGAACTTCTGAGAGCCAGCGTTTGAAGCGCAGGTAGCGCATGCCGCCGCCCTCAAAGCGCTGCGACCTGAAACTGACAAAGCCGTGGGTGATCTGGCCGTCACGCGAAATCAAGGCCCAACCGGTGGTGGTGCCAAGGTCCAAGGTAAGGATTGTGTTGTTCATGAGGTGTGTCATTTCTGGGGTGGTCTGACACAGTCGTCACAGCTTGTCGTAACTTCCCATAAGGCGCGCGTCACGCGCACGTGTAGAGACTAACGAGGGACTGTGACGACTGCGTCAGACCGATGGTTTGTCATGGGGTCAGTTGTCTGCGTAGGGGGTGTAGCTGGCACTGGGTGGCGACTTCAGTCCGATGCCTTTGAAGCCACGCACACCAGAGCCGTTGCGCCACTTTTCATAGCCACGGGTGATCAGCAGGTCTGAGAACCTGCGTTGCGCGCCAATGAATTCACCAGCCGCCTCTGCCCAGGACTTCCAGTCGTTGAACAACTCGGCGGTCAGTGATTTTGCACTGTCAACAGCCACGCAACGCTCATCAAGCCAGCGACCCAAGGCATCCTCGGCTTCAAAATACTCGTCGGTGGCATCCGTGACCTGCTGCGGGCGATCAAGGCGACCCAGTCGCTGCCATGCCAGACAGCCCTCCAAGGCCCAGGCCAGGATGCCGTCACGCTCGGCCAGGAGTTTTTGCTGCAGGTGTTTGTCGCGCTTTTCAGGCGGCACGGTGATGGTGAACGGAATCAGGTGCAAGCGCCGCTTCATGGCCTCATCGATATTGCGAATGGCAGGCTTATGGTTGCCCGCGACAAAGAGTTTGAACTGCGGAAAGAACTCAAAGAAGTCCTGGCGCATAAAGCGTGCGGCGATCTTGTCGCCACCAGTGAGGTTCTTGACCTTGGATTCAGCCCAGCGGCGACCCTGTTCCGTCTCAATCGCCGCCACAAAGCGTGCCCCACGCAGACCGGCCATGTCGGTTGGATGTCGGTCGGTGCGGGTTTCCATGAACGTGTCCATTGGCGCGTTGGTGGCATAGTCGCCCAGGATGGCAGCCAGGGTGTTGACAAACACAGACTTGCCATTGGCACCCGTGCCATACAGAAAGAACAGTGCGTGCTCTCGGGTTGAACCGGTCAAGGCGTAACCCACCATGCGTTGCAGGTAAGCCTGCATTTCCAGATCGTCGCCAGTGACCTCCAGGATGAACTGCCGCCAGATCGGACACTCACCTCGAGGTGTGGCCGTGGTGATCTTGGTGATGCGGTCGCATCGGTCATGGACACGCAGTCGCCCACTCCTGAGATCAACAACGCCGCCGGGGGTGTTAAGCAGCCAGGGATCGGCATCCCACTCATCCGTGGTTGCGGCGTGACGGCGGTCAGCGCGTGCCAAACGCTCAACGCCACCGATGGTGCTGGATGCCGCCAGTTTGGCCGCAATTCTGGGATTGTCCGCTTTGAGCGATGCGTGCCGACAGACATGCCGAATCAAGTCGGTTGCAGCCAGTGTGTCTTCGGCACGCCAGCGCAGGCCGTCCCAAACCAGCCACTTGCCCCAAGCGGCAACATAGCGCCAATCGTTGCGATAGCGCCGGGTGAAGGACAGTGCCAACGCATCTTCCGTGCCCCAGACAGCCTCTTCAGTTGCACTGCCGGTGGTATTGGAGTCAGGGCCATCGGCCACCAAATACATCTGCATTCGCGGGCCGTGAGCAATGAAGCCTGCAACATCGAAGCCCTCGGCTTGAGCATCTGCTGCATCCCACCCCTCGGCCGCAGCCTCTGGCGGGTACAGGATATGGCAGGTCTTGGCTCCAGCGGCCAACATCGCCTGCGCGGCACGATCTGCATATTCCCAGCCAGGCTTGTCCTTGTCGGGCCAGATGATCACCACCTTGCCAGCCAGCGGTGACCAATCGGTTTTATCGACCGGCGCGTTGGCTCCGTGCATGGCGGTGGTGGCGCAGATGCCCGCATCAATCAGGGTTTGGGCACACTTTTCACCCTCGACCACCACCACCTGGTCAGGTTTTAGCATGCCCGGCTGGTTGTAGAGTGGCCGTGGATCTGGAGGCGCTGCCTTCTTGCGCTTGACATCCCAGGGGCGAAATTCCTTTTTCTGCCCCGGTGGGTCATAGCGGTACACGATGGCGATCAACTTGCCTTCGCCGTCCTGGTATTCCCACTTGGCTGTGGCTGGACCGAGTTCATCCATGGCGGGCTGTGCCTTGCGTTTGCGCGTTGGCCCCTGAGGGATTTTTCCGAGCAACTGCGCCGAAAAACTCAGTACCTTGGCAAAGTCAGAATGGACGTTGAGTGCCAAATGGCCCGAGATCAGGTCAAAGATGTCTCCACCCTGACCCGTTGCACGATCGGTCCAGAGCCCGGCTTTCTCGCCGGTGACCACGATCTCCAGGCTGTCGCCCGGGCTGCCCAGGATGTCGCCAACCAGAAACCTGCCACGCTTGACCTTGCCAGCGGGGAACATGTCCATCAGCACTGACTCAAGTCGCAACAGCAAACTGGCGCGAATCTCCTCGCGCTGACCCTCGAAGGATGGGACCGATCCCGGCGTGAGGTCGTTAAAGTCCATCATGACGGACACCCTCCGACTCACGGGCATCAGTTTGTGAGGCCCCCGCTGTGCGGCTGTCGGCCGCCCATGCACGCAGATCCCGCAAGCGAAATCGAACCAGGCTGCCCAGCAGATAGTGCGGAATACGGTGTTTGGTCCGCATCTTGGGGTCGCCAAACCAGTACAGGGGCAGCCGCAGCGCGCAGGCAGCCTGCTTGGCGTCGATCATGGGCTCGGCATCAGTTTGAAATTCTTGGTTTTTTGTGTTCATTGGGTTGTTCTCCAGCAGCGGTCTTGCCACGCGCAAAACTTGCATTCAAAGTGGGTGGCATCAAGGTAGGCGCGAGGCAGCAGTTCACCGGCCTCAGTGGCGGCAATCACCTTCACACCCCGGTCGGACATGCGCTGGGCCAGCGCCGCGTCAAACGGGACCAACTCTGCGTAGATGTCCATGGTGTCGGCGTTGACTGCTGTGAAGATGGCCGGGTTCTCAAACAACTCCAGGTAGGCCTGGTAGAGAGCCACTTGCGCGGCATAGACCGGCTTGGAGACCGCGAGCTTGTTCTTCTCAAGATCGCGCCAGGACTTTGCCGAGAGGCATTTATGCTCCCAAAGTGCCGGGTACTTGAAACCTTCAGGTCCGCCGACAAAGACACCATCGATGTGTCCTTGCAAGTGACCCTCAGCCGTTGAGAACCCAAACTGCTCGCCGTTGGGTTTGTGGGTGCGCAGATCGAACCCGGCAGCACGCAGCCAGGTGACCATGCTGTCTTCGTTGACGTGGCCGCGCTCAAAAATGCGCAGGATTCGACCATGCGTTTCCCGTCCTGGGTCCACTGGCGCCTGGGCGTACTCGTATTGCAGGGCGCGCTCGCACGACACCCCCAGACGAGATGCGCCCAGATACTGGCGGGATTTCTCCTTGGAGCGGGTCTTTTGCAGACCCAGATCGATCAAGGTGCTGATCTGGCCACTCACGCTGGATGATGAGTTGTAGTCCATCATTTGGCATCCTCCCAGGGCAGGTCGCTTTCCATGTCGGCCAACGGATTGGCTTGCATGTTTGCCATCGGGTCTGGAACTTCAGGCAGTCCACGCACCGGTGGGTACTTGGATTTCTCGTGATGCTCCACCATGGCCTGCGTGAAGCAGGTCACGATTGATTCGACTACCGCCAAGGCCTCGGATTCAGAATAGTCACCCAGTGGTTTGGTGAACCCAATGGCCCCGGCTGCTTCGCCGAAGGCCTTAAGGCACTGGATCATGGCGGCTCGCTCGAGCTCAGAGAGATTGACCATGGTCACCCCCTTGGAGTCGACCAGATCGTCCTTCAGTCTGACCCAGTTGCCGTACATGGCGTGAAACGCTTTTTGACAGCGTTCGGAACAGAACACCCAGTCCAGCGGGTAGCGCTGAGGCTGGCCGATGTGGTGCCGGGTATCGGTGTGACCGTAACCCCGGGCTTGACGGGAGCAGACCCAGCATTTCATCGCCTGCCTTTCCTTTTGAGGTGGACAAGGCGTTCGCTGACCGGGTGACGCCCCTGCGCAAACCCATCGCAGTCCACTGAGAAGCGGGTATGGGCATGGGCGCAGCGACACTGCTTGATCATCTGGTGCTGGTAGGCGCGGGTGCAATCGGTGCAGAAATCGCTCTCACCCACCCGCGAGCGAACGGCGTACTTGCGCCATTGAAGGTACTGGCGGGTGTTGTCAAAGCAGGCAGGGTGCGGCGACGCTGCGACGCGTGGGGCAGCAAAAGTACTCGTGTTCACGTGGCTGCCCTTCGCTACTGAGCCCAGGCCGGTTTACCCGCAAGAACTGGGCGCTGTGCCACCGACGCTGCTTTGCCAGAGTGTTGTGGAGGAACTGCGGATGAAGAACCCGCTGCCGCTGCAGAACTCCCCGACGCTGGGACTGTTCTGGACGGCACGCCCATGATTTGGGCGTATTGCGGATGGTCAGGCTCCACCGCGATCTTCACCACATTGCGGTCATCGCCGCGTTCATCCTTTTCGATGTCCACGCGCACAACAAACTCCAGACCGTCGAGTTCAACGAATCCCTGGATACGCCGGGACGCAGCCGCTTGGGGACTGTTGTCCTGGGGCAGCACGTTTCGGGCGCTGTTGAGTGCTGCACGCACAAAGGTTCTGCCCATCTGGGTCCAGGTTGGACCCTTGGGGGAGTACAGACCGATGTTCGACCACATCTTGCGTTTGGCGAACTCGCCGCCGGTGATGACAAACTCGGCGGCCAGGTAGACGGCGCCCGTCTTGGATGACAAGGTTGGGTAGCCGTCCGACCAACCCTGGCTGGCGTCGTAGTGGCCACCGGGTTTGAGTGTCATCAGCACGGGTACGAGCTCACCCTTGGGGATCAGGTTAAAGCCTGACTGCTGTGACTCGGCATCGTTGAAATCTGACCAGGCATTGGGGCTGTTGTCGTTCATTTGAATCACTCCTTGGAATCGGTGGGGCTTGGGGCTTGTGGGTGCTGTGTGGGTGCGCCAGTCGCTGCACACTTGGCGATCAGTGCGCCCAGGTCGGGCGGCTCCAGCAGGTCAAGACGACCGCTTCGGTCCTTGGCTGGAAAGCCGTAGGGATTGATGGTCTGGGTGACAAATGCCCGATAGGCGCTGCCGTCATCGGCTTTGATTTCCGCCAAGGTGACCACCTCGTCCACAATGCCTGGCAACTGCAAGGCGGTCGCACTGCCCTCAATCTGTGGCACAAACACCTTGCGGCCGAAATCGTCGGTCTTGCAGTCCAGGATGGCCACAAACACCACGTTTTTGCCGCGCGCGTGTTGCAGATGGGTCAATGCGGTGACCATCTCCTGGCCCAAAAGACCATACGCGCCGCGTGAGTCGGGCTTACCGGTGCGCTCAGAGAATGCTGCTGGCTGACTTTTGGCCCAGTTAAAGCACAGCCGCGAGAGCGCCGTGATGGAGTCGCAGAAGTAGGTTTGGTACTTGTCCAGGCTTGCCGGGTCGCCATAGACCGAGCAGACATGGTCAAAGTGCGCCTGCGAGAACGGTGACTGATCGGGCAGCGCGGGGTTGGGGCCGGCCAGATAGACCACCAGATCCCGAAACTCGGGCCAGGTGCGCGGTCGCAGACAGTCGCCATCCCAATCCGAAACCGACAGGTCACCGGCTTCAAGATCAATGAACAAAGTGGAGTGGGTCGCCAGGGATTTGAGCTGGCTGGTCTTGCCAATGCCGCTGACACCCAGCACGACGATCTTGACACCCCGACGCTGAGCACGTCGCTGGTCCGCACTGATGATGGGAAGTGCCATTTATGCCTCCTCCTGGTCGAGGTTCAGGGTAAATGTCGGCTTGCCAGCTTCCACGCTGCGGGCGTCGGCAAATTGCTGCTGTAGCGCCGGTGGCCAATGGGTGTAGCGGGTTTCGGATACGGCCAACTTCACGTCCATGTAGCTTTTGACCTGCTCGCCCGATGCCACCACGCGTTCGGCAATCTCGGCCAGTTTCTTTTGGTCCCAGCTGACTTTTTTGGGCCATTCGACCTTGATGCACAAAGGACCGTCCGTGATGTGCGTGGTGCCAAAGTCACGGCCGGATTCCATAAGCGCGGCTTTGGCCCTTTCGGCATAGGACTGCTCCAGCGCCGCATCCAGCTTGAGCATTTGTTTTTTGAGAAAGTCGCTGGCCTCAAGCAGGTTCTTTTTGAGCTCGTGCTTTTGCACAGGTGCAAGTCTGGCCATTTGTGCCACTGACATGGCAGCGATGTCGCCTGGGTAAAGTGTCAGATCGGTCATGGTCAACTCCTGCGTCACTGGTAGACACAGCGCGCGGTGGAATGACGCGACACCCGGCGCTCATAGGCCTCGACCTCAGAGAGCAAGTAGGTGACCCGAGCCCCCATCTTGCAAAAGATGGGACCGAGGTTTTCCTGGCGCCAGCGGCGCAGTGTCTTGACCGACAGTCCCCAGCGCTGCGACAGTTCAAGCTCGTTGATGGCGATGCGCGCCACGGCCGGGCGCACGGTCTGTCGGCTGGGCCGATCAGAATGGATAAAAGCGGTTGGGTTTTGCATTTGGGTGTACCTCCTGGTTGGAATGCACACCGATCGTCCAGCCGGGTTTTATGGCGTGTTTGTGGACGTGCTTAGGGTTGATCTATGGTTGTGGCCTCCTTCGCCACGCCGAAGCTGATATTTGCCACGTTTGACCAAGGCAAAGATCTGTGCGCGGGCCGGTTGACTGCCAAATGCATCGTCAAACGACACGTACCCAGTCTTTACCCGTTCATTGGTTTCAGCCCACGAGACGATTGGCGGCGGCTTTTCTGAGGTGCCCCAGCACTGTTTGACAATCCTCGCCAGAGCAGGCGAAAGCTGGATCGGTTCGTCAAGGTGTGCCAGTTTGAGCGCATTCCCATCGATGTACTCGACGGGTCCCGATGCCGCCGCAGTCTGTGCATAGCGCAGCAAGATGCGCTGCAACTTGTCAACTCTGAACTGAGGATGGCCCCCATCAACTTCCAGCAAGTCGGACAGGCAGCGCTCGATATGCTCGCCCAATATGGGGGGATTTGTGGCCTTGTGGACCAATAAGAGACTTTGCCCTGGCCAGACCTCATCATCGAGCCAAGCCTTGATTTGGGTGTGTGCAGCCCCACGGAGATGGCGACCAACAAATACCCGAGCCCATTGGCTGGACTGGCCGACTCGCACCTGACCCAACTCCCAAAGATGCCCAGGTACATGCTCAAAGGTAGCGGATCGCCGCTGGAGCGCGCTGCCGATGACTGCTGACAGATCATCCAGGAAGCGCTCGACACACAGCTTGTAAAACGTGATCTCCCCTAAGGGGCGCACGACGGTACTGCCGCGCCACCTGGGATTTGGGTATCGGTAGACACCTGCTGCGAGATCGATGTCGTGGGTGACTTCATCCACACAGCCATCTTCACCCTCAATGTTCTGTCCGGCAAAGTAGCCCGCAATCCTGATCCAACCTCGACTGAGAAATGCCTGTGAGTGGGGCCAGATCGCTTGCTCGAAGACAGTATCTCCTATGTCTTGAACATATTCCAGGGCCGAGAGGTAGTCGTCATAAAGGCATCGCAGCGTCATGCCATGGCCAGATTCATCACACCGATGGCACTGAGTTGAAGCTGCATGATTTGGCGGTCCAGCGCTGACTTGCAGCCATGCGTCAGGCCGTTGGGTCTGGCGACATGCACCGCAACACGGTGCGCCTTGCAATCGGGCTGATCCTTCATGACCAGGCTCAGTGTCACGTGTGAGATGTCGTGTCCGTCGATGGCAGGAATGCGGTACACATCGCGGCTGACCTGATAAATACTGCGCCTGTCTCGGCTGTGCCGGCTGATCTGCAGTGAATTCGATGCTGTGCGACTGCGAGCAGGAATGTTGCTTTGCGCACTTTCAACCGCGATCGGATTGGTCAGGCGGATCTTCTGGATGGCCAGGTCCTGCACGCCATCGACCAGGGTACCGGCTATCTGTTGCAGCACAGCGGCATCCCCAAAAGCCTGCAGATCAAACGAGCACATCGGAATTTGGTTCGGCAAACCCTCTATGCCCAAAACCAATTGCTGGAAACTACTGGCCAAGCTTGGTCGATAAGCATTGTCTGGACAAAAGACACCCAGCATTCCAGTGGCACTCTCCCATGCGAACACGACTTCAATGGCTGCAGGCTGATCAACTTCAACGATCTGGGCGTCCGTGGCAGAGTCGCCGACCACTGTTTTGTACTGGGCGCGTGCGGCATTGAAGGTGGCGGAAATCGTGTGTTGACGCTGTGTTCGGCCAAGTGCCTGGTCGGCCAGTCCATGGCGATGAGTGTGAGAGATGTCATCAGTGCAATGATGGTCGATCACGATCAACTGCGGGTTAACACCGGGGTACAGTGCTGCCACCTGCTCGCGCAACGCCTGCTCGTAAGCTGCCAGGGGCAAGGGTTCCGTGTCTTTGGGGCCAAGATAGTGGCTGGCAAAATCTTTGGAGTTCCAGTGCTGGTTCATTGACTGGCGACGCTCGGCCTGCTCAAAGCGGGTGTCTGGCAGCCATCCGGCATGGATGTCTGGCGTGTCAACAAACTGTGCCAGGTAGAGGTAAAGCGCGCGTGACCATTTTTCTGAAGGATCTGCGAGTACCAGCGCATCCTGCTCATTTTGTAAATCCAGCATGGCCATCACCGCCTGATGACCAAAAATGTCGGTCAGCGCAGTGATTCGGCTACTGATTTTTTCCAGGGTTGCAAGCTGCTGTGTCGCGGTTTGAGCCAGCCAGGCATAAATCTGGGTTCGCAGCTTTGGGGGCAATGCGGCCTTGGTGCTGCAGATCTCCTGGATCAAGTCACTGGGCAAACTGGTATCGCACAGGTGCTCGATCAAGCGCTGTAGCCGCAACGGTTGCTTGACCTTTCTTGCCAATAGCTGGAACTGGGCCATGCCAGGCAACAGCGTGTTGCCAAAATCTTCGCCGCGTTTGGGTTTGGCGACCCTTTCTGCTGCTGAGTCAGAATCCGGCGGGGTGGGGTGGATGTTTGCCGACTCTGAGTCCGGCTGATTTGCTGGCATGGTGCCTCCCTATGCTGTATAAAAACACAGTATATGACTGGATGTGATTCAACACAAGCGTTTTGTCCACACCTGAAATAGTTGGCGCCGATTGCGCCATTCAGAATTAGCGGAACTGAGCAATTCCCTTGTGACGGGCTGGATCGATTGGGCCATGCCAAGCTATCCGACCATCAACGCGCCATACTTGTCATCTGATTGTTGAACTTTCTGACAGCAATTTGGTGAGATTCGGTATCAAAGCAACCGCTGGTTTCATTCCACACAACCCAAGGAAACCTCTCATGTCAAAGCACACGGTTTTGGTCACAGGCGCCTCGTCGGGCATCGGCATGGAACTGGCGCGACAGTTTGCTCAATTGGGGCACAACCTTGTGATGCTGGCCCGAGGGCGCGCCGCTCTTGAAGCACTGGCACTTGAAATTCAGATGCAACACAAGGTTTCTGCGCAAGTCATAGTTGCCGATCTATGTGACCCTCAGGCTCCTGCGAATATTTTGGAGGAACTGACGCGACGGGATCTTCAGATCGATGTTTTGGTCAACAACGCCGGTTTTGGCCTGTTGGGTCCACACGCCGATCTGGATGTCCAGCGGCAGATGGACATGGTGCAAGTCAACATAACTTCCCTGGTGCTTCTGACCCGGTTACTGCTTCCAGGCATGCTGGCCCGAGACACCGGAGGTGTGCTCAACGTGGCATCAACTGCGGCTTTTCAGGCAGGTCCGAACATGGCGATTTATTACGCGTCAAAGGCATTCGTGTTGTCTTATACCGAGGCTTTGCATGAAGAAGTTGGCGGGACAAAGTTGCATGTCAGTTGCCTGTGCCCGGGTCCGACCCATACGGGATTTGTTGCAGCTGCCGGAATGGAGGGCGTTGGACTTTTTAAACTGGGTGCGCAATCGGCTGAAGAGGTGGCCCGGGTTGGGGTTACCGGGTTTCAAAACAACAGGACGATTGCGATCTCGGGATTTAAAAACAGTGCACTGGCATTTCTCGGCAAGTTCTCTCCTCGGTTTGTCACTCGAAAAATAGCGCAGGCACTGAATCGATAGTCGCCGGGGTGGGAAGCCGCCCAATGATCGCCAACAATTTTGGTCAAGGCGGACTTCTCCAACGGGCAGGTACCTTAGGGCACTGTGATTCGAATCGCCCAAACTCCGTTGATGCGCCACGACCACCCTCGGGACTAGATTGATTTGCGCATACCACCGATGTGCCTTATCTGCGCATAGTGGCGTTGATGTTGAAACTACCAGGCCTGCCGGGCGTCATGTCAATGGCTTGGAGTGTGAACTTAGCGTGCCGTTCTTTCGCTGCAACCGATAAGTGTCCCTTATACGTGCGATTGAATCCGGGGTACAAACAGCCGGTAAACGTCACGTTCAGGGTGACGATATGTGCGGCCAACCCTGGCGCCGCGAGACCTAAGAGTTTGCATTTGTTCTCAGTGCTTGAGCCAACCACTTTGCCACCCTGGTCAATGTTGATTGTCAGTTCGGTAACGATATGCCCCGCTGGATCTGAGACTGACCTGATGTACGGTTGGTATTCAGTCTGACCGTGCCACTCTCCGTATGGTGAGTCGTACTCGCCTGCCAAAGCGCTAAAACACCAAAGTGTAAGAAGGAAAAAAACGCTCGACAAGGTCGTGGTCTGGTTTCGAGGTGAGGACATTTTTGATACTGCCGTTGGTTTTAACACCCCAACTGGGGCGAATAGTTGAAATCTAAGCTCATCATTACTTTGGAATATTGGTCTGTGTCTTCCTTCTGCGGTTCAGTCCTCAGGCATTGGCGAAATGTGCAATGAAATTGGAAGTCAAACTGGCCAAACGGTTGATTCTTTTCTAGCGCATCAATGCCCGACAGTCGAACTTTGTGCTGCACCTTGTCGGCATCCAGCACTGTGATGGTGTCACCGTCCGCGACCCCCAACACATGCCCCGTCAGTACCTCGGCCCTGACTGCGCCTAAGGTCATGAGCAGTGCCAATACGAGCCCCAATGCTCTCATTCATTTCCCCCTGTTGCCCTAGCTTACCCATTGGTTCGGATGATTTGAATCATGATTTGCGGGTCTTTCAAATGCCCTGTGCTAACCATGAAACCAACCAAACTCACTCACCCGAACGAGATGTCAGCGCGTCAGCGCGCAGCCGAGATCACATCCATTCTTTGCACAGCAATTATGCGCACCCACGCTTGTAGCGAGTCTGCGACAGATCAAACACAGAGACAAATTGACCTTGGCTTTTCTGGCAACCAGAGCGTTCATACGAGCCCCAATCAACAAAGGATTTTCAAATGAAAGACTCCACTTCAGTGGCGGCTCAAGTGGCTGCGCTGTCCAGCCTGCCAATGCCAGACCTTTGGGTCTTATGGGATCGGTTTTTCAAACGCAGACCCGAGTACCCCAACCGCAGCTATGTGGAATCGCGAGTGGCATACAAACTCCAGGAGCAGGCGTTTGGCGGTCTTTCTGCAGAAACTCAGCGCAGATTGATCAACATCGGCATGCGCCACTCAAAGATCAAGGGCCGGCAGATTGCGCGGGCAATTGAACTTGCACCTGGCACCGTTTTGCTGCGCGAGTGGGGAGAGCGTGACCACAAGGTAACCGTGACTGCTGAAGGTCGCTTTGAATATGAGGGCAGGTTGTATAAGAGCCTGTCAGCTGTTGCCAGGCACATATCTGGCACCCCCTGGTCTGGACCACTGTTTTTTGGCCTTCGATCCAATCGCAAGGACGCTGAGTGAGTACCACCACCCACGATTCATCATCGAAGGCGCGCAAACGCTGCGCTGTGTATTGCCGCGTATCAAGCGACGAGCGACTCGAACAGGAGTTCAACTCGATCGATGCCCAAAAAGAGGCTGGCCACGCTTACGTGACCAGTCAACGCTCCGAAGGTTGGATACCGGTGGTGGATGACTACGACGACCCCGGGTTCTCTGGTGGAAATACCGAGCGCCCGGGACTCAAACGCCTGATGGCTGACATTGAGCGTGGCCAAGTCGACATTGTGGTTGTTTACAAAATTGACCGCCTGACCCGCAGCTTGGCGGATTTCTCCAAAATGGTCGAAGTTTTCGAGCGACAGGGTGTCTCGTTTGTGTCGGTCACGCAGCAGTTCAACACCACCACGTCCATGGGCCGCTTGATGCTCAACGTGCTGCTGTCTTTCGCCCAGTTTGAGCGTGAGGTCACCGGCGAGCGAATTCGCGACAAGATTGCCGCCAGCAAACGCAAGGGGCTTTGGATGGGTGGCGTGCCGCCACTGGGATATGACGTGGTTAATCGACTGCTGGTAGTCAATGAGATCGAGGCTGAACTGGTTCGGCGCATCTTTGCCGAGATGCTCACCATTGGCTCACCCACTCGCATCGCGCAGGGTTTGGCCAGCGAGGGCATCACTACCAAAGCCTGGACCACCCAAGATGGTCAGGTGCGCAGCGGCAACAAGATGGACCGCAAGTACCTGTACAAGTTGCTGCGCAATCGCATCTATTTGGGCGAGTTGTCGCACAAGGGCAGTTGGTTTGCCGGCGCACACGAGCCCATCATTGACCACGGACTGTGGGGGAGGGTGCATGAAGTCCTGGCATGCGATCCGCATGTGAGATCAGTGGAAACCCAGACACGCGAAAGTACAGACGCATTGCTGCGCGGTCTGCTGTTTGATCCAACTGGTGATCCGATGTACCCGACCTATGCCAGCAAAAATAAATACAAGTACCGCTATTACGTCTCCAAGGCTGAGATGCGATTCGGAGCAGCGGGCAAAACCCACACACGTATTCCGGCTGAGGAGGTGGAGGCTGCGACTGTCAATCAGATCAAAACTGTGTTGTCCAGTCCGGAAGCCATCAACGCGGTATGTAAATCTCTTGAATTGCAGCGGATTCAGATCAAAGAGGATGTGATTGTGATGAACCTTCACCAGCTCGGTATGGCTTGGGAGCAACTGCACCAAGTTGAGTGCATCAGAATCGTCAAGTTGATGATCGAACGGATTGATCTAGTCGCAGGTGGGTTGAAGGTGAAATGGCATGCCCTGGGTTGGAAGGACCTGATCATCGAGTTCGGGGCAAAGGGCATTGGTGCGGAATTGGTGGCCATGGAGACGCCATGAACGCTAACCTCTGTACCTTTGTGCCACTGACATTTTCCAGACGGGGTGTGCGGTTGCTAGGCACCACAAGTGCCGTCGCGCCTGACTCGACTTTCTTGGTCGGTTTAAGTCGTGCCTTTTACTGGAACAGCCTGCTGGATGCTGGTGTCATGAAAAGTGGCTCGGAGATCGCCAGACGCGAATGCCTACACCCCTCGGTAGTGAATGAATTGTTGCGCCTCACATTGCTAGCACCCGACATCATCACGCAATTGATGTGTGGGCATCAACCGCGGCGGCTGACCTTGATGTGGTTTCAGCGAAATCGCCTGCCGGTGGACTGGCAGGCTCAGCGCGCCATCATCGACGCCTTCAAGTAGGAACCAGCATGGCAAGAAAAGACAAGGGAGTATTGACTGGTGAAGCTGTCACCTACCAAGTTCCGGTGCCAGCAGGTGGCGTGCAGATGGAGACGTTCATTCCCTGGACATTGGTCAAGCGAGGTGTCCGCAGGCAAGTCATTACGCCAATCGATGCGCCAGAGCATTTTGAGAAGGAAGCGGTCGTGGAACGACGTGCGCTCAAGCAAGTCAAGGACAGCCCGGTGATACGGGCGCTAGGGCTGGCACATTACTGGCAGTGGCTACTCGATGAGGGCAAGTACCGATCCCTAGCGGAAATTGCTGTTGCAGAGGGCTTGGATCGAGGTCAGGTAACCCGCACTTCACAGCTAAGTCGATTGGCACCAAAAATTGCGGAGTTTTGTTTGACTGATGGACATGGTGGCAGAACGTTGGAGCAGTTGGCTCGAGCTTGTCTCGCTGAAAGCTGGGATGATCAACGAGAAACTCTGGACTCTCTACAGCACCCTTGGGCCGGTGTCTGTCAAAGTTCTTCGCGGTTAGGATAAATTTGTATCGGTTGAATTTGCTGCATGTAGGTAGGCTGCCAACGTTCATTTTTGACGGTCGGCATCCTGGAAAGTTGGTTGGCTCCAGTAGGCTGATCCCGGTCACTCGCTCGCCACCTTCCGAGTGGCGGCATCGACCGTCAGCAGTCGTTCAGCGACTAGGCCGTTGACCGGCCGGTGCACTTCCGTAAGCGATTACTCAGTCTCGTTCCGCCCAATTCCAGGCTCGAACGACTGCTGGCGCACCAACTCATCGGAAGCCGCTTCACGATGACCAAGGCCATCCTGTAGCACGGTGGCGAGAACGACAAGTCGCGGCAACGCCTCGAAGCGCTGTCGAAGGCAGACCGGGAGGCGATGCCGGCGGACGGGCTCACACCTGGGCCGGTACGGCCGCGGCGCATCCGACGGCGCAGCAGACCGCCGCTTGTGGAAGCAGCGGCGCCGCGGACCAGCCGATGAGTATGCCACCGGCATGCTGGTAGGGTGGATGCGCGGCCGGTGTCCATGCAGTGGCCCGGGCGCATGAGCCCGCACCCGGTAGCGCCACGCCCGGTGCCACGAGCCAGGTGGCGTCGTGCGTCCATCCGGCCGCCTCGTGCCTGGTTGCTGCGCAGAGCGTCGGATGCCCGTGTTCATTCCCGCAGCCGAAAGAGTAGACGAGGCGCCGGTAGTCGTCGCCCACTGCATGGGGAACGGCCGTCGGTGTATTCGGTTCAGCCCCGTGGTGGAAGGCCGTGAGGGCCACGCAGCAAGACGTGGTCGCCATGGATTTGAGCGTGGCGGGGAAGAAGTGGTAGTCGCAGTCGCCGGGCAGCAGCCAGTAACGCTCGTTGTCCTGGCGGGCCACGGCGACGATGAGGCCGGAGTGGTTGAATTGCTTGCTCGTGCCCTGGGCGATCAGCAGACTACCGGTCTTCGTCGGGGCGGTGATGGTGCCGGGTGGCACGCCGGTCAGGTCGAGCGTGCGGACTCTGCCGCCTTGGGACCACACCGTGTGTGCGAACGCCATGAAGGCTGCGCTGCCTGTCGTGGACGGCGCCGTCCATTCCAGCCCGTGCGCGGGGTAGCCCGCGGTGGCCATAGCCTTCGTGATGGCGCCGCACCAGTGGTCCTCGTCGGCATGGCTCAGGATGACCGGCGGAGACGCGCTGGTGCAGAACCTCAGCGTCTGCAGTGCCACGTCCAGGACGTGGTTCCTGCCGCAGCCCATGTCGATGTAAAGCTCTGGCGTGGCGTGGGGCGGGTCCAGCCGCACGAGCGCCTGGGCGGCGCCCTGGCCGACGTCGTACACCGCGAGGTGCTCCGCCCACAGCCCGCGCCGGGTCAGCCGCGCGCTGGCCAGCTGGGTAGATTGCTTGAGGATGGCCGGCATCCTGAATCGTCGGCCGGCCTTGGCGAGGGATGCCTTGGACAAGGCCTTCACGGCGTCTATCGTGGCGGGGATGCCTGCGTCGAAGATCGAGGCGAAGTAGGTGACACGGCAAAACAGGATGTGAGCCATCTTGCCCACGGTGACCCGCGCCTGGAACCAGTCCGACGTGATGCCTTGCCGCCAGCGGCGCAGCGCGTCATCGGGAGTGGCTAGGCCGCCGCCCAGCGAGGCGTTCAGCAGCATCATGTGCCAAGGCATCTCGCTGGGTTGGTACGTGAAGCGCCCGAGCGGTGCGTTGCCCAAAGTGAACTGACTGTTGGTGGCCTTGCCCTTGACGTCGCTGATCCAGTCCCGGTAGGACAGCTTCAACCAGTCCGTCGCCCAGTCCGCGCCGACCACTTCGAACGTGACACTGATCGTCTGTGCCGCGCCTTCCGGGCGCCGTTCATCTTCCCCGACCTCCGCGGGCCCATTGATGCTGACCAGCCGGGCCAGCACGCGGAACCCGTCATTGCGTTGTTTGGCTAGGACGCTTCTACCAAGCCTGGGGTCATGGTGCAGGTAGGGACAGTCAGCGTACAGCGTGTTGTTTTGCGTGGCCATTCGAACGGGGTTGTGGAGCCCGGGTGGCATAGTTTAATGGCGAGTCTGCACGGCAGCTCCGGCGCTTAGGAATTTCAAACGGTTTCTGGAAAGCCCGGCTGACGCATAGGTGGCCGGCCGATATCTGCCTGGAGAGCTTGGAACTAACGGCTGCGACGTTGTCTTGTCGTGATTCGGCGTGCCCCTGACGGTTCGCTTGGGGCTCGCTGGGCCTTGGTTCTAGGGTTAAACCTGAACCCATGGGCACGATGCCGGACCATCCTGGCTTCGCTGGCAGCGCAGGCTGGGGGACTGGGGCGAGGTGGTTGAGACGGTAGGCGAAGCTCAGGTGGCAAAGCTTTGCCCCGCCTCGCGCGCAGCCTCTGGTCGGCGGCTGCGGATCCAGGCTCAGGTGGGTGAGGATCTTCTCGATCATCGGCCACTTAAGGATGGCCGCGATGATCGTCAGATGCCCAGAGCCGCAGTTCGGGCAGTGCTGCATGTCGATGTCGAAGACACGCTTGAGAAGCCGCGCCCAGCTGATCCTGTGCGCTCTGGCCTGAACCCCCTCGATCTCGCATCTTTCTGCAACTGCGATGGTGTCCGACCGACAACTACTCTTCTTTACCAGCGAGAGCAGAAATCGCCTGAGCTGTCAGGAAGTACTTGTTAGTGCCCAGATCACGAATGGTTTTGATGCCGAACGCCTTTGCCAGCAATTCAGCATCACCCGCTGACACGCCTTCTAAGGCATCCACCGGGGCATCGGCGATTTCTTTCAACGACTTGGACTCGAACGCTTTGTCGACGGCTTTATTGATGTTCAAGATCATCACTCCTCAGGGTTGTTGGGGGAGCCGAGATTATGGGGTTTGTCTGGCAACCATGTGGTCGAATCGACCAGCGTGAAACCCATTTGATTGCAGTCCAACTCAGATGCACGGCGAGGCGTAGCCTTGGCCAACTCCATCCAGACTGGAAACGGTATTTGGCTGATGGTCCGCTTGGGCGCCATGCGCGTGACCTCAAACTGGTTGTTCTGAAACACCATCACGCCGCACTCCACCGGGATTTCATTGGGCTGGGCAATCGGTTGCACGGCCGAAGCATTGCCGATGTACCCTAGAAGCGGAAAACCGAGCCGAAGCTGAAGCCGGAAAGCTTCAGGTTGGAGTTCCGCAGGACTTCGTAAGACAGATGCAGCGAAACATTGGGTTTGATTACGTATTCGTACCCCAAGGACGCTCCCACGGCACGGTCGCTGGTGAGCTCCAGGTCTCGATCGTCCCGGTCGAGTTTCGCGTAGGCGATCCGGCCGTACCACCCGTTGTAGATCAACTTGTAGCCAATCGAGAATATGGTCGTCTCGACGTTGTACTTGCCGATCTGACCAGTACTTGAGCTGATCGGTCCTGTGTACTCGACGGAATGGGACAGCCCGCCGCTGTTCAGGAACTCGTAGCCGAAAAGCGCGTTGATCTGGCTGGTGGAGTAGTCGAGCGTGCTTCGCTCACCGGTCAGGCGCTTGTACTGGATGCCGACATACGGGTCTGCGACTGCAGCAGAGGCACCGAATGCGGCGGCGGTGGCGATCAGAGTAATGCGAAAAATTTGGGCGGAGGTCTGAAACATATTGATGTGAGCGCGTTAGTTGGTCTGCGGAGCGAATGCGTCGCAGAGTTCAAGCCGGCTGTATTCTGGGGCACGGATTCCACAAGGGAGGACCGATCCACCCAAAATGGGCGTACGTTTGGCCGCTTGCTTCCAGCGCTAGGGAGAACTTTCGGCAAGACGGACGATCGCGTCGTGCGCTCTAGGTGATTTCCAGGGGCCAAACAACGCCACAAGTGCTCGGACCGAGATCAAATTGACTGGGCAGGGAGGTACAACGACCAATTGGACGTCACAGCGCCTGGGTGACGGGTTCACTTGTTGGCCTACAACGTGATCCGTCTGCTCATGGCGCAGGCTGCTTGCAATGCAGCCGTAGACCCACGTGACTTAAGTTTCAAGCACACCGTACAACTTTAGAGCGAGTGGGGTTCGCGAGATTTATCGGCTAAGCAGGACTACCCGCTATGGTTCAAGCTGATCGCCAAATGCAGGGTTGGCAACCAGCCTGGATGCATTGAGCCACGCATGAGAAAACGACGGCCCAAACCCTACACTTGATTAAAGCTCCCGCGCGCCATCGCTCGCCAGAAAATCAAGGTACATGGTCAACACTGAAACCTAAAGTAAGTGCCACTCAACTTAAAGCGAGTTCAACTTGGGTTGGGAATGCTAATTTCGAACCGGTCGGGGCGGCAAAGGACGCACCGGGCGATTCGTTCCAGGTGGTGGTCGCGACCCGACTCCGCCAGGGGGTGGACGCACGCCGGGGCGCATGCCTGGTGGCCGACCCCCACCGGGCGGTCGAGGTGCTGCGCCACCGTGAGGTGGACGAACCCCGGGTGCTACAACGGGGGGCCGCGGCGGTGGCGGTCGCCATGCCGGTGGTCGAGGTGGCGGACGCCAGCCCGGTGGCCGAGGCCGGTAATGCCAGTTGTTCCAGTGTGGATGCCGTCCATACCAAGGTCGGTCAAAGTAATGATCTGCCCAGTAAGCACCCACCAGGAACGCCAGCACCGGCAGTCCAATCGCCGCGCCAGTTTGAGCGACATTCACTTCCCGGTTGTCATAGGTGGCAACAAGATAATCTGCACTGACCCAGCCACGCCCCACGCCAGTCCGAACATCGCACCATTGGTAGTCTTGCTGGCAACCCAGTACCTCAAGCGAAGTACGTGGGCTGAGCACATGCACGATCGGAAAGTCGGTGTCTGGGCCGGCGCGCAAGTAAACCTCGGCCCGTGTATGCGCCGGATAGGCTGCCGCGTGCGTTGCGGCAAACGTTGCGCCTGCAACCAGAAGGCAGCGACGGACTCGGTCGAGCCATTTTCGAACAAAGCGTGGCGGAGCATAAAAGGGATTCTTGGGCATAGGTGTCGGTGTCATCAGCCATCCAGCATGGCTACCAAATTCACTCTATCACGCGGCCACTGCGTTGCCGCCCCTCAACCACCCAAAATGGGCGCAGCGCATCCTATGCATCTTTGGAACGCATTCGGAAATGACCGAGGTGACACCAGCGGTCTGCGCTCTACAAGTACATTGTCCTAGTGCCGACTGGCAATCGCCGATACCGGTTTTGGCGCTAACAATGGTGCCCGCTTCAGGCGTACATTCACGTAGTTGTGGGGGACGACTTACTTGCTGAGGGTGCGCTAGGTGATTTTGTAAGACAGGGTGTCGGCGTCGCGCAGAGCTGTCAGAATTTCGTCAGCAACTGCCAACAAACGAGTCACGCTTTCGCGAGTGAAATCACGCAACTCGGGTTCCAAGCGGTCTCCGACAATCACCCAGCCTAGCGCAGTTTTGTGTACCAACTTTTTTTCAGCGAGCTGTGCGAGCTTGCGTCGGGCGGTTTCACGCGGAATACCAGTAATTTCGGCGATATCGCGCAGAAGCAAGGGCCTCGCCAACTCAACATCATTAGAGACGCGTCCGTTTTCACTCAAGATAGAACTGGGTAGCAACCCTGGGGGCATCAAGTGTGCAATCCCTTGGTGAGCCAGCACGCCCCAAATCACCATCGCTTCAAAGTCGTTGTCCGTCAGCATCCTTCCAACCCTCAGCATGTGGTCGATCAAATAGCGGTTGGTTGCAAAAGCAACGATGCCAAAGGCTCTGTTGTATGCATTCTCATAATTTTTGAGCTTGCGCAGTTCAGGTACACGCTGAAAGTTGCTGGTTGGCATCGGTCCCGGAACAGGTTTGTCGTGCATGGATTTACCTATTTGTTGAGGGTTTCTGGCAAGGATGAGTTAAGTCGTTGATGGCATTGGAACCCATTTTGGGTGGAAGCGGTGCAAGTCGGCGCCCAGAATGGGCATGCACCCTCGGTATCGATGTCTTCGCAGTGCACATTCATGAATCTTGAAACGATTGGGCTTTTGGCTTTCAGCCGAGACCGTCAAACCCGACTTTGGCCCCTAAGTATTGACCGCACCTTTTGATGACACTGAGTTCAAAACCCACTTTATCCCGACGCCAAGTAATGCTTGGCCTATGCACAACTGGTTGTGTGATCGCGAACTGGATCCCAAAGCCCGCTTTGGCTCAGAACGACGATGACGGCTTCCGCATCGGTGGCCGCCCCGGACGCGGGTGGCGTCTGCTTGGCGAGGTCGCAGCGGGCAGGCGGGTCGACCGGGATCAGATTCGGGTCAATCGTCTCGCCGCCTACTCCGCAATCCGGCTGCGGGTTTTTGAGGCGCCGGTTGAGTTCCTCAATGTGCAGATCCAGTTTGGCAATGGTGAACGTCGTGAGGTTGAGGTACGCCAGTTGATTCCGCGCGGCGGTGCGACCCGGGTGATCGGTTTACCGGGTGAGCGCCGCCTAATCGATCGCGTCATTTTTTGGCACAGAACACCGCCACACGCCAATCGCAGAGCACGGGTGGAATTGTGGGCGCGCGTTTGAGCCGTGTTCACAGCACCGTGATACACCCCCCGCTCCGCCTGCCTGCCTTGCCGTCTGGCAGGCATTACCGCTTTCACACCATGGTCAAGCCCGTCGGTGCGCTGTGCAACCTCGACTGTTCATACTGCTTTTACCTGCACAAGACCGAGTTGCTGGGTCATACCGCCAACGCACGCATGGCAGCCGACCTGCTGGAGCAGCACATTCGCCAGTACATCGAGGCGCAAACGGGCGATGAGGTGGTGTTTTCCTGGCAAGGGGGCGAACCCACCATCGCCGGTCTGCCGTTCTTTGAGCGCGTGGTTGAACTGCAAACCAGGTACCAAAAGTCTGGCCAGCGCATTCACAACGACTTGCAAACCAACGGTGTGCTGCTCAATGAGGCCTGGGTGGGGTTTTTGAAGCGCCATGATTTCCTGGTTGGCCTGAGTCTGGACGGCCCACGCGAGTTGCACGACCGGCATCGCCGGACTGCCGGTGGCACCCCCAGTTTTGATAGCGTTTTGCGTTCGGCCAGCTTGCTTGAGAGAGCTAAAGTACCCTTTGCCCTGCTATGTGTAGTTAACCGTGACGTGGCACGCAAACCGCTTGAAGTCTGGCAGCAACTAACGTCTGTAGCGGGCAGTTACCAAGTGCAGTTCACGCCTTGTGTCGAACCAAAAGCTTTTCGTGAGCACCCACCTGAACTGCGCGATGTGTCACAAATGCCCCGCGTGGGGAGCGCACGCACCCGACCCGGGAAACCCCTGGCCATCGTGACCGACTGGTCGGTGGACGCGCGCGACTATGGCGATTTTTTGTGCACCCTGTGGGATCACTGGCTGGCGCACGATTTTGGCCGCATCCAGGTAAATGTCTTTGAAACAGCCGTGGCGCAGTCGCTGGGGTTGCCGGCGCAAATGTGTGTGTCAGCCCCTGTCTGCGGCAAGGCACTGGCGCTGGAACAAGACGGCAGCCTGTATTCCTGCGACCATTTTGTATATCAGCAACACCGGCTCGGCAACATTCGCGACACCCACCAGGGTGACCTGGCTTTTTCGCAAAAACAAGTGGCTTTTGGCCTGGACAAGCATGACCGGCTGCCCGGCTACTGCCGACAGTGCCCCTCGCTGCAATTGTGCTGGGGCGAGTGCCCCAAAAACCGCTTGCTCAGCACGCCTGATGGTGAACCCGGCCTGAATTACCTGTGTGAAGCCCTGAAACGTTTTTATTCCCAGGTTGAGCGCGATATGCCGTTGATCAGGCAACGCCTTGGCCGCTAACCCCCCGAAGGAGAATCTATGCGATTGACCCGCCTACCCACGAGAAAACATTTGCTGGCGGCCGCCGTTGCCGCCACGCTGGCCGGCTCCGTGCTGGCGCAAAGCCAGCGCCCGAATATTCTGGTCATCATGTCAGACGACGTGGGCATCACCAACGTGGGTGCTTACAGCCACGGCATGATGGTGCCCACGCCGAACATCGACCGCATTGCGCGCGAAGGCATTCTGTTTACCGACCAGTATTCGCATCCGACCAGCACACCGGGTCGGGCTGCTTTTATCACGGGTCAATTGCCGATCCGCACCGGTCTCACGACAGTGGGTATGGCAGGTTCGAAGATCGGCCTGGACGCACGTGATCCGACCCTGGCCGAGGTGCTGAAAGAGCAGGGTTACCGCACTGCGCAGTTCGGCAAAAACCATCTGGGTGATCGCAACAGCCATCTGCCCACGGTGCACGGCTTTGATGAATTTTTTGGCAACCTGTACCACCTCAATACCGAGGAAGAGCCCGAGTTGCCCGAGTGGCCCAAAACCCCAGGGTTTGATCAGCGCTACAAGCCTCGTGGTGTGCTGGATTGTGTTGCCACCCAGAAGGATGACCCCACCGACGATGCTCGATTTGGCCCTGTTGGCAAACAGGCTTGCAAAGATACCGGACCACTGACGCGCAAACGCATGGAGACGGTTGACGAGGAGTTTGGTGCCCGCGCCAAAGACTTCATCCAGCGTTCGGTGAAGGACGGCAAGCCCTTTTTCACCTGGCTCAACACCAGCCGCATGCATGTATACACCCATCTCAAGCCTGCATCGCGCAATCTGGCTACTCCCTATTCGTCCTCGTTGGATGTGTATGGCAGTGGCATGATGGAGCACGATGGCCAGGTGGGCGAAATGCTCAAGCTGCTAGACGATTTGAAGGTTGCCAACAACACCATCGTGGTTTACACCACCGATAACGGTGCCATGGCGGCGTGGTGGCCCGATGGCGGCACCACACCGTTCCGGGGTGAAAAAGCCACCACCTGGGAGGGCGGCGTGCGCGTGCCAATGCTGGTGCGCTGGCCGGGCAAGATTGCACCTGGCAAGGTGTCCAATGGCATCCAGACCTTTGAGGACATGTTCAGCACGCTGGCAGCAGCAGGCGGTGCGGGTGACGTGGCGGCCAAGCTTCGTGAAACGCACAAGGTGCACATCGATGGTGTGAACAACCTGGACCACTGGACCGGAGGTGCGCCATCCAAACGCAATGTGGTGTACTACTACAACGAGAACGACTTGACGGCGATTCGAATTGGCCACTGGAAGTCTCACCTGAAGGTGCGCGACGGTTTTTTCGACTACCAGCGGCCATCCGCCAAAATTTTCAACCTGCGCATGGACCCGTTCGAGCAGCGTGGCGACCAGAAGGCCGACGACATCTCCATGCAGTTAGGGGTGGCATGGGGAGGGCAGGTATATGACGCAATAGGCGCGCATTTGGCAAGCTTCAAACAGTTCCCACCACGTCAGGCTGGCGGGTCGCTGACGGCCGGCACCAAGTAATTCAGCATACTCTTGCAGGTCTGCACGGCAGATTTTCGATGGTTCTTTCAGAAGACAAGATATTTTGAAAACCAAACGTTTCAACGCTGCTGCTCTAGCAGCGTTGACCGCAGATGTCGCACAAACACTGAGTCCCAGACCCCAGCGACTCTTCAGTTTCAACAAAGGAAAAATAGATCTATGCAAGTACAAATCAACACAGACAACAACATGGCAGGTGGTGAGTCTCTTTCTAAATGGATGACGCAAGAGATAACGACTCGCTTGAATCGATTTGGCGACGACTTAACCCGCATTGAAGTTCATCTTGCCGACCTGGATGGCAGTAAGCAGGGGAACAATGACAAACGTTGCCGGATCGAAGCTCGACTGGCAGGGCGTCAGCCCGTGTCGGTGACCGACGAAGCAGACAAGTTTGCGCAGGCGTTTAGTGGCGCTGTCGATAAACTCCTGCGCATGCTCGACACCGATTTGGGTCGCCTGAACGATCGACATGGGCGTGAATCAATCCGCAAACCAGAGTAATCTGGTGCACTGACGCCGTGTAGCGCCTGGACCGTACCGGCGGTCTTGGCCAACCCGAATACGGCAATTCGCTGCGTGACTGGCAAAGCCTACAGCAGCCAGTCGATTGGCAATAAAGTCATCAGCATAACTGTCAGGCGGCGCATGAAGCTGGCTTTGGGCTCGGCCTCATAGCGCACCGGTCCTTGCGGTGTCTGCTCGATCCACTGGATGGATTCTCCATCGGCGGCCAACTGCACCTGGTAAGCAGAAGAAATAAGTTGCGCATCCAGCCCGGCTGACACCGCATCCGCAAGCCGGTGGCTTTGAATGACCAGCCCCATTTCTGTGTTCAGCCTGACCGACCTGGGATCCAGATTGAAGGAGCCGACAAAAACGCGCTGGCCGTCAACTGCGATCGTTTTGCTGTGCAAACTGGACCAGGATGATCCCGCCAGACTGGACAGCGACCATTTGCGTTTGGTTTGCGCGGCTTGCGCCTCGGGAATGAGTTCAAACAGGCTGGCACCACTGCGCAGCAAGGCCAGCCGGTGTTTTGCGTAACCGGAATGCACGGCGGACACGTCATTGGAAGCCAGCGAATTGGTCACAATGCGCAGCTTGATGCCAGTTGCTGGAAACTGACCCAACTGTTCTACACCGCCATCACCCGGCACAAAATACGGCGACACAAGATCCAGTGTTTTCTTGGGCTGGCCAATGGCCTGGGCAATTTGTGCTGGCAAATAGGCGGATTCCTCGCCACGCCGCAGCGCCTTGGACGGAGGATCGCAAACCAACTGCACTGGAACCCATTCGAGCACGGGTGTCTGCGTCAATTGATATGCCAGTGATACCTCGTGGCGAACCGCTTCGTGATATGCCATGGCCTCAGGCGAGGACCGCACACTGGCAAACTTTTCTTCGAGTTTGCGCGTTGCGTCCAGTGCCACACTCCCCACTATGTCCCCCACCGGATAAGCCAACGGACTGTTCCAGTAGCCATCGAACGCAGAGGCTACTTCACTGGCAATAGCACCCACCGCCAACACATCCAGGTCAGCAAAAGTCATCCGCGGGTGGGCACCAAAATAAACATCACCCATGTTTCGTCCACCCACAATCGTTGCCTGAACATCGGCGGTGAGCGACTTGTTGTGCATGCGGCGGTTCAGGCGGCTGAAATCCGTCAGGTACCCCAAGAACTTGAACTGGCGCTGCAAAAACGGATTGAACAGTCGGACCTCGATGTTGGCATGGCTGTCCAGCGCCGCCAGATCCTGATCAAGCCCTGCAATGCCGTTGTCGTCCAGCAACAGGCGTACACGTACCCCGCGCTGAGCCGCACGCCAAACCTCTTCTAGTAGCAGATAGCCCGTGGTGTCAGCATGCCAGATGTAGTACTGGATATCCAATGAACGCTCGGCCTCTCGCATGAGCAAAACTCGCGCTGCATAGGCGCCATGCGGGTCGCTCAGCGCTTGGACACCAGATGGATGATCTTGGTTACTTTGGGCTTGCATCACCGCGCGCCCCAAGCGGGTCATGCTTGTGTCGGCCAATCGCACGCTGGAAAGCTTGTCGCGTACGATGGGTAGACCTGTACACCCACTTATAGACATCACGACCAAGCTTGCCATCAAAAAAAAAGTCTTTACCATTGCTCGTCGGTCAACCCGTTTGACGATACGGCTTTGGCAACTGACCGATCTGACATCTTGCAGCTAGAGCGATAAAGGCAGATCAACATTGACAGTCGAAAAAATGAATTGCCAGCAAGGGAAAGTGGCCATCGCAGACTGGCTCTGTTGGCCGGTTTTGACCTCGATGCGATGGCTGCGACGACCTGATGCCGACTTTAAAAGAAATACTTCACCGCAGCAGAAATTGCGCCACGGTCCTTTTTGTCGCCGAAATCGCGTGAATAGCTGACCGAACCTGCCCAATGGAGATCGAACTGCTTGTTGACAGTCCCTTCAAGACGCTGCCAGTTCGTGTTGGTGCGGTGTTCCCAGACATGACGCGCTTCGCCGGTGATCGCCCAGCCCGCTGGCAAAATGAAAACAGGAATAAAGCGAACTTCGGTATTGCTGAAACCAGCCCGTTCCGAATCGCCGCCCACCGAGGTGGTCTGCTTGGCCACGAGCGCAAAAATAAAGCTTTGCGACACAGGCTTGACAGCTAAGGCACCAAAATTGAGCTGACCACGCCCCGTTCCCAGTGCATCATCCGTCGCCGTTGGTAACACGGCCTCGAAGGAAGCCCCGTATATCCAAGCACCAGCCGGCACGATCCACCGCGCCCGTGCAAAGAAGTCGCCGGTCCCAGATGCCGAGAACCCGGGAACGGCCACCTTGGTGTAAGCCGGAAGTTCAAAATTGAGCCCCCATTCCTGATTCAGCTTGTAGTCGTACTTGAAGGTCAGTACATCGGTGTTGCCACCGCCGTCGAGCCGAACGCGTTTGGTGATGACATCAAAGCGGCTGTCAATATCAGCCGGGTTAACTCCGCGCGACTCTTGGGCAACAACCGAGGTTGTGAACAATGCTGGCAGTGCGACTGCTGACGCAAGCAGCATGTGGGAGACAAGTTTCATGGGCTGGGACTTTCTGGCGTAAGCGGGTTGGAAATGGAAAAAGAGACTAATTCGCTGGCACTATCTTTGGCAGCGGTGCCTCACCCCGGCGCATGGCATCGCTGGGCAAGTAAGCGCGAAGGGTGATGGCATAAGGGCCTGCCGGCGTAGGCAGCCAGTTACGGGTGTCGGCAGGTGGCTGGTGCTGTAGCAACAATTCGATGTTGCCGTCGGCACCCTTTTGGATACCCTCGGTGCGATCACCAATCGTGTAGCGATTCAGTGGATTAGCGGCAAAAAACAAGCGTCCGTCGCTCTCTTTTTCGTACATTGACAGTGACCAGAAGGCTTTTGCCTGGATCGGTGGAACCACCAGTTTCCAGGGCTTGCGGCCATCCAGCGGGGCACCGCTGGGGTCGGATTCCAGGTTCAGATAGACTGCCTCGCTGGCATCCAGCGCACTCAGCGCACCAAACGCCACCGTGGCGCGCAAAGCGTAGTCGGTGCCAAAGTTGCCAACCAGGGGCGACGGGATGCTCCAGCCATTGACCAGACGCGCACCGTATTGCAGGCCCTGCTTCAAAAAGTCATGCAACACCGGCAGGCGCTGGCGCCAAGCGGCCTGAACCTCTGGGCTGGTGCGCACAAATGCGTCGGCTCCATGCCCTAGACCCAAATCAACCCAGTCTTTGAAATGCGGTGCTTCGGTGGAAGGCGGGGGGTTGCGTGACAACATTTCGTTAACCACCGCCAGGAAATTGACCGGGTCGGTCGAACTGCTCGGCACCACCCATTGCGGCAACAGGCCAGCGGCTGCAACGACCGGCGTGATCTTGATACCGTCCTGCAAGCGGTGCACGGTGCTGGCATCGGCTGCTGAGTTGACCAGCGTACGCACCAAAAACTGCACGTCGTTGCTGGGCGCACGCACGACCCGCCCGGCAGGGGTGGCACCCTGCCAGTTTGGACCAACCACGGTCACATCCAGCGGGCCATCGCCATCAGTGCGGCTGCCCAGAATGGCAAAGTTGTTGGTGAAAATGTCCAGCAAGGCCAAAGACCAGTAGCGCCCGGCATCCACCTTGGGCAATTGAATACGCACCGGCGTGTAGTGCAGATCCAGCCAACTGGCGGAGTACAGGGTGTCGTTGTTGGGCGTAGTTACACCACGCGAAGTGTGATCAATTAGGGCGCGGCGGTTGACTGGTGTGCCATTGGGCAACAGTGGAGATGGATTGAGCGGGTGCACTACCGAGTTGTAGCGTGTTCTTGCCATTTCATACAACGGAAACGCCTCTAAAAACGCCTCGTCGATGCGTCGCTCAAGCGGTGTGGCGGCATTCACGCTCAACCCGGCAATGTCCTGCGCTGCAGTGGCCATGGGTGGCGCGGCAGCGCCGAACAGCAGCGACAAGACCACGGGAAGCATTAGTTTTTGAAATTTCATGGAAGGTTTCCAGGGTGCGGGTTAAGGGGATGGTAAATGTCATCACTATTTAATATATAGCTACTTTCGTTTGTTTAATAAGGGCTAGAGGCCAATTTGATGCATAAAAGATTACAAAATCAGGTTCTGCACGGCATCAGGACGCAACCTAGACCCGCACCACCGGTGGCGCGCGCCAGCGTCCGTCACGAATCTCGGCACGCGGCAAATAGGTCCGAAAGGTCAAGCCGAACACCCCGGACGGCACCGGCAGCCAGTTTGCTTGCAGCGCCGCACCGGGCGATTCGTTTTGCACATACAAGGTAAAACCACCATCTGAATCCTTGACCAGGCTGGGTAGAGACACGGTGTTGATCACGTAACGCTTGAGCACATTGGCGTAGAGCAGCCGAGCTTCGGTATAGACCGTCAGCGACCAGAATGCATCGACTGGTGGCAACTGACCCGGGGCAAAACGAATGCGGTAGCGGTGTTGTCCCTTGAACGGCTGGCCGGTGGCATCGGTGGCGTAGCCAACGCCCAGGTACTCTTCGGCGGCATTGCCCAGAATGCCCAGCATGGCACCCACGGCGCGAATCAGGTAGTCCTGCTTGAGATAAGCGCGTGAGCCAAACAACTCGGCTGACGAGCGCACCAAGCGGGCGCGCTCGCCCATGGCTTTGAGGGCTGCGCCCATGCCTTGCATGACTTGGGGCAAGTCGACTGCGTTTTGGCCAGTAAAGGTTTGACCGGGTGCTACACCAAACTTTTGCAGGCGTTGGCGCAGATCCTGCTCGTCGTCGAGCACAGGCATGAAGTTGAGCATCCAGTTCAGGACGTCAAAAAAGGCTGGGTCGGTGGGTTTTTGCCGCAAATTCAGAGGGTTCACCAAAGTTGGTAAGGGCAACGTAGCGGGCTTGGCCTGGCCCAAGTACTCGGGTAGGGTACGGACGCGCATCTTGTCCTGAATTGCGTGAACATTGGGCAGGTCGTCGGCCCCAAGCAACTGTGTGCGAAACATGCCCAGTGCGAGCAACGTGGTGGACTGGAACACCTTACGAATGCCAGGTGGCACGGAGCCGGTCCATCCCGGTGGTGTGACCAGAAAGTCGCCCCCTGAGTTACCGTTGGTGCGGGGCGTTACGTAGTCGATGATCCAGGTGTACAGGTCAAACAACTGCAGCGACACATAGCGATGCGGCTCGAACGTTGGCACGGTGATGACCACAGGCCCGCCGCGCAGGTCCAGCCAGGCATGTGAATAGGGCGTGTCCACGTTGGGGGCTATCACCGCCGTGTCTTCCGGAGTGGCCACCGTACGCGTGTGGCCCACCACGTTCAATGGGGCTTTGTAGTCGAACGACTTGGGGTCAAGCGCCTGCCCATGCAGGATGGCATACATGTCCACCATCGGATAGCCCCACAGGGTGGCCTCGGTGGCCATGCTGCCAATGGTTTGCGTGGCATAGACTGGCGGCCATGCCAGTGCGGCAAGTGCTGTGGCGCTGGTGCGATGAAAGGCGCGGCGAGTGAGCTGGTTTGCTGTCATGGCGATGGCAAGGTGCTAGGGTCAGTTGTGACGATCAAATGGCAGTCCAACCACCATCGGTGGCCCAGGCGGCACCGGTGATGTTGGACGCTTCAGGTGACAGCAGGAACAAGATGACTGCGGCCTGCTCTTCAGGCGACGACATGCGGTTTTTGGAATCGCAGTAACCCAGCGGGCTTAAGGTTTTGAACATGCCCATGTTGGGGATCTTGGACAGCGCCGGGTTCTGCGCGCGATCGGTCTCCAGCGTGACAACCTTGGTGAAGGCTGCGTCGGTCATCGGCGTGACGGTGCCGGCCATGTTGACTGAATTGACGCGAATTCCGTAGGGTGCGTAGTCGATCGCGGCGTTGCGCGTCAAGCCGGTCACAGCAAATTTGCTGGCGTTGTAGGCCGGTGTGCCGGCCAGGCCAATCAGACCCGCAATGGAGCCAATGTTGACGATGGCGCCACCATCGTTTTGTTTCAACATCTGCCTGAGCTCATGGCGCATGGAATAAAACATGCCTTTGACGTTGACGTCAAAGCAGTGATCCCAGTACTCGTCAGTGGCCTCATGGATGGAGGCAAATATCTGGTTCTTTTGGTTGGGGACATCCACCGGATCAGACGGGGGCACGCCGTCCATGACACCGGCCCCATTGAGCACCAGGTCGAGCCGGCCATAGGCCTTAACGGTCTCGGCCACCATGCGTGCATTGTCAGCATCCTTGCGCACATCGATCTTGACAAAAATGCCTTTGCCGCCTTCTTTCACAATCTGAGCTACGGTTTGTTCACCGTCAACATCCAGAATGTCGGCTACCACCACATTTGCACCTTCACGCGCGGCGCGGACAGCCGTGGCTTTGCCAATGCCGCGAGAGGCACCGGTCATCAGAATGGTTTTGCCGGCAAAACGCCCTGGCACAAAGTAGGCCGGGTCCAATGGGGTGATGTCGCGCGCAACAGGGGTGTTTGAAAGTTCGCTCATAGGTTCTCCGTTAAAAAAATTGTGTGAGGGGTTAGTACTTGTAGGTCAGCATCAGCAGGCCGCCAGACCAGGCGCTGGTGCCGTTGGGGGTGATCTTTTTGATGCCGTCTTGTGCAAACGCCAGCGCCAGGCCGGCGGTCAGGAACAATTTGGGATTCAGTACCCGGGTGTACTCAAAATACAACTCTTGCGACAATGCTTTGGTGGGCACACCACTGACGATGCCCAGGCTGTTGTTTACCACCCCCAGTCTTGCGGCCTGCCCGTACTGGATGGGACTGAAGGTCTCGGCTGCCCGCACATTCCAGTAGCTCACGTTGGCAAAGTCCTGCGGGCTGAGCACCAGGTCAACGCGAATGCGGTGCACCACCAGATTGGAGTTGTAAAAGGCAAAAGAACCATTGCCACCGGATGACCAGGTATCTGGGTAGCTCTCATAAAACAGCGGGTCGAAGCGCTCTAGGCGGGGGGTAGCAGGGTCATCGCCCGAGTAATAGCGCGCCGAATAGCTCAATCGAGGCATCCATGGATGGCTGGCAAACCGGTAAGCAAATTCCAGTCCCATGCCTTTGGCCGACATGTCCAGTTTCGAATGAGACTGGGTCGCAAGCTCACCGGTCATCGAAAAGCCGGCTAATGCGCCGGAGGTCGGCTCATACCGCCAGTGGAGGTTGGTGGTTTTGAGGCCATCACGGCCGTTTTCAATGATCGTGACTGGCGCCTGGGGGTAGGGTGACTCGGACGAGGTCACCTTGATGTGGGCCAGGCCCACCGAGTTCTTCGCATCGGGCGACCAGACCAGTTGAGCCCCGACCAGTTTAGTCTTGCTGTCACCCGACTTCAACTCGTTGGCATCGAGGTAGAAGGCTTCGCCTCTCCAGGCACCGACGCCCGCTTTGGCAACAGCGCTCATTTGCCAGGCACTCCGTGGGGCGGTTATCGCGGCGCCGCGTTCAAAACCATTACCCGACCCTGATCCGAGTAAAAAACCACTGCCGAGGGAGTAGGGCTGGGCGCCCACTGAGACGTCATAGGTCCACTCACCTGGGGTGCCCCCTTTTACACCCACATAGGCATCTTCCAGTAGCACGCGACCGGTGTCGCCTTGCAAAAACAAATCCTGTCCCAGCGTGCCCGAGGCCACCACCGAGGCCGCGCCATAGAGGTTCAGCGTTCGGTCGAGCTGCCGCTCAAACCGCACACCGGGCTTCACATAGGTCTCCAGCCAGTTGTAACTGCTCCCAAAACCGGCGGTGGGCGCGAACTGCTGCGCCAGTCCCCAATACGAATCGCGCTGAACAACGGCCTGGACGGCACCGTCCAGAGTCCAGGTAACCGTGGTAGGTATTTCCTGCGCAAAAGCTGTTCCTGCAAAACAACTCGCCATCGAGGCGAGCAGGATCGTATGTTTGAGTTGCATGCCCAAAGACTTTCTATGAGGTTGGTGTTAGACGGACGCACCGATGCTAAGAAGTGCAACCTGTGTCGGGGCCTGTATCCGCCCAATTTGGGTGCCGTACCTGTTCTGGTCTCAATCGATTGGAAAAATACTCAACCAGCTAAAGCCTTTTTAGGCAACGATCGATTCTTGGCGACCTGCGCTGACCTCTCAAAATGAACGGAGTTATCAGTGCTGCTGGAAGGGGAGTGTGTTTTTCGCAGGCCAGAATCAGGATTGACAGCGAGCATTGAATGACTTCAATATCCGTCGCGTTTCGTCACACATCGGGATGGGCAGCAATCACTTGCCTACTGGGTAGTCAGGCGTTTGCCAGCAACTCGATGGAGTCGCTGGTTCAAGTTCCGGACGGCATCAATCTTGTCGGCGGCGTGATGGGCCGAGTGCCTGAATTCTGGGGCGCCAATCACAATGCCAATGGCCTAGCACCGATGCTGCGAAAGCAACTCGACGGCGACCGCTATCTGCAGTTGTTGGGCACCGAACTGACCTACAACATGCTGGACGACGCACATTGGCGTGCCGGCCCCAGCCTTGGCGTTCGCCTGGGCAGAGATGATGTAACTGATACTGTCGTGCGTCGGATGCAGCCGATTGACGGCACCAGCGAAGTTGGCGTTTTTGTGAGCTACACCGACCCGTTGGGCACAGACCCACGTCACCGCTGGGGGTTTAACCTGGCTGTGGCTGGTGCCGCAAGCAATGTTTACAGCGGCCTCTATGGCTCAGCCTCGGTGCACTGGCGGTTGTGTCCCAAGACGTGGTGTAAGTTCTTAGCCCGGACAAGCTGAGATACACGGTACTCAGCGTGCCACTGCGGACAGCCGAGTCGGAGGAGTATCGCAGAGGGTTTGCAGACCTTCAAGCT
>NZ_JAGPBB010000065.1 GCF_018063565.1 Rhodoferax sp.
AACCCAACGATCTCTCGAAATGGCTAGCAGCAGCAGAACAAGGCAACCTCGCCGTACAGCAGCAGCGGCTGATGGTGGAGATTGCGCGTCGCGAGGTCGATCGACAACGTGCCGGTCACCTGCCAACACTCAATTTGGTGGCAACTGCTGGGCGCAGCTCGACACTTAACAGCGGTGCGCGTGAAATCTCGGACGATGAGAAGATCAGCCTCCAGCTTAACGTTCCCATCTTCGAGGGTTACGCCGTGTCTTCCAGATCTGCTGAGGCGGCGGCCAACCACAGCGCCACGCAGCACGCACTTGAGACCGTTCGCCGGGGTGCAGTGCTGGGTACCCAACAGGCCTATCTTGGTGTGATTAATGGACTCTCGCAGATCCGCACCTTGCAAGCGGCCTATCAGGCAGCCCAGAGTGCAGTGATCTCGAACAAAGACGCCTTTGATGTGGGTGTGCGACTGAATGTGGATGTGCTCAACGCACAAAGCCAGGCGTTCAACACCTATCGGGAGCTCAACCGTGCAAGGGTTGACACACTGATGGCACAGTTGAAGTTAAAGGCTGCCGTTGGCTCGCTTGGCGAGGACGATGTCATCGCCATCAATTCCCTGCTCAACCCAAACACCAATTGACTCTGTTGCCGGTCTTACCCGGCCAGTCGCCGAAGGAGCAGGTGTAACAGTTCCTTCGCGGGCTGACCCAAGGAACTGACGGCCACTTGCCAGCATCGCGTCGATGCAGCAAACTCACCCTATTTGACGCAAAGGAAACGCCATGGCCAACATTCCCATGCAGTTCAGCTTTACCGCTGGTAGCCCGATCGCCGCCCGCCGCATTGACGATGACGACCCCTTTTGTATGCTGGTCATTGCCGATCTGGGTGTCAGTCGCACGGCGCGCGGTGCGCGCCCACCCGCTTCGCGCAAACCGGTCGCGTTGGACATCGACAACTTTGATGCCGTGGTCAAGGCCATGGCAATCGAACTGGAACTGGACTTTGACACCACACCGGTGACGCTGCGGTTTGCGTCGCTGGAGGACTTTCACCCCGATCAATTGTTCGCCCGCCTTGAGATTTTTGCCGCCTTGCGTCAGAAACGCGCAGACCTGGCTGACCCCAAACGTTTTCACGAGGCTGCAGCGTCACTTGGCGCTGGGCCAGACGCACCTGCAGCAACTAGCGCCACAGCCGCGGACCCCCAGGCCGCTGGCGACATCGAGCGCCTGCTGGGGCG
This sequence comes from Rhodoferax sp., assembly GCF_018063565.1. GTDB lineage: Bacteria > Pseudomonadota > Gammaproteobacteria > Burkholderiales > Burkholderiaceae_C > Rhodoferax. Next base: position 1,233 of record NZ_JAGPBB010000065.1, read on the forward strand.
CAAACCAGCAGGCACTCCCTCATCCACACCCGCAGTTCCATCTGCCAGCAGCCTGGACCACTGGCTGCGCAGTGTGGTTGCGCCGCACGTTGTGCCAGATATCGGCAACGAGCAGGCGCGACTGATTGCTGCGGTTGACAGTGCCCTTGCCGCCGAAATGCGGCGCGTGCTGCACCATCCAGCGCTGATGCGGCTGGAAGCCAACTGGCGCAGCATCGAACGCCTGGTGCGCGAGCTTGATCCGGGTGAATCGCTGCTGCTCTACCTGTTGGACCTCAGTCATGAAGAACTTGCGCAGGACCTGAGCAGCCATGCAGCGGATTTGTCGGGATCGGCCTTGCATCGCCTGTTGAATGGGGCACATACACAGGGAGCTGACGGCCGACGCTGGTCGATTCTGATCAGTGACCTGACGGTGGGTGCCGACCTGGCCGACTTGCAGCAGCTTGCCGCTATGGGTGCACTGGCCGGTCACGCCAGCGCACCTCTGCTTGCCGCTGCCCATCCGTCGTTGCTGGGTTGCCACACGCCAGGTGCACTGGCCGAGCCAAAAACCTGGCAGCCGCTTGCAGCCGATGTGGCCGCGTACTGGCAGGCATTGCGCCAAAGCCCGGTTGCGCCGTGGATTGGACTGGCGTTACCACGGGTTCTGGCACGTCTGCCTTACGGCAAGACCAGCGATCCGGTGAGCGCCTTCAGCTTTGAAGAAATGCCAGAGCACCAGCACCACGGTTACTTGTGGGGTTCAGCGGCATTTGCGCTGGGCCTGTTGGCCGGGCAGGCTTTTTTGGAGGAAGGCTGGGAGATGGCCCTGGGTGCTGGCGCGGAGCTGGGGGATTTGCCCAGCCACAGCTACCGCTTGGACGGCGAGTCGCACCAGCAGCCATGCGCCGAAGTGTTGATGAGTGAAGGCGCGGCCGACGCCCTATGCCGTGGCGGGGTGATGCCATTGATGAGCTACCGCAACCGCAACACGGCACGCCTGCTGCGCTGGCAGTCGATCGCCGATCCGGTTCGGGCCTTGCAAGGAGTTTGGAGCTAAATTGACCTCTAGCGCTTACAAATAAAGCGTGCACAGCTATATTTTTTGAGATGTTATCCTGCTTACAATGCGCCCAACTTAACCGACCAGAATTCCATGAGTATTAAAAGTGACCGCTGGATCCGCCGCATGGCCGAGCAGCACGGCATGATCGAGCCGTTCGAGCCTGGCCAGATTCGACAAAGTGCCACCGGCCAAAAGATCGTCAGTTATGGCACCAGCAGTTACGGCTACGACATCCGCTGTGCGCCTGAGTTCAAAGTGTTCACCAACATCCACAGCACCGTGGTGGACCCGAAAAACTTTGACGAGAAAAGTTTTGTCGACTTCAACGACGAGGTCTGCATCATCCCGCCCAACAGCTTTGCCTTGGCGCGGACCATGGAGTACTTTCGCATTCCGCGCAACGTGCTCACCATCTGTCTGGGCAAAAGTACCTATGCGCGCTGCGGCATCATCGTCAACGTCACCCCGTTCGAGCCGGAATGGGAGGGTTACGTGACGCTGGAGTTCAGCAATACCACGCCACTGCCCGCCAAGATCTATGCAGGTGAAGGCTGCGCGCAGGTGCTGTTTTTTGAGTCTGACGCTGACGACGTTTGTGAAATCAGCTACAAGGACCGCGGCGGTAAGTACCAGGGGCAACGCGGTGTAACACTGCCCAAAGCCTGATGGCGGGCGCAAAACCATGAAATGGGAAGGCAATCGCCAGTCCGATAACGTCGAAGACCGCCGCGACGGCGGTGGCAGCTCCGGGCGCGGTGGATTGGGTGGGCGCGGTATCGGCATCGGGTCCATCGCCATTGCGCTGGTGGTGTCGTATTTTCTGGGCATCAACCCGATGACAGTGCTCAGCCTGCTCAGTGGCAGCGGCCCAGCACCCCAAACTCAGTCTGCACCAGCGCACAAGCCGCCGGCGGATGATCAGATGGCCCGCTTCGTGTCGACCGTGCTGGCAGACACCGAAGATGTCTGGAAAGACGTCTTTGCACAAAGTGGCGGCCGCTATCAGGAACCCAGACTGGTGCTGTTTCGCGGCACCACCGCGACGGCGTGCGGTCAGGGCGAAGCAGCGATGGGGCCTTTCTATTGCCCGGCAGACCAAAAAGTCTATATCGACCTGGGTTTTTACGAAACCCTGAAACACCGGCTCGGTGCGCCAGGCGATTTCGCCCAGGCCTATGTGATTGCCCACGAAGTCGGCCACCATGTGCAAAACCTGCTGGGCATCAGCGCCAAGATGGAACAAATGCATGCGCGTGCCAGCCGGGTGGAATACAACGCCCTGAGTGTGCGCCTTGAATTGCAGGCCGATTGCTTTGCGGGTGTCTGGGCCAACCATGCCCAGGCAGCAAGACAGTTGCTGGAACAAGGTGACGTCGAAGAGGCCATGAATGCCGCTGCCAGGATTGGCGACGATGCTTTGCAGCGCGCCGGCGGAGGTGCCGTCGTACCCGACAGCTTCACCCATGGCACCAGCGCGCAGCGCCAGCGCTGGTTCGATCTGGGCCTCAAAAATGGTAGCGTCAAGCGCTGTGACACCTTTTCTGCACGCCAGCTTTGAGGCTTGAGGGATAATCGCGCTTCGTCCCAGCCCTTGGGGCGGCACCAGCTATCGGCCCGATAGCACTTGACTCTGGCTATGAATGACCGATTTGACCTCTGCTATTTCCAATGAACTGACTGCTGACACACTGCCCATGGCCTTCGCCCAGTTGCAGTTGTCCGACCCGCTGGCCCGTGCGGTGGCCGAGATGGGTTACGAGACCATGACCCCGATCCAGGCGCAGGCGATTCCGGTCGTACTGCAGGGCCGGGATGTGATGGGAGCGGCCCAAACCGGTACCGGCAAGACCGCTGCTTTTGCGCTGCCCCTGTTGCAGCGCATGCTCAAACACGAAAACGCCTCCACCTCGCCCGCGCGCCACCCGGTGCGCGCGCTGGTCCTGTTGCCCACCCGTGAGCTGGCAGACCAGGTCGCCGAGCAGGTCAGACTGTATGGCAAATACACCAACCTGCGCAGTACCGTGGTGTTTGGCGGCATCGACATGAAGCCGCAAACCCTGGAGCTCAAAAGAGGCGTTGAGGTTCTGGTCGCCACGCCGGGGCGACTGCTGGATCACATTGAGGCCAAGAACTGTGTGCTCAACCAGGTGGAGTACGTGGTGCTCGATGAAGCTGATCGCATGCTGGACATCGGCTTTCTGCCCGATCTGCAGCGCATCCTGAGCTTTCTGCCCAAACAACGCACCACGCTGTTGTTCTCGGCCACGTTTTCGCCCGAGATCAAACGCCTGGCCAACAGCTATCTGCAAGACCCCGTCACCATCGAGGTGGCGCGCTCCAACGCCACGGCATCCACGGTGGAACAGCATTTTTACGCGGTCGGCGAGGACGACAAGCGCCACGCGCTGCATCAGATTCTGCGTCAGCGTGAGCTCAAGCAAGCCTTTGTGTTTGTCAACAGCAAACTCGGCTGTGCCCGGCTGGCGCGCTCGCTGGAGCGCGAAGGGCTGAAAACCACCGCCTTGCACGGGGATAAAAGCCAGGATGAGCGACTGAAAGCGCTGGATGCCTTCAAGAAAGGCGAGGTCGATTTGCTGGTGTGCACCGACGTGGCGGCACGTGGCCTGGACATCAAGGACGTGCCGGCAGTGTTCAATTTCGACGTTCCGTTCAACGCCGAGGACTACGTGCACCGCATCGGGCGCACCGGGCGGGCGGGTCAATCCGGCCTGGCCGTGAGCTTTGCCTCAAAGAGTGATGCCCGGCTGGTTGCTGACATCGAGCGCCTCATCAAGACCAAGATCGAACTCGAACCCATCGAGTTCGAAGAAGATCTGCCCGACATCCGCAAGCAGGGTCATATCAACGACGGTCGGCGCATGTACCGGCAGGACGAAGCGGCGGGTCGGCGAGACGAAGTGTTTCCACGCACCCCCCGGACCGTTCGCAGTGACTTCCGGCGCAATGCCCCGGCGGCGCAAGATCCGTTTTTTGACAAACCTTACGAGCCCACCTTGGCCGCCGATGCAGCGCCAGCGTGGGAGGCAGCTGCAGCACGCCCTGGCGTGCGGAGTATTTCCAGCAACATCAAGCCCAAACGTAAAGTCGCTGCGTTGTTCTGCGCGGTGTGATGCCAGCCATCGTCGCCGACCGGTCGGCGACAGCCATTACGCGGTTTTTTTTCCGGGCTTTTGTGCCTGGACGCAGTTGACCTGGATCAGTTCATGCGGATCACTCGGGGTGCCGGCCGCCAGTTTGAGGGCGCTCAGATGCCCACCCCAAATACAGCCTGAATCCAGCGCGATGACGTCAGAGCGATTCAGCCAGCCAAGCGTCGACCAATGGCCAAAGGCCACCACGACCGGGGCGGTCTGGCGTGACGGCACGTCAAACCAGGGCATAAAACCCTGGGGTGCTGCGTCCCGCCCTTCTTTGGTTTCAAACTCCATGGTGCCGTCCGCGGTACAGAACCGCAAACGGGTGAGCGCGTTCACAATCACGCGGATCCGGTCCACCCCGGCCAGATCGTCGCGCCAGACCGCCGGTGTATCGCAATACATCTGTCGCAAAAAGTCCGGCAGAGCCGGGCCGCGCAAGACAGATTCCACTTCTGCCGCCAGGGCCATGGTTTTTGTCGCGCTCCACATGGGCAACACACCGGCGTGTACCAGCAGATAGTCCGTTTCCTGATGCTGCAATCGAATCGCCAGATGCTGCTGGCGCACCCAGCCCAGCAATTGACTACGGTCCGGGGCGTTCAGGATATCGTCCAAGGTGTCTTTTCGGCTGGGTTTGCGTCCACCAAACGCTGCCGCCAGTAAATGCAGATCATGATTGCCCAGAAGGCAATGTGCCGACGCGCCCAATTGCATCAGGCGCCGCAAAACTGCAGCCGACTCTGGCCCCCGGTTGACCAGGTCGCCCAACAGGTAAAGTGTGTCACGGCTGGGCGAGAACGAAATTGCGGCGAGCAGTCGCTGCAAAGCGTCATCACACCCCTGGATGTCGCCAATCAAGTAAAGTGCCATGGTTTTAATTTTCGATGAGATTGAATGGAATTTCTGCTGGTACTCTTCCTGACCGCGCTCAATGGCATTTTTGCCATGTCGGAGCTGGCACTTACAGTCAGTCGAAAAGCGCGTCTGACGGCGATGGCCGAAGAGGGTGACAAAGGCGCACAGGCATCTTTGACACTGCTGGACAACCCCAACCAGTTTTTGTCCACGGTGCAGGTCGGTATCACCTCCATCGGTGTGCTCAATGGCATTGTCGGTGAGGCGGCCTTCAGTGGCGGTTTGGCCCACTGGTTGATGATCCTTGGATTGACAGAAAAGGTGGCGGCCCTGAGTGCCACCGCTTTGGTGGTCACATTGATCACGTTCACGACCATCATTTTTGGAGAACTGGTGCCCAAGCGCATCGGGCAACTCTACCCTGAGCAGGTTTCGCGCTGGGTGGCACGACCCATGTTGTGGCTGGCACGCGCCGCCGGGCCTTTTGTCCACCTGCTTTCCAGCACCACCGGTGCCGTATTGAAGCTGCTGCGCATCGACACCAATGCCGCACGACCGATGACGGAAGAGGAGATCAGCGCCAGCCTCGAAGAAGGTGTTGACGCCGGCGTGATAGAAGAACACGAGCACCAGATGGTGCAAAACGTATTTGGTCTGGATGACCGCCCGCTGACGTCGCTCATGGTGCCGCGCACCGAGGTGGACTGGCTTGACGCGAGTTTCAGCGTTGCACACAGCCTGCAAAAAGTCGGGCAGGACGGCGCGCAACGCGCCCATTCCTGGTACCCGGTGTGCCGCGGCAGCATGGATGATGTGATAGGCAAGATCAGTGTGGCACGTCTGCTTGAGTTAGGTGAGCACATGGCTGGCACTCTGGAAGACCACGTCAGTCCAGCGGTGTTTGTGCCCGAAACCCTGAGCGGCATGGAGTTGCTGGAGCAGTTCCGTGCCAAAGTTGGACGTCTGGTTCTGGTGGTGGATGAGTACGGGGTGGTACAGGGTTTGCTCACGCCGCACGACCTGCTCGAAGCCATCACTGGCGAGTTGCAACCTGGCGTCAAGTCCGATGCCTGGGCCACCCGGCGCGACGATGGCAGCTGGCTGCTCGAAGGCCTGATGCCAATCGGTGAACTCAAGGCACGCCTGGACATAGAAGAATTGCCGCTCGAGGACCGCGGCCGATACAACACGCTGGCTGGACTGTTGATGGCCGTCAGCGGTCATTTGCCGGTGACGGCAGAGCGTATCCATTGTGCAGGCTGGCAGTTTGAGGTGATCGACCTCGACGGAAAACGCATCGACAAGGTATTGGCCAGCCAGTTGCCAACACCGGTCACGGAAACGCTTTGAGTGCGCTCAAGCCTGCCCGGACCATTGGTACACCAGCAGTCCCAACCATTCGCGCACGGCCATGCGCCATTTCTTGACTCCCTGATCCATCGAGTAGCTGGACCAAGGGGTTTGCACCCCCGCGCGGTAGTCCACCGGGTAGGCGGTGACCTGCCAACCGGCATGACGAAAGGTTGCCATGGCGCGCGGCATATGCCAAGCAGAAGTCAGCAGCAACCACTGTCTCTGCACGTCCGCGCCAGCCACCTGGCGACTCAGCAGCGCATTTTCGTAAGTGGTTCGGGACGCAGATTCGTAGCGCACCCGTTCGGGAGTGACCGACTGCTGTGCAAAAAAACGTCGCGCACGCTCGGCCTCGGTCAGTTCATCTGCAAACAGGTTCCCATCACCGCCGGTGAACAGAACCCGCAAGTGGGCATGGCGCTGCAGCAGCGGCAAAACTTGAGTCATCCGCTCTGCGGCATCATTCAAGGAGGACTGATCGGCCACAACCCAGGTGTGTGCCGGATCCAGCGCACCCCCCAACACGATCACCCCGGCATAGTTGTCAAGCGCAGCAGATGCCGCTATGGCCGGGTACTGCGTCTCCAACCGGCGCAGCAAGGTGTCGGGTAACGGCTCCCAGCCGAGCGTGACCAGCAGAGTCAGTGCCAGAACACCGAAACCCTTTGCCAGGAACGGTTTTCTGCGCACCGCCAAGATACTGGCCAACATCAGCAGCGCCACCCAGGCCAGCGGCTGGACCACAAAGGCGAACAATTTGGAGACGAGAAACATCATGCCCGTCAGCTTAACATTGCACCGCCTCTACCGTCATTTGATGAGCCAGCCCGATGACCGGAAATTTGTCAAGAATAAGGATTTAACCTGATGCGGAAAAGTTGAAAATATGCTAAGAAATTCAACTTAGCCATTTGGCGCAAGTTATACTGCACTGCAACAACCTGAGCTTGACATGCACGCCAGCGACGCAATCTCCAGCCGAGCAGAGCCTGCAGTGTGACGGGCTCTTCCACAGGAACCGTGATGACTCTCCCCATTGAATCGATGAACACCCTGCGCGAGCGGCGCAACAAGATCATCCACAACATCTCCCCGGAAAAGCTTGAAAAACTGCACGCCCGCGGTTCGCTGTCGGCGCGCGAGCGGGTCAATGCGCTGTTTGTCGAGGGCAGTTTTCAGGAACTGGGCATGCACGCGCACCACAACGCGGTGTCGTTTGGTATGGCCGGGCGCGAGTTGCCCACCGACGGCGTGATCACCGGCACCGGTTACGTGGGCAGCCTGCAGGTGGCGGCTTTTAGCCAAGACTTCCAGGTGCTGGCCGGCACCATGGGCAAGATGCAGGCGCGCAAAATTGTGCGACTGATGCGCCACGCGTTGCGCGTGGGTGTGCCAATGGTTGCCTTTAAGGACTCGGGCGGTGCGCGGATCCAGGAAGGGGTGGACGCCCTTTCGGGTTATGGCGATGTGTTCTATTACAACGTCATGCTGTCGGGCGTGGTGCCGCAGATTGCAGTGATTGTTGGCCCCTGCGCCGGGGGTGCAGCGTATTCGCCCGCACTGATGGACTTTGTCATCATGACGCGGCATAACGCCTACATGTTCTTGACCGGCCCCGAGGTCATCAAGGCCGTTACCGGACACTCTGCCACCATGGACGAGGTAGGCAGCGCCGAGATGCACGCCAGCGTCAGCGGCAACGTGCACTTTGTCGCCGAAGACGACCAGCATGCGATTGCACTGGTCAAGTCGCTGCTGTCTTACTTGCCGTCCAACAACACCGAAGACCCGCCGCACGACCTGTCGATGCCCATCGACGAGGTGGCCGACCCCGGCATGATTGACCTGGTACCTGGCGACTCCAGCGAACCGCTGGACATGCAGTTGGTGATTCGTCGCCTCGTCGATCGTGGTGAGCTGCTCGAGGTACACGCCAACTTTGCCCGCAATGTGATCATCGGCTTTGCCCGCATCTCGGGCGCAGTGGTGGGCGTGGTGGCGAACCAACCGATGGTGATGGCCGGTGCACTGGACATGAACGCCGCCGACAAGATTGCCCGCTTTGTGCGCATGTGCAATGTGTTCAACATCCCGCTGCTCACCCTGGTCGATGTGCCGGGCTTTTTGCCAGGGGTGGAACAAGAGCGCGGCGGCATCATCCGCCACGGTGCCAAGATGCTGCACGCGTTTGCCTCATGCACTGTGCCCAAGCTCACGGTGATTTTGCGCAAGGCCTACGGCGGCTCGTACCTGGCGATGTGCAGCCAGGAGATGCGTGCGGACATGGTGTACGCCTGGCCTTCGGCCGAGATCGCGGTGATGGGTGCCGAAGCGGCGGTGAAGATCCTCTACCGCAAAGAGCTGGAGCAGGCCACCGACCGGCGCGCCAAAGCAGCTGAGCTGACTAAGCAGTACCGCGACGAGTTTGCCTCACCTTACGCCGCCGCCTCCAACTTTTACATCACCGACGTGATTGACCCGGCCGATACGCGCTGGATGCTGGCCCTGGCGCTGCGCAAGACGCTCGGTAAGCGCGAACTGCGCCCGGCCAAGAAACATGGCAACATGCCGCTTTAAGAAGTCCAACGCAGGACCACACCCATGACCGGCCCAGCCATCATCACCGCGCTGCAGATTTATGGTGTCTCCATCGTCATCGCCATGCTGGTGGCGGTGCTGATCAAGGTCATGGTCTCCGTGACCGGTCGCCTGGAGCGGGCGGCTGCGGCCGACGCCATCCCGCAAGGCGAAGTTTGTCCGGTGTTCCTGGGCATCCCCGACGAAGACGTGGCCGCGCTGTCAGCGGCTATTTTTACGGCCATCGGGCCACACCACATCCTGCACATCTCGGGCACCGGGCGCGCCTGGGCCAGCCAGGGGCGTGCCGCCCAACACGGTTCCCACGCGGCCAATCCACGTCCCCATCATTGAATCAGGAAGAAATGCCATGACCCGTCAGTTCAAAGTTACCGTCAACGGTCGCGAATACGATGTTGCCGTCCTCGAGGTTACCCCAGGCGCTGCCACACCGGCACCCACCGCTTATGTGCCGGCGGTGGAATCCAGTACGGCAGCAGTGCCAGCTGCCCGCCCCGCCGCAGCGAACGCACCAGCCCCCATAGCAAGCAGCAGCGGTGACGAGGTGGCCCAGATGGGGGGCGTGGTGGTGCAAATCGACGTCCGGGTCGGACAAACCGTGGCCGTGGGTGAGCGACTTTTGGTGCTGGAAGCCATGAAAATGAAAAACCATCTGCTGGCCAGCCGCGCCGGCCAGGTGACTCGCATTATGGTGGCAGCAGGTGATGCCGTTGAAGGCGGGCAGCCCGTGCTGACCATCCAGTAGGTGCAAGCCCTTTTGCGCCAGACTCCATGGAACACTTAAGCTTTCTCGACCTGTTCCAGGGCATTGCCACCCTGGTCGCCGCCGACCCCGCCGTGATGTGGGGCCGCATCTTCCTGATGCTGCTGGGCTTTCTCCTGATTTACCTGGGTGCCAAAGAGGTGTTGGAACCCTTGTTGATGATCCCGATGGGGCTGGGCATGTCGGCCATCAATGCCGGGGTGATGTTTCTTGAGGGTGGCAAAGCCGGCACGCTGTTTGTCGACCCGCTGATGTCGAACCCGACCGATCTGGTCAACATCATGCAGATCAACTGGCTGCAGCCCATTTACACCCTGACCTTCAGCAACGGGCTGATCGCCTGCTTTGTGTTCATGGGCATTGGCGTGCTGCTGGACGTGGGCTATGTGATGGCGCGGCCGTTTCAGAGCATGTTCATTGCCCTTTTTGCCGAGTTGGGCACCTTCGCGGTGTTTCCCATCGCGGTGTGGTTGGGTATGACACCGCGCGAAGCCGCCTCGGTAGCCACCATTGGCGGCGCAGACGGGCCGATGGTGCTGTTTACCTCGCTGATTCTGGCCAAAGACCTGTTTGTGCCCATCACGGTGGTGGGTTACCTGTACCTGGGACTCACCTATGGCGGCTACCCGTATCTGATCAAGTGGCTGGTGCCCGAGCGCATTCGCGGCATCAGCATGGCCGCCGACCGGGGGCCAAAAATCAGTCGGGCGCAAAAGTTAATCTTTGCGGTGGTCACCTGCACGCTGCTGTGCCTGCTGTTTCCGGTCGCAGCCCCCTTGTTTTTCTCACTGTTTGTCGGCGTGGCAGTGCGAGAAAGCGGCATTGAGTCGTTTACCAAGCTGCTCAGTGAAACCTTTTTATATGGTGCCACCTTCTTTCTCGGCCTGACGCTGGGCGTGTTGTGCGAAGCCAGCACGCTGCTGGACCCGGTGGTGCTTAAGCTGTTGCTGCTGGGCATGCTGGCACTGCTGATCTCGGCCCTCGGCGGGTTGCTCGGCGGCTACATCCTTTACTTCGCATCAGGCGGCAAGTTCAACCCGATCATCGGCATTGCGGGTGTGAGCTGTGTGCCGACCACCGCCAAGGTGGTGCAAAAAATCGCCACCGCGGCCAATCCCAATGCCATCATCCTGCCGCAGGCGCTGGGCGCCAACATCAGCGGTGTGATCACCAGCGCCATCATTGCTGGAGTGTTTATCAGCGTATTGCGCGGGACTTGAGTGTCCAATGGGCCTCCAGCCCATTTCTGACAATTGAAAACCGCTATTTTTTTGAAAGCAATCCTGCAATGGCCGCCGGATAAATCAGGTGCTCCTGGGTGAGCACCCGCGCTGCCAGTGCCTCTGCCGTGTCACTCGCTAGCACCGGCACAACGGCCTGCGCCAGAATTTCACCATGGTCCAGTTCTGCGGTCACCCGGTGCACCGTAGCCCCAGCGAGCTTGCACCCAGTGTCGATGGCGCGCTGATGTGTATGCAAGCCGGGAAAAGACGGTAGCAGGGATGGATGAATGTTCACCAGCCGCCCAGCAAACTGCGCCACAAAACCAGGCGTCAGAATGCGCATGAAGCCCGCCAGCACCACCAGTGCTGGCTCATGGAGCGAATCGAAGCGGTCAATACACTGCGCCAATGCGGCGTCAAAATCCGCTCGACTGGGGTAATTCGTGTGATCCAGCAACTCGGTGGCAATGCCCATATCACGTGCCAAGGACAATCCGCGCGCATTGGCCTTGTTGCTGATCACACAGGCCACGCAGGCGCCAAATTTGCCCGCCCAATCATCACGTTTTGCGGTTTTCGCGATGGCGAGCATGTTGGAGCCGCCGCCTGAGATCAAAATGACGATGTTTTTCATATCGAGCTGAATTATGACTTTGACCCCTGACACCTCTGCCATTTCCGCCATTGAAGCCCGCGTGCTGGGTACCCTGATGGAAAAAGCCCGCACCGTGCCCGACAGCTACCCGCTGTCGCTCAACGCCCTGCTGCTGGGTTGCAACCAGAAAAGCAGCCGCGACCCGATCATGGAACTGATGGAGGCCGACGTGGCCACCGCCCTGGCAGGTCTCAAGGAGCGCGGCCTGGTGCGCGAAAACAGCGGCAGCCGCGTGACCCGGTTTGAGCACAACTTCCAGCGTGGGGTGGGTGTGCCCGAACAGTCGGCCGTGCTGCTGGGCCTGTTGATGCTGCGCGGCCCGCAGACCGCGGGCGAGCTGCGCCTGAACACTGAGCGCTGGTACAAATTTGCCGACATTTCCTCGGTCGAAGGATTTCTGGAAGAGTTGCAAGACCGCTCGGCCGAAAAAGGCGGCCCGCTGGTGGTTAAACTCAATCGCGCGCCCGGTGCGCGCGAGCAGCGCTGGGCGCATCTGCTGTGCGGTCCAGTGGATGAAGCGCATTTGGTCACCGGAACGGTGCTGCGCTCAGTCGACTTCAGCACGCAGGAACGGATCGATCGGCTGGAACTTGAAGTGGCGCAACTGCGCAGTACCGTCAACAAACTTTGTGCCGAACTGGGCATCGACGCGAGCACCACCGTATAAGCGGTAATATTCAAGCCATGAGTGAGCCGCAGCAACTCAAACTAGAGGCCATTGAGGCGCTGATCAATGCGCGCAATGTCGATGCTCTGTCAATTCGCGAGATCATGAAAGACATTCTCGACGATGCGCAGATGGCAGCTTTCCTGCCCGACTCACTGTGCCAGATCGACCCGCGCACCGGTGACGTGATTGTCTACAACTCGTCGCGCGCCACCCGACTGCACACCACCACCGCCTTGCCACCGGTGGACAACCGTGACGACAAGTGCCCCATTTGCGCTGCCAAGAGCACCGGGGTGATCGACCTGCAGCCCTTGAGCGAAGGCTTTACCTTCATCAACAAGAATCTTTATCCGATCCTCCACCCGATCGAGAATCTGCAAGAAGATGCCAGGGGCGTGCCGCTGTATCCAGACCCTTATCACCATGGTCGCAGTTCGTATGGCATGCACCTGCTGCAGTGGACATCGTCAATCCATGACCGTGACTGGCACAACATGCCACTGGTGGACTGCCTGATCTGCTTTGACCGATTGGCGGCTCTGGAACACAAGTTGCTGACAGACTCTGAAGGGTTTATGCCCGCCTCAGACCGGGTGCTGCAAAAACTGCCGCACCATTCGGGTGATGCGGACATGGCACGTGGGCCGAAGACGTTTGGTTACGTCTCCATCATCAAGAATTTTGGTCACGCCGCCGGTGCATCGTTGTCGCACGGACACCAGCAAATTGGCTTCAGCAACATCATGCCGCAGCGCTATTTCAACAATTTCAGCTTCATGCAGCGCAACGGGCAAACTTTTTCAGAGTACATGCTGCGAGAAAACCCTCAGCGACTGATGGTGCGCGACTTTGGCCAGGCCGTGTTGCTTGTCCCGTATTTCATGAAGCGCCCCTACAACATGCTGGTGCTGCTCAAAGACCACCGCAAGCAGTACATCCACCAGCTGACCCCGGATGAGCGCGGCGATCTGGTGCAGGCCATGGTGGCAGCCATCCAGGCGATCATCACCATCATGCCGCAACTTGGCAAAGCACCTGCCTACAACATCAACATCAACAATGGCCCCGGTGCCGGTGTGTACCTCGAACTGCTGGCCAGCACCCAACTGACCGGAGGCTTTGAGCACATCGGCCTGTGGGTCTGTCAGGCCAACCCCAACGAGGTAGCGGCACAATTGCGTCAGGTTGTGAACCGTTGAAGCAGCTGATCGCCAGATACTGCTCTATCCGGCACAGCCATTTCTCATCACACCCCATGGAGTCCCATCATGAAAGAAAATCCGGTCGGCTGGTTTGAAATTTACGTTCAGGACATGCCGCGTGCCAAGGCGTTTTATGAATCGGTTTTCGACGGTGCACTGCAAAACCTGGAGAGTCCAGGCATAGAGATGTGGGCTTTCCCCATGCACGACACGGCCACTGGCTCGTCTGGCGCACTGGTCAAGATGGATGGTTGCCCGTCTGGCGGCAACAGCACGGTGGTTTATTTCAGTTGCACCGATTGCGCTGTGGAGGCCAGCCGCGTTGCAGGCCATGGCGGCCAAGTATTCAAAGAAAAGTTTTCCATTGGTCCTTACGGGTTCATCGCCCTGGTCAGTGACCCCGACGGAAACATGATCGGCCTGCATTCGATGCAATGATGCCGACAAATCACGACGAAGCCGTGCCGATCGCCTTGGGCAGCGTGGTCATTTACGCGCGCGACATGACCCGGACCGCACAGTTTTATGCCCATCACTTTGGTTTTTTGACAAGCGGCGACGTTGTCGAGGGTTTGATCGAACTCACACCGCCTGTGGGCGGTGCGGCCATCCTGATTCATCAGGCCGCCAAATCCGTCAAACTCGGGCAAGTGGGCGTGAAACTGAGCTTTCACGTCCCGGATGTTGCCGCCTTCGTGGCCCGGGCGGCGGCCAACGGACTCCAGTTTGGAGCCATCCACCAGGCCAAGGGATATGCTTTTGCCAACACCAAAGACCCTGACAACAACTCGGTCAGCGTGTCGAGCCGCGCTTATCGCCTAAAAGCACCATCGTGATGCACCCAATGAAAGGGCCGAGAACGCACGCTGTGGCGGTCAGAGATTCTGACAACAGCCCGACCAGCACGCTTGATGCCACGGTGTGAGTGGGCATTTGTGGCTCATTGCGGCCCGCGTTCACGCAGGAATGAGGCAAATCGCGGCAGCCCTTTGGGAGTGCGGTCTCGGTAGCGGTAGGTCACCACACTGCCGATGTCCGGTGGTGATGCACGTTGCGCGTCACTAAACCCGGTACCCAATGCAAAACGCTGGCCGTCAGGCAGTTCCAACAGCAGCGCCCCCATCCGGCCGGCATGGCGCCCCTTGCCCGGTAAGTGGCCCACAACCCGCGCGTCCTCGTCCTGCACAGGCTTGTACTTCAACAGTGCGTCACTGCGTCCAGGCGACCACAGCGCATCCGCGCGGTGCAACACCAGACCCTCTGCACCCTCGGCCGCCTGCTTTTTGAGCTGCAAAGCCAACGCCGCAGCGTTGGCCACCGACACCTGCGCGACCGCCTGCAGCCAGGGCTGGCCCGCCACCTGCAACAGGCTCTGGATACCCTGCACCCGCTGGGCAAAGGGGCCGGGCGCACCCGGCAGGTCAAACACCATATAGCGCAGCTCACGCCACTCGGCGTCCACCGGCTGTTCTTTGCGCACCATGCCTGACAGGCGGTCAAACTGTCCACGCCCCAGCCACAATTCGCCATCCAGCGGCACTTTGGGCAGCGCGGCGGTGAACCAGCCAGGTGCGGCGATCGGCAAGCCACTGCGAAAGCGCAGACGCTCGCCATCCCAGAAGGCACGCACCCCGTCGAGCTTCTCGCTCACCAGATAACCCGCCGGGTCGCGCCCGACCGGCCAAACGCCGGCGAGCATCAGGGCCGGGCTCGTGGCGGTTGAAACTGCAAGCACCGGTGCAGCCTGCGTGGGTTGCGCCTGCGCAGTCAGTCCGCCCCAGACCAGCGCACACGCCAACGCGACCCAGCGCGGCCGGTGCGGAGCGATCAGGCGGGGTGATGTGGCGGTCAAGACCATGCGCAGGTTCATCAGCTTTCCTTTGCGTTCAAGCGGCAAGGCGCGACGATTTGGGCACATGCGCCATCAAAAACTCCATCTGGTCAGCCAGAATGCGTCGGTTGCGCAGGATGAAGTCCTCCCACAGGCTGGGCACATAAGGCGTGTACAACAGCGGCATATGCGCCTGCTCGGGAGTGCGATGGCTTTTGCGGTGGTTACAGGCCCGACAGGCGGTGACCACATTCATCCAGCTGTCAACGCCGTTCTGGGCAAAAGGGATGATGTGCTCACGCGTCAGGTCAGCCTCGGCAAAATGCTCGCCACAATAGGCACAGATGTTGCGATCGCGGGCAAACAGCTTGATATTGGTCAGGCCCGGGCGCAAGGCAAACGGGTTGATGCTGGGTACACCTCGCGTGCCAATGATGCTGGACACCGTGATGATCGACTGCCGTCCGGTGATGGCGTTATGGCCACCATGAAACACCGCCACCTCGTGACCCATCTCCCAGCGCACCTCGGACGCGGCGTAATGGATCACCGCCTGCTCCAGCGAAATCCAAGACTGGGGCAAACCCTGAGCTGACAACTTCAAGACTTTCAAAAGCTGACTCCTGAAAACACACACAGCACGGCGCAACAACACCAATGATGCCAGCCGCAGGCCAACTGCGCCGAGCTGAGACACAATATACCCCCTTTATGTGTCAAATCTGCGTCAAGCGCACATTGGTTATGCGCTGATTGCTAGCAAATTAATAACTTTCGATGAAAATTTTCAGAGGCTGCAAACACCCCGAGCTGGCCAGCGCCTGCGCACTGACCATCGGCAACTTTGACGGTGTGCACCGGGGACATCAGGCCATGCTGTCGCTGCTCAGGGGCGAGGCACAACAGCGCGGCGTGCCCAGCTGTGTATTGACGTTTGAGCCACACCCACGTGACTACTTCGCCGGCCTGACCCACAACCCGGCGCGCGCCCCGGCGCGTGTGGGCACGCTGCGTGACAAATTGTGTGACCTGGCTGCCTGTGGTGTAGACCAGACCGTGGTGTTGCCTTTCACGGCCCGGCTGGCAGATTTGCCGCCGATGGACTTCATCGAGCGGGTGTTGCTCCAGGGTCTGGGCGCCACTTATGTACTGGTGGGGGACGACTTTCGTTTTGGAGCGCGCCGTGCCGGCGACTATGCCCTGCTGGACCAGGTGGGCATGGAGCGCGGCTTTGACGTGGCACGCATGAACAGCTACGAAGTGCACAATCTGCGGGTGTCAAGCTCGGCGGTACGGGCGGCACTTGGCGAAGGCCGCATGAAAGACGCCGCCCGGCTGATGGGTCACCCCTATCGCATCTCGGGCCACGTGGTGCACGGGCGCAAACTCGGGCGATCGCTGGGTTTCAAAACACTGAACCAGCGCTTTGCCCACTGGAAACCCGCAGCCAGCGGCATTTTCGCCGTGCTGGTGTATGGCCTGGGTGCGCAGCCCCTGCGCGGCGTGGCCAATTTGGGCGTGCGCCCATCGCTTGACCCGCGCGACGTGAATGGTGGGCGCGTGCTGCTCGAAACCCATTGTCTGGATTGGCCCGCCCATCTTGGGGCCGAGGGTGCTTACGGCAAAATCGTGCGCGTGGAACTGCTGCACAGACTGCACGACGAACGCAAGTACGACTCGCTGGACGCGTTGACGGCAGGTATTGGCCAGGATTGTCTGGATGCCCGTGCCTACTTCGATTCCCACCTGATCAGCCTGTAGAGCAGGCAGGGCGGAAAATTCAAGGCGTCATGTTCAGCGATTGCGTTCAGGCAATTGATAAAACCGCACGGCATTGCGGCCGGCCTCTTTAGCCTGATACATGGCGGCATCCGCCCATTTCAGGATGTCGGCCTGGTTGGCCTCATGGTTGACAAACAGGGCTACACCGATACTGGCACTGCAACGGTGCACCACTGTAGAGTCCGGCTGGTCAGTGCCGACCACTGCCAGCTGGTACGGCAGGGCAAGGTTGGCGCGAATTTTTTCGGCGACCGCATGGGCTTGTGCCATGGACACCGCCTTGTCCGAGTCCAGTTCACCGAGCATCACCACAAACTCATCGCCACCCAGGCGCGCCACGGTGTCCATTTCGCGCACACATTCCGTCAGGCGGCGCGCCACCTCCACCAGCAGTAAATCCCCCACACCATGCCCGTGTGCATCATTCAGGGGCTTGAAGTTGTCCAGATCCAGAAACATCAAGGCTGCATACAGTGCACTTCGCTTGCTTGACGCCATGCACTGGCTCAGCCGGTCATCCAGCAGACGGCGATTGGGCAGACCCGTCAGCGGATCGTAGAACGCCAGTTGCCGCACTTTGTCTTGCAGCAATTTGCTGTCGGTGATGTCCTGGATAGTGCCTTTGATTTTGAGCGCCTGACCGTTCTCATCACGTTCAACCCTGCCCAGTCCGTGGACCCAGCGTGTTGCCTGATCGCTATAGCGAACAATGCGCAAGACCTTGTCAAACACCCGTCCCTCGCTGATGAGGTCATCCACAAAAAACTTGACCCATGCCCTGCGGTCATCGGGATGCAGCAGTGCTGTCCAACCCTCCGGGGTATGCGGGTAAGTGCTGTCTATGCCAAGCAGAGTGTCAAGTACTTCGGAGCTGGTCCAGCGGTTGTCGGTCACGTGAAACTCATAGCTTCCCAGGCCCGCGATCTGTTGCGCTTCTTTGAGGGACTGCTCGCTGGTGCGCAACTCGAGCGTGCGCAAGGCGACTTTCTGCTCCAGCAAGGCGTATGAGGCATTCAGTTTCTCTGCCATCTGATTGAATTCGATGGCCAGGTCCTCCAACTCGTCCCCCGTCTGCACCACGATGGGTTGGTCAAACACACCATGCCCGATCAGCTTGGCTCCATCACGCAGTGCGCGAATCGGGAGCACCATCTTGCGCACCAGAGCCACCGTGGCCAACACTGTCAACACCACCCCAGCCAGCACCAGCAAGATACCGCGAAACGCCTGGGCATACAGCGGCCGATAAAACTCTGCAGTGGGTTGCTGGACAAAAACAAACCAGTTCAGGTAGGGGATCACGCCAAAAGAGGTTAGCACCGGCTGGCCCGCCATGTCCAGCGCGTTCACCTGCGCCAGACTGGCACCAGTCCGGTCTCGGAGGGCCGCCTGTACCTGAGGCAGCGAGACCATGGCCGTGTGTTGCAACACCAGACCCATGTCAGGGTGTGCGATCAGGTGGCCAGCTTCGTCAACAGCATAGGCCAGCCCGGTGTCACCCACTTTGATCTGGGTGATGCCTTCGAGCAAAAACTCAAGGTCAATCTCTGCGACAGTAATCCCCGCAGCGGGTGGGCCAACCGCAATGGCGACGGTCATGTAAAGGGCTTCGTCCCGCACATACACCGGGCCGCGATACGGGTGCCCTGACTTCACTCGCGCAAACCATCCGGTCGTTGAAAAGTCGTGCCCACTTTGCAGAACGTCCGCAGCCAGCCGAGACACCCGCAAAACCTCCAGACCCTGCGGATCGAGCAGGCTGATGGACTTGATGGCCCGGGTCCGGCGCAGAATCTGGATCTCAGCCATGCGTTGACCCAGCGCACTGACACCCGGCTGAGGGTCGGTGGTGGTGCCAATCTTCAGCTCCACTTCCGTCAGGTATTGTGCGATGCGCTGCGCCGCTGCCTGCGCCTTCTCCTGTTGCAAGCGCATCAGCGCCTGCTTGTTTTCCTGGTAGGAGTCATGGATGCCCAACAGGCCACTGAGTAGCAGCGACAGGCCCACCAACGCGCTGAAAAACAGCGCATATTTCCTGAAAAGTCTGCTTCCCATACCGCTATGCGCTTGCTGGAAAAGTCTCAATCAAAGGGCTTGTCGTTGGGGTTTCTGAACAGTTCAACCATGGCCTCACTCATCGGGAACGCGTAGTTGATCCCTTTGGGTGGAATCGGTGACATCAGCCATTTTTGGTAGATCACCTGCATCTCACCTGATTTCATAAGCCTGGCGATCTCCTGGTCAACGATTTTCTTGAAACCTGGATCGTCCTTGCGCATGAAGCAGGCATAGGCCTCAAATGACGTCGGGTTGCCCGTTACCGTCCAGTCGTCTGGCCGCCAGGTTTGGTGAATCGCTGAATACAGCAGCACATCGTCCATCATGAAGGCATCGGCATGTCCGGCCTGCAGGACCGACACCGGTGTGTCACCGCGGTCAAAAGAAGCCATGATGTTGATGCGCCGGTTGTCTTGCACGTTCATTTTGCGCAGCAACTTCTCGGAAGTGGAGGCCGCAAACGTCACGACGTTCTTGCCGCCGAGGTCAGAAAACTCCTTGATGCCCGAGTCTTTGCGCGTCATCAGGCGCGTTCCGGTAATAAAAATGGTGTTGGAGAAAGCCACCAGTTTCTCACGTTCAGTGGTATGTGTTGTGCCACCACAGGTCAGGTCCGATGTGCCGTTCTGCACCATTGGGAAGCGGTTTTGCGTGGTGAACGGCACTGTCTTGACGAGTAGCTCAGGCAGTTTGAGCTCATGTTTGACGGCTTCGGCAACTTTCAGGGCAATGTCGAACGAATACCCCATGGGTTTGCCCTCGGCAGAACTGTAGGTAAATGGTGGCGTCGATTCGTGAAAACCTAGCGTGATCGTTTTGCTTTCGGCGATTTTGCGCAGGGTGGCGTTCTCTTGGGCAGGCGCGCCACTGCTGGTCAATGCCACTGCGAACGCAAGGGAACAAGAAAAAAAACGACGGACCATTGCATGCCTCTGTTGGTGTTTGACGACGAGACTTGTACGCTCGATGGTATCTCCAAACGTGCCGGCTGAGCTCTGGCTGAAGCAGGTCAGTCACCGCCATCCGTCAAACGTCCATCGGCACATCGCTGGCGGTATTCAATCTGCCCTGACACACACTCGACAGCATCGGTGCAACACCGACTCGAAACACCCGCGAGACGCCAGACGCAAAGTTCATCCAGACTCTGATCACTTTTTTTCATAATTTTCTGACTTAAAACAGGGTTTTCATTCGCAATCGGCATAAAGTGCGCACAAAAATTTCAAACCGTAGGAGCCAACCCATGACAACACCTTCGTCCACAACATCTGTTTCCCTGCCCACCGACATTGCCATCGCCCAGGCAGCCACGCTAAGGCGTATTGCCCCCATGGCCTTTGAGCGGCTGGGCATTGCGGATGAGCACCTGGAGCCATACGGCCACTTCAAGGCCAAAGTCTCGCTGGACTACCTGGATA
>NZ_JAGPBB010000138.1 GCF_018063565.1 Rhodoferax sp.
TGATGTCGGCAAAAAACACGTTGGGTGACTTGCCGCCGAGCTCCAGCGTGGCTGGAATCAGGTTGTTGGCAGCGGCCTGGGCGATCACACGACCCGTGGTGGTGGAGCCGGTGAAGGCGATCTTGGCGATGCGCTTGCTGGTGGCCAGCGGCATACCAGCTTCACGGCCATAACCATTGACGATATTGAGCACGCCGGGCGGCAGGATGTCGGCAATCAGCTCAGCCAGAATCAAAATGCTGATCGGGGTGGATTCAGCGGGTTTGAGCACCACGCAGTTGCCCGCGCCAATGGCCGGGGCCAGTTTCCAGGCCGCCATCAGAATCGGGAAGTTCCAGGGAATGATCTGGCCGACCACGCCGAGCGGCTCATGGATGTGGTAGGCCATGGTGTTCTCGTCGATCTCGCTGATGCCGCCTTCCTGGGCGCGCAGGCAGCCGGCAAAGTAGCGGAAATGGTCAATGGTCAGCGGAATGTCGGCGTTGAGGGTCTCGCGGATCGGTTTGCCGTTGTCCACGGTTTCGGCGTAGGCCAGCAGTTCCAGATTGGCTTCGAGGCGGTCGGCAATTTTCAGCAGGATGTTGGAGCGGGTGGCAGCATCGGTCTTGCCCCAGGCGTCGGCGGCAGCGTGGGCGGCGTCCAAAGCCAGCTCGATGTCCGAGGCGTCAGAGCGCGCCACCTTGGTGTACACCTTGCCGGTGGTTGGTGTGATGACATCAAAGTACTGGCCCTTGACGGGTGCGACGAATTGGCCGCCAATGAAGTTGTCGTACTGCGATTTGTAGACGTGTTTTGCGCCTTCGGCGCCGGGAGCTGCATAGATCATGTGTATCCTCGTTGTACGGTTTGGATGAATAAATTTCCCTTGCGGGCCACCTTGACAATCAAAGGGCGTGCCACATGCAGGGCTTGAATGCAAGTGATTGATTTGTAACGGGTTATTCAGCAGTCCTGTCGCCTTGATCAGGGTTTGCCCTGTGTTAGTGGGTGTTGCAAACTGTGACAGCTGTGGGGATATGCGACACACCCCATCGGCCAGCGCCTATGCACAGCGCCTCATATCGCCGGGAAACTGCGCTGTCGTTACCATCGCTCACTTAATTTCAATGGCGAGCAGGTCAAAACCTGCCCAGGAGACAACGTGCTGACACCCCATGCCGAGCTTGATCTGCGACAGGCTCGCCACCATTTGCTGCAACACGGTGACTGCCCGTCCGACGGGCTGGATGAGCGTGTGGCGCGTTCCTGGCGGCGCAGCCTGGCCGCTGGTTTGCTGCCAGACGCGCCAATGCGCGAGTGTGAACATACCAGCGGTGCTGACCTGAGTCGCACGCTGGCAAGCAACCATGAGTTGCTGGCGCATTCGCGACCGGTCATGGAACACCTGTTCGAGCAGGTGCGCCACACCCAGGGCATGGTGATTCTGGCTGACCGTCGCGGCACATTGGTGCACACCTTGGGGCATGCCGACTTTTTGAGTCGGGCCGACCGCGTGGCGCTGAGCTGCGGCGCCAACTGGCATGAGCAGCAACGCGGTACCAACGCGATTGGCACTGCGCTGATCGAGGCCAGCGGGGTTGAAATCCATGGCGCCGAACACTTTATGGAGCGCAATGCGTTTTTGACCTGCACCGCCATGCCGATTTGTTCGGCCCTGGGCGAACTGATCGGCATTCTCGATATTTCTGGCGACAGCCGCAGTCGCCACCCGCACACGCTCGGACTGGTGGGCATGGCCACGCGCATGATCGAGAACCGCTTGGTCAGCACCTCGTGTCAGCGTCACATTCGCCT
This sequence comes from Rhodoferax sp., assembly GCF_018063565.1. Classification (GTDB taxonomy): domain Bacteria; phylum Pseudomonadota; class Gammaproteobacteria; order Burkholderiales; family Burkholderiaceae_C; genus Rhodoferax. Next base: position 1,795 of record NZ_JAGPBB010000138.1, read on the forward strand.
GCATTTACACCCGCAGCTTGAAGGCATCGGCTCGGTGGCCGAAGGCATTGTGGCGGTGTCTGAAGACGGCTGGCTGGTCGGGGCCAATCGCGCCGGGTTCGAGTTGCTGAAGTGGACCATTGCCGATATCGGGGCCGCTCAGCTGCAGCATCGCCTGGATGTGCCGTTGCCGGAGTTGCTGTCGCGTCACCAGCGCCGCGCCGGTCTGCCCACGCAGGTGCGCCGCCATGATGGGCAGGCGCTGTATGTTCAGGTGCAACGCGACCCCGCGGCCTTGATCAGCCGAATGCCCGCGACAACCCACTTGCCACGGCCGCCAGCGACCGATGCCTTGCACCTGCTCGACACCGGCGACGTGCGTTGGCGCGCCGCCGCAGACAAGGCGCGCCGCGTGATCGACAAACCGATTCCGCTCCTCATTCAAGGCGAATCAGGTGTGGGCAAAGAGCTGTTTGCCCGCGCTGCACACGACAGCGGTCCGCGTTGCAACAAGCCTTTTGTCGCGATCAACTGTGCCGCAGTACCCGAGAACTTGATCGAGGCCGAGTTGTTTGGTTATCTGCCGGGTGCGTTTACCGGGGCCAAACGCGAAGGCAGCCCGGGCCGCCTGCGTCAGGCCCAGGGTGGCACGCTGTTTTTGGATGAAATTGGCGATATGCCCCTGCCCATGCAGGCTCGGTTGCTACGGGTTTTGCAAGAGCGTCAGGTCACCCCGCTGGGTGGCGGGCAAGCCGTGGCGGTGGACTTTTATCTGATTTGTGCCAGCCACCGCAAGCTGCGTGAAGAAGCCGCCGACGGCCGTTTTCGCAATGACCTGTACTACCGCATCAATGGGCTGACGGTACAACTCCCGCCCCTGCGGGAGCGCAGCGACTTTGCCGTGCTGACCGACCGGCTGTTGGCGGACCTCAACCCCGGCCGGAGCGTCCGGATCGACCCCGATTTGCTGGCGCGCCTGGCGCGACATGACTGGCCGGGAAATTTGCGCCAATACGCCAATGCGCTGCGCACCGCCAGCGCCATGTTGGGCGCGCACGAGAGCAGCATCAGCTGGTTCCACCTGCCCGACGATTTGCTGGAGGATTTGCAGGCTGAACCGGGTGTTGCCTGCGCGACTTCAGTCGCACTGCCAGCCGGCCCGGGATGGGCTAAGCGGGGGCCGACAACGCCGTCACCGATACAGCCCAGCGGCATCACATCACCGGTTGCCGGTGAACACAGCCTGCAGCAGATGTCGCGCCAGGCCATTCGCCAGGCCGTCGATGCCAGCCAGGGCAACCTGTCGCAAGCCGCCCGGCGGTTGGGCATCAGCCGACAGACGCTGTACCGCAAGCTGGCCGATTGACCCAGCGGAACATCCCCGCGACGGGCGCCACCCCACCGCATTTTGTGGCCGACACCTAGCCACCGGCTGGCGAAGTCGCGCACAATGGCAAAGTTGCTCTCGCAAATAATAGGACACCCCGTCATGCCGAATAACCCAACTGCTGCTGCCTTGCGATCTGCCACGCTCAGTGATGCGGCCCTGCACACCGTGCAAGCGGTGCTGGCCTCTGAGGGGCGGCAGCCCGGTGCGCTGCTGCCGGTCCTGCACGGCATCCAGGACGCGCTGGGTTATGTGCCCGATGCGGCAGTGCCGCTGATTGCCAAAGCAATGAACCTGTCGCGCGCCGAGGTGCATGGGGTCATCACGTTTTACCACCACTTCCGGCGCAAGCCGCCCGGTCGCACCGTGGTGCAAGTGTGCTGTGCCGAGGCCTGTCAGGCCTGTGGTGCCGACGACTTGCGTGCGCAGGCCGAGCAGTTGCTGGATTGCAAGCTGCATGACACGCGCGCCGATGGGGCGGTGACGCTGCTGCCGGTGTATTGCCTGGGCTTGTGCGCCAGCGCCCCAGCCCTGCAGGTCAATGACCGCCTGCACGGCCGGGCCACAACCGCTACGCTACACGATGTGGCGGCGCAACTTGGGGCTGCCCCATGAGCGCCGTCAAAGTTTATGTGCCACGCGATTCAGCGGCACTGGCGCTGGGTGCCGACGAGCTTGCTGCCGCATTGGTGGAACAGGCGGCGCTGCGTGGGCTGACGATTGAACTGGTGCGCAATGGCTCGCGTGGCATGTTCTGGCTGGAGCCCTTGCTGGAGGTGCAAACCCCGCTCGGGCGCATTGCTTACGGCCCGGTCGCACCTGAGGACGTGCCGGGCCTGCTCGATGCCGATTTGCTGCACGGCGGCGAACATGCGCTGCGCCTTGGGGTGACTGGGCAAATTCCCTATCTGGCGCTGCAAGAGCGGTTGACTTTTGCCCGCATGGGCGTGACCGACCCGCTGAGCCTGGCCGACTATGCGGCCCATGAAGGCTGGCTTGGCCTGCAGCGTGCGCTGACGCTGTCGGCCGATGCGCTGCTGGAGCAGGTGACACAGTCGGGTCTGCGTGGTCGTGGCGGCGCGGCTTTCCCGGCTGGCATCAAATGGAAAACCGTGGCCGGGGTTCAGGCGGCGCAGAAATATGTGGTGTGCAACGCCGACGAGGGTGACTCCGGCACGTTTTCTGACCGCATGACGATGGAGGGCGACCCCTTCATGCTGATCGAAGGCATGACGATTGCCGCGCTGGCGGTGGGGGCGACGCAGGGCTATGTGTATATCCGCAGTGAATACCCGCACGCGCTGGCCAGCATGACACAGGCTATCGCGCTGGCGCATGCTGCCGGTTACCTGGGCTCCAACCTGCTGGGCAGCGGACGCACGTTTGAGCTTGAGGTGCGCAAGGCCGCCGGTGCCTATGTGTGCGGCGAAGAAACTGCCATGCTGGAGAGCATCGAGGGCAAACGCGGGGTGGTGCGCGCCAAGCCGCCGCTGCCGGCGCTGGCGGGCCTGTTTGGTCAGCCCACCGTCATCAACAACGTCATCACCTTTGCCAGTGTGCCGTTGATTCTGGCGCGTGGGGCTGACTATTACCGCAACTACGGCGTGGGGCGTTCGCACGGTTCCCTGCCGTTTCAGCTGGCTGGCAATATCTTGCGCGGCGGCCTGGTGGAAAAAGCCTTTGGCATCACGCTGCGCGAGCTGCTGTATGGCTTTGGAGGCGGCAGCGCCAGTGGCCGGCCGATCAAGGCGGTCCAGGTGGGTGGCCCGCTGGGGGCTTATGTGCCCGAGGAGCATTGGGATGTCCCGCTGGACTATGAGGCCTATATCGCCATTGGCGCGGCGGTAGGTCACGGCGGCATCGTGGTGCATGACGACAGCGCTGATCTGTCGAAGCTGGCGCGCTATGCTTTTGCATTCTGTGCCCTTGAGTCGTGCGGCAAATGCACGCCCTGTCGCATTGGTTCCACCCGTGGTGTCGAGGTGATTGACCGCATTACCCACGCAGACAATCCGGCGCAGCAGGTCGAGCTGTTGCACGATCTGTGCGACACCATGCTGCATGGCTCTTTGTGTGCGCTCGGTGGCATGACACCGTTTCCGGTGCTGTCGGCACTGAAGCATTACCCGCAGGACTTCGGCCTGTCGCCAGCATCAACCCAAGCCGCATAGGCACCCGACGGAGAACACCATGCGCGAAGCATTCAAGGAGATTGACCACGGCACGCCGGCGTGTCATTCGGCGCAGCAGGTGACGCTGCAGATCGACGGCGAAAGCGTGACCGTGCCGGCCGGCACATCGCTGCTGCGCGCGGCGGCGGGTGCCGGTATCAAAGTACCCAAACTGTGCGCCACCGACAGCCTGAAACCCTTTGGTTCGTGCCGCCTGTGCCTGGTCGAGATCGAGGGTCGGCGTGGCTTTCCGGCTTCGTGTACGACACCGGCAGAAGACGGCATGAAGGTGCGCACCCAGACACCCAAGCTGCAGGAGCTGCGCAAGGGCGTGATGGAACTCTATATCTCTGACCACCCGCTGGACTGCCTGACCTGTGCTGCCAATGGCGACTGCGAATTGCAGGACATGGCTGGCGTGGTCGGCCTGCGCGAGGTGCGCTATGGCATGGCCGGTGCCAACCATTATCGGAAGGGTTGCGTGGGTTTCAAGCCCAAGGACGAATCCAACCCCTACTTCACCTACGACCCGGCCAAGTGCATTGTCTGCAACCGTTGCGTGCGTGCTTGCGAGGAAGTACAGGGCAGCTTTGCCCTGACGATCAGCGGGCGCGGTTTTGAATCCCGTGTGTCTGCTGGCCAGAACGAGACCTTCATGCAGTCTGAATGCGTCAGTTGCGGCGCGTGTGTGGCCGCCTGTCCAACGGCGACGCTGCAGGAAAAAACGGTGATTGCGCTGGGGCAACCTGAGCACAGCATCGTCACCACCTGTGCCTATTGCGGCGTTGGCTGCGGTCTCAAAGCCGAAATGAAGGGCAACACGGTGGTGCGCATGGTGCCCTGGAAGGACGGCCGGGCCAATGAAGGCCATGCCTGTGTGAAGGGTCGCTTTGCCTGGGGCTACGCCACACACAAGGACCGCATTAC
>NZ_JAGPBB010000139.1 GCF_018063565.1 Rhodoferax sp.
TATGGCCGTCAAGCCAGCGGCCGAAGGTGCCATCAAGGACGCGGTCAGCCAGTTCTGGAATGACGACAAGATTTCGGTGGCTGACGGTGTGAAGAACATCGCCAAGGCGGCTGCGACCAAGTAAGTTCGGTTCATGACGACCTGTTTTCCGGCCTGGAGTATTTTGAGGTCGGGAATCAGGTTGCGGGGGATTGAAGGCAATTGGCTCGCTAACCCGCAGCAGGGTTGGGGTACGACCCGCCGCTCATGTCCCCCGCCCTTCGGGCTCCTCCTTTACTTCGCTTTGGGTCATACCCTAACCCTGCTGCTTGGCGCTGTGAGCTGTGACATTGAAACGCTAATTGGCGACTAGACCTGACGGGGTGGGTGTTTCGCGCAGTGAGGTGAAGGAGGAGACCGAAGGCCGAAGGCTGTCGGGCGGGGGACACGAACGCAGCGGAATACTCACCCCACCAAGTCGGGTTAAGGCGCAGGAATCCCTTCAGCGGATCAACATTGATCCCATCAAGTCAATCAAAGGCGAAAGCTCTATGAAATCCTTTGAAAACGTGTTACCCAAGCTGGTGATCGCCCCGGGTTTTGTACTCGGCTTTGCGTTCATCTACGGCTTGATGATCTGGAACGGGGTGCTCTCCGTCACCAACTCGCGCATGCTGCCCAATTACGACGAATTTGTCGGATTGCAGCAGTACGCCAACCTGTGGGAAATGGACCGCTGGTACATCGCGCTCAAAAACCTGGGCGTGTTCAGCGTGTTGTATGTGGGCGGCTCGATGCTGCTGGGCATGCTGCTGGCGATTTTTCTGGACCAGAAAATTCGTGGCGAAGGCTTTCTGCGCACTGTTTACCTTTACCCCATGGCTTTGTCGTTCATTGTGACGGGTACCGCCTGGAAATGGATTTTGAACCCCAGCCTGGGTCTTGAAAAACTCATGCACGACCTGGGATGGACCTCGTTTGGGTTTGACTGGCTGGTGCAAAGCGATACCGCCATCTACTGCGTGGTGATTGCCGGCGTTTGGCAGTCCGCCGGGTTTGCCATGGCGCTGTTTTTGGCCGGATTGCGTGGCATAGACGACAGCATCATCAAGGCCGCGCAAATGGACGGTGCTTCGCTGCCGCGCATTTACTGGCGCATCATCTTGCCGGTGCTGCGCCCGGTGGTGTTTTCAACCATTCTGGTGCTCTCGCACTTGTCCATCAAGGCGTTTGACCTGGTGATGGCGCTCACCGCTGGCGGGCCGGGTTATGCCTCTGACGTGCCAGCCACCTTCATGTTCACCATGAGCTTTACCCGTGGCCAGATTGGCCTGGGGGCAGCCAGTGCCACCATGATGCTGGCGTTTGTGGCCTCCTTGGTGGTGCCGTATCTGTACAGCGAGTTGCGCGCCAAACCGCATGAGCGTTAAGCACAAGGACACACCACCATGAACGCTAAAACACTTTCCCGCGCCGCCGTTTACGGTGTGCTGCTGATTGCGGCCTTTTTCTTTCTGGCGCCTCTGTATGTGATGCTGGCCACCAGCTTTAAGGATGCAGAGCAAATCCGCTCGGGCAACCTGCTGAGCCTGCCGACCTCGCTCAACTTCGAATCGTGGACGCTGGCCTGGTCGACCGCCTGCACTGGCGTCGATTGCCGGGGGCTCAAACCCTATTTCTGGAATTCGGTGATGATGGCCGTGCCGGCGGTGCTGATCTCGACCGCCTGGGGTGCCATCAATGGTTATGTGCTCTCCATGTGGAAGTTCAAGGGAAGCGACCTGCTGTTTGGCTTCATCCTGTTTGGCGTGTTCATGCCGTTTCAGGTGGTGTTGTTGCCAATGAGCCAGGTGTTGGGTTTTCTGGGGCTCTCGAGCTCGATTGCCGGGCTGGTGCTGGTGCATTGCCTGGCGGGAATGGCAGGCACCACGCTGTTCTTCAGAAACTACTACACCGCCATTCCGCGGGAACTGGTCAACGCCGCGCGCATGGACGGGGCGGGCTTCTGGCGCATCTTCTACCGCATTGTCATTCCCATGAGCACGCCGATTTTGATGGTGACGTTGATCTGGCAGTTCACCAACATCTGGAACGACTTCCTGTTTGGCGTGGCTTTTAGCGGCGCCGACAGCAAACCCATCACGGTGGGCCTGAACAACATGGCCAACACCACCAGCAGCGTGAAAAATTACAACGTCGACATGGCCGCGGCCATCATCGCCGGTCTGCCGACCATGCTGGTGTACGTGCTGGCGGGGCAATATTTCGTCAAAGGTCTGACTGCCGGTGCGGTCAAAGGTTAAGAGCAAAACGCTTAAAGGACACCCTCATCATGGCAGCATCTCTCCACATCGCAGGCATCCGCAAGGTTTTTGGCAAGGCCGACAAGGCGGTTGAAGTCCTGAAAAAAATCGACATCATGGTCGCCCCTGGCGAATTCCTTATTCTGGTTGGTCCCTCGGGCTGCGGCAAATCGACCTTGCTCAACATCATCGCTGGCCTGGAAGACCCGACCGAAGGTGAACTCAAGATTGCCGGCAAGAACGTGATCGGTGTCGCGCCCGCGCAGCGTGACATCGCCATGGTGTTCCAGAGTTACGCGCTGTACCCGACCATGAGTGTGGCTGACAACATCGGTTTTGCGCTGGAAATGCGCAAGGTGCCATTGGATGTGCGCAAAAAACGCATTCAGCAAGTCGCCGAAATGTTGCAGATCCAGCATCTGCTGGACCGCCGCCCGGCGCAGCTCTCGGGGGGGCAGCGCCAGCGCGTGGCCATGGGTCGGGCGTTGGCGCGTGACCCGCAGCTGTTTTTGTTTGACGAGCCACTCTCCAATCTGGATGCCAAGCTGCGCGTCGAGATGCGCGCCGAAATCAAACGCCTGCATCAAGTGTCGGGCATCACCAGCGTGTACGTGACGCACGACAAGATCGAGGCCATGACCTTGGGCACCCGCATCGCAGTGATGAAAGATGGCATCCTGCAGCAGATCGGCACGCCCGACGACATCTATCGCCTGCCGGCCAATACCTACGTGGCCGGATTTATTGGTTCACCCACCATGAATTTTATAGCTGGTAGCGCAAGCGGGACAGGCGCTAGTGGGCTATTTTCCTTTGAGGGTGGCAGCCTTGCGCTGCCGTGCCCGGCGCAAGGCAAGGTCACGCTGGGCCAGCGCCCGGAACACATCCACCTGACCGACGACGCCACCTGGCGTGGTCAGGTGACACTGGTTGAGCCGACCGGTGCAGATACTTATGTGGTGGTCAAGACCGGTGTTGGTCTGATCACGGTACGGACACCACCGAGTACACAGGTGCAGGTGGGCGACCAGGTTGGTCTGTCGGTGAGCAGCAACCACAACAACTGGTTTGACGCGCAAACCGGGTTGCGCCTGGGTTAAGTCGGCGGGCTTGCATCCAAAACTCCTTTGGTTGCCTGTTTTTTTTGGCATACCTTTTGCATGGTTTTGATTTTTATGGTAGCCAGATAACTAGTCGAGGAGCAATTCATGCAGGTTGCCTACCCTGCGCACCAGATCCGTGCAGATCTGGATCGCCAGCGCATGGAGTGGCGCTTTATTGAAACCACAGCCCGCATCGTGTGTCGGGGTGAAGCCAATCAGTTCCTGTCGACCTTGGTGGGAACGCGGGTTGCATTCGAGGATCTGTGCAACGAATTGGCGCTGGGGCTGGAGAGGGCGCGCCTGGCCAATCAGCAGCGCGACCTGCTGGCCCGGGCGCAGGCGGCGATCGACATTCTGGTCCGCAATCTGTTCGAACGAACCGCCGACGTTGGGTTTATCGCCACCGATGCCTCAATCGTTGCCTACTTGGGAGACCCGGCATCACAGGATGCGGCTGCGTTGCAACGGCGTTTGAGCCTGTACCGCAGCTTTTATTCGGTCTATACCGATATCGCATTGATCAACCCGCAGGGCAAGCTGGTTTGGCGACTGACCGATGGCGTCGTCAATTCCACGAGCAGGCCCAGCGTGCCAAAGTGGTTTGACGCCTGTTTGGGTGCGGATGGCTATGTTGAGGTTTACGAGGCGCATGCCTGGTGGGGTGCTGATCCGGCATTGATTTACGGCCATCGGGTGCTCGATGATGATGGTCGTGTTCTCGGTGTTGTGGCTTTGCACTTTGCATTGACAGAGGAACTGTCCGCTCTGCGTGCAGAAGTGCTGGGTGACCAGCCCGAAGCGACACTTGCCTTTGTCAACAGCCGTGGACAGGTGTTGCAAAGCAGCAATGGCTCGCGCCTGCCGGGTGGCTCGATTCCGCGCACCAATGGTGATCCGCCATGGTCGGTGCGCGTGGGAAAAGATGATTACCCGATGGCGCAAACCATCTCTCCTGGTTACCAGGGTTACTCGGGGCCGGGCTGGCGTGCCTGGGTGCTCGCAGCATCCGCTCAGGGCAATGGTGAGTCGGCAACGGACCTGCCGAGCCTGCAGCAGGCTCAACTGGAGTTGCAGTCTATCCTGGCGCGGGCGCAAGAGACGGCGGCAGACCTGCGACTGGTGTTGTTCAACGGCAAGGTAACCGAGACCGGTGTTCAGGACGTGGCTGCGCTGCGGGTGGTGTTGGACCAGATCGGGCTGGCCGGCACCCGTACGTTGGAACTGTTTGACCGAGCCATTGGCTCATTGACGGAGCTGCTGGAGAATGGACTACAAGCGCAGGTGCTGGCGCAGGCGCGCCTGGCCGTCAGCATTCTGGACCGCAACCTCTACGAGCGCGCCAATGACTGCCGCTGGTGGGCGCTGAACGCGGTCTTCTGTCAAACCCTGCAGGCTGTGGCCGCTGGCCACAAAGAAGCCGCTGACCTGTCGGCTCAAGCCCAGCCGGTGCTGTCACATCTGAACGATCTCTACACCGTCTACCGTCAAGTGGCCCTGTTCGATGTCAAAGGGCAGGTGTTGGCTGTTTCCCGTCCGGGCGTTGAACCGCACCCGCACCATATAGGCGCAGATATCCTGAGTGGTATGGGCGCATTGCAGGCCCCTAAAGACTATCTTGCGGTGCGTCCTGTCAGTCCGCAAGAAAACGCCGACGTCTGGACGTATGTGGCCGCGGTGCGTGCACCCGACGGGCGGGTTGTTGGCGGTGTCGCCCTGTACTTTGAGACCCGTCGCGAGTTGACCGGCATGTTGGAGGCAGTGTGTGTTGGTGCCGGATGGACCGGTGCTGCCTATCGTATTGGCGCCACGCAATGGATTGTCGAAACCTCAGAGGCAACGGCCAGCCAGCCCCTGGGTGGTGGTCATTGGCCTTTGCCGGATAGCGCTACAAGCCTGCTCGGTCAACACGGCACAACACCGGTGCTCGCCGGTGTCGCGCGCTCTCAGGGCTATCGGGAGTTCCTGCGCAGTGACGGTCATACCGAGTGGGCTTGGGTCCTGTTGTTGCATGCCGACAAGCGCCTCCAGGCGGCGGCCAGTCACCATCACCTCGCCCGCTACGAGGGCAGTGGTGCCACCAGTAGCTTTGGTGTGGTGCGCGCCGGCAATGTCTATCTGGGCTTTGATGTGGCCGTGATCCGCTCTGCCCTGCGCCTGCGCCGCTGGGTGGCCACACCGGTGAGTCCGCCCGCCCTGGGTGCCGTCGAGGCATCGGATGGTTCGACTTGGCCACTGCTGGATGCACGCCTGATTCACGGCCAGGTGGCCAGCCCGATCAGTGGTGTCTCTGTAGGCTTGGTGCTGTGCGGCGCGCAGGCGGACTTTGTCTGGCTGTTTGATGAGCTGGTTGGGGTGGTGGTCGCGCCGCTGACGTCAATCGCCATGGTCTGGGGGCGCCAGGCACCCTGGATCACCGCAGTTCTTAAGGAGGAAGGCGACGAAGTGGTTCGAGTTCAACTGGTGGATCTAAGCAAGATCCCGCTCGAATTGCAGGCGCTGCAACCCGGATAGTTCAAGGCGAACTGCGTGGCAGAGTCAAACGGATGCATAGACCGGCAGGTTCTACCGCGATGGCCTGTGCCTGACCACCATGTCGCTGTGCGATCTCAGCGACGATCGCCAGGCCAAGCCCACAACCACCCACTTGTTCAGAACCACGCCAAAAGCGCTCGAAGGCGTGCTCCAGTTGGGATGCCGGTATGCCCTGGCCGGTATCGGTGACCTCTAGCACGACGGCGCTGTTGTTGTCGGTCAGGCGCAC
>NZ_JAGPBB010000140.1 GCF_018063565.1 Rhodoferax sp.
TGGCAAAAGAGTACAAGGATTTGGTTGTCGGACTCGACATCGGCACCGCCAAGGTGATGGTGGTGGTGGCCGAGGTCATGCCTGGTGGCGAGCTCAAGCTGGCTGGCCTGGGGGTGGCACCCAGCAATGGCCTCAAGCGCGGTGTCGTGGTGAACATCGATGCCACCGTGCAAAGCATCCAGCAGGCGCTGCGCGAGGCCGAGCTGATGGCCGACTGCAAGATCACGCGCGTCTATACCGGCATCACCGGCAGTCACATCCGCGGCATCAACTCGCACGGCATGGTGGCCATCAAGGACCGCGAGGTCACCGCCGCTGATGTGGCCCGCGTGGTGGAAACCGCCAAGGCCATCAACATCTCGACCGACCAGCGCCTGCTGCTGGTCGAACCGCAAGAGTTCATCATCGACGGCCAGGACGTCAAAGAGCCGATCGGCATGAGCGGCATCCGTCTGGAAGCCAAGGTGCACATCGTGACCGGCGCCCAAAGTGCGGCCGAGAACATCATCAAATGCGTGCGCCGCTGCGGCCTGGAAGTCGAGCAGCTGATGCTCAACCCATTGGCGTCGAGCCTGTCCGTCCTGACCGAAGATGAGCGTGAACTCGGTGTGGCGCTGGTGGACATTGGCGCTGGCACCACCGACCTGGCCATTTTTACCAACGGCGCGATCCGTCACACCGCAGTCATCCCAATTGCCGGCGACCTGATCACCAGCGACATTGCCATGGCGCTGCGCACGCCGACCAAGGACGCCGAAGAGATCAAGGTCGAAAACGGCTACGCCAAGCAGCTGCTGGCTGACCCCGAGGCACAGGTGGAGGTGCCGGGCCTGGGCGACCGGGGTCCGCGCATGCTCAGCCGCCAGGCGCTGGCCGGGGTGATCGAGCCGCGCGTGGAAGAAATTTTCAGTCTGGTGCATCAGGTGATGCGCGAGTCGGGCTTTGAAGAAATGCTCTCCAGCGGCATTGTGCTCACCGGCGGCAGCTGCATCATGCCCGGCATGGTCGAGCTCGGCGAAGACATCTTTCTGAAACCGGTGCGTCGGGGCATCCCCAAGTACACCGGCGCCTTGTCCGACATGGTGGCCCAGCCGCGCGCCGCCACCGTGATGGGCCTGCTCGAAGAGGCCCGCATGGCGCGCCTGCGCGGCTTCAAGGTGGCACAAAAAAATGGTTCCATGAAAACTGCTTTTGGCAGCATCAAGGACTGGATCGTGGGGAACTTCTGATCATGTCGCCCACCCTCTGGCTCCACCGCGCCAGCCCACCACGACGATGGCGACCGCAGCCGTTCACCCTTTTATCCTTTCACCCGTTTTGTAGATCACATGTCTTTTTTTACCCAACCATTGAAACCCCAGGAGAGCACCATGGCCATTGAACTCATCGACGAAGAAGCCTTCAACCAAGGAACCCAAATCAAAGTGATCGGCGTCGGCGGTGGTGGCGGCAACGCCGTGGCCCACATGATCGCCAGTGCGGTGCAGGGGGTGGAGTTCATCTGCGCCAATACCGATGCGCAGGCGCTCTCCACCAGCGACGCGCACCGGGTGATTCAGCTCGGCAGCACCGGTCTGGGTGCCGGCAGCAAGCCCGACAAGGCGCGCGACGCTGCCGAGGTGGCCGTTGAGCACATCCGTCAGGCCATTGAAGGTGCGCACATGCTGTTCATCACCGCTGGCATGGGCGGCGGCACCGGCACCGGTGCGGCCCCGGTGATTGCGCGGGTGGCACGCGAGATGGGCATTCTGACCGTGGGTGTGGTGACCAAACCGTTTGAGTTTGAGGGCAAACGTCGCATGGACAATGCCGACCAGGGCCTGGCCGAGCTCGAAGCCAATGTCGACTCGCTGATCGTGGTGCTGAACGAAAAACTGCTCGAAGTGCTGGGTGACGAGGCCACGCAGGACGAGGCTTTTGCCCACGCCAACGACGTGCTGAAAAACGCGGTGGGCGGTATTGCCGAAATCATCAACGTGCCCGGCCATGTGAACGTCGACTTTGAAGACGTGCGCACGGTGATGGGTGAGCCCGGCAAGGCGATGATGGGCACGGCGGTGGCCGCCGGCCCGGACCGCGCCCGCATTGCCGCCGAACACGCCGTGGCCTGCCCGCTGCTCGAAGGCATCGACCTGTCGGGTGCCAAGGGGGTGCTGGTGCTGATCACGGCCGCCAAGGGGTCGCTGAAACTGAGTGAATCGAAACTGGCCATGAACACCATCCGCGCCTACGCCTCGCCCGATGCGCATGTGATCTACGGCACCGCCTACGACGACCATCTGGGCGACCAGATCCGTGTCACGGTGGTGGCCACCGGCTTGAGCCGTGCGCGGCCCAAACTGCAGGTCATGCCCAGCGCCCAGCCGCAAACCCAGCTGCGCACCGGCACCCACGACATCCCGTTCAATGTGCCCACGCTGGACACCCCGGTCAGCCCCTTGCAGGCCACCGGCATGCTGGCCGGCAGCAGCATGGGCGGACGTGGCACGCAGCCGGATTACGGCTCCATGGCCACACCGAGTGTCTGGCGCACCCGCGACCGCACCTCGGCGGCGGCCAAGGTCGATGCTTTGTCCAGTGGTGGCATGGACGACTTTGAGATTCCGGCATTCCTGCGCAAACAGGCGGATTAGTCAGAAAAAGTAAAATCGGCCGGTGCTGCAACAACGAACCCTCAAAACCCTGACCCGCGCCGTGGGCGTGGGGCTGCACAGCGGGCAGCGGGTCGAGATCACGCTGCGCCCGGCGCAGCCCGACACCGGCATCGTGTTCCGGCGCGTGGATTTGCCTTTGCCGGTGGACATTCCGGTTTCGGCCCTGGCGGTGACGGACACCCGCATGGCCTCGACCATTTCCAATGGTGGAGCCAAAGTGCATACGGTGGAGCACCTGATGTCGGCCTGCGCCGGACTGGGCGTGGACAACCTGTATGTGGACATCACCGCCGAAGAGGTGCCGATTCTGGACGGCTCGGCCGCATCCTTTGTGTTTCTGCTGCAAAGCGCCGGCATTGCGTTGCAGAGCGCACCACGCCGTTTTATCCGTTTGCTGGCGCCGGTGGAAGTGCATCAGGGTGAAGGTGCCAACGAAAAGTGGGCGCGGCTGGAACCCTACCATGGCTACAAGCTGAGTTTTGAGATCGACTTCAGCCATCCGGCGGTGGACTCGACCGGCCAGCGCGTGGTGTTTGACATGAGCAGCGACTCCTATTCCAAAGACATCGCCCGGGCGCGCACATTTGGCTTCACCAAAGACGTGGAAATGCTGCGCGCCAACGGCCTGGCGCTGGGTGGCGGCCTGGACAACGCCATTGTGATGGACGACTACAAGGTGCTCAACGCCGGTGGTCTGCGTTACGACGATGAGTTTGTCAAGCACAAAATCCTGGACGCCATGGGCGACCTCTATCTGGTGGGCAAACCACTGCTGGCCAGCTACAGCGCGTTTCGCTCCGGCCATGCGCTCAACAACCTGCTGCTGCGGGAGCTGCTCAACCACCCCGAGGCCTGGGACGTGGTGAGTTTTGACGATGCCGCGCAGGCGCCACAGGGTTTTGCCAAGCTGGCGCGGGCCTGGTAGCCATGCTGCTGTTTCGCTGGACCATGTTGATGCTGCTGCTGGGTGCGGCGGCGTGTTTTGTGTTCTGGGTCGGTACCGGGCAAGACCGCTACAAACAATGGGGGCTGAAAATCCTCAAGTGGACGTTGATCGCCGCGTTTGGTTTTTTTGCCGTGCTGGTGCTTGAGCGGGTTGGGTGAATCAGCTTCTGCAAATATGCCATGGACTACTCCCAAACGGGGGATACCCATACCAGATTGCGCTGGTTAAACTTATGCGACTGGCCGGTGCCGCGTGTCCTTTTTCAATTTGCCTTGGCGCCAATGCCGCAAATAGTAAAAAAGTACCTCTAGTGCTTTTGCATAATAAGATTTGTGCTATCTTATTGATCGTTTTGGTGTTGAATGCTGTAACGAAACATCACCTGCACCGTTCCGAGTGGGCTACACAATAGCCTTGCTCAGCGACAACACCATTCGCGTCAAACTGGCCTTGTCAGAAGTGTGGGTCTTCGCGTAAGTCGATCTGATCTGCGTCCGAACGGTTTCCTCGCTCACATTCAGGCTTTTTGCAACACTGCTGTAACTGCCTCCCTGAACGATGGCATGGGTAACGCGGGCCTCGGCCGGTGATAGTCCCAACAGTCGTTGTAACAACTCCGGTGCAGGCAACTCCACCCGATGTGGATCGGTCACAAACACAATGTGGCGTGCCCCCTCGTTTTCGACCAGGGGGTCACTGGGCTCGAGCGAGCAACACTGAATGCTGTACCTTGCCTTTGGCTCGCTTCGTGCGACCTCAAAAGTGGCACCAAAACTGTCTCGCTTTTGCTCGGGCGTAGCCACCAACCGGGCAAGCCAGGCTTCCAGTCGCAGACCGTTCGTTTGCTGAAAACCGGCGGCTGTGATGCGCTTATTCACATCGAGCTGCAGGCCATCGGCGCGGTCCAATACCTGTTGGCCTGTGGTGTTGGCACAAATGACACCCAATTGCTGATCCAGCAAAAAAACCCCGACAGTCAGGCGGTTCAGCGCGGCGTGCAGCGATTCAATCTGATACCGCGCATGGTTCAGTCTGTGCATCAAACCCAATGACCGCGACAAGTGTGGCACCAGAAGGCTCATGAACTCCCGGTCTTTGCGATCAAATGGATCATCCGGCCCACGGTAAATCGACAGTACGGTGCTGGGCAAACCGGGGGCGCCTTCAAAAACGACGCCAGAGCAAATACGCCCCACTCCCATGGGGCGCAAAAATTCCTGGTAATAAATAGAGGCCAGCAAATCCTCTTGAGGTACCAGCTCTTCGTCCAGTGCCACGGCACCATCCTGAATCAAGCCCTTGCGCTGGGCGCTATGCGCCCAAAGATCGTGGTTGATGTATTTGGTGCCGTAAAGGATCAGATCCTTTTCTTCCACCTGCCACGGAAAAATCAGGCCACCGGCGCCAGGGCCAATATAGGGTGTGAACAAGATTGCCTGCTTGGCCCCCATGGCCTGGGCTATCGCACCCACTGTTTCAGGCCAGCGGCCAGGCTCTGCACTGGAAGCATAAATCTGGTGAACCAGGCCAGAGAACTGTTCCAGCCGCGCAGCTTGTTCGGTGGACTGCATATTGACTCCCTTTTGTCTGAGTCGACTTTACTCTTTTGCAGATAGTACACGGTTAGCCAGAAAATTTGATTATTTTCACCCGCACGGGTGATGCTGTCTTAAAAAGAACACGCTAACGTCGGCAGCAAATTCGTCAGTTCTTGTTTTGGTTTATTCAGGGGGTAATCATGAGTCGTCTCAGAAGCCTGGTCTTTGCACTTGGTCTTGGTTTAACTTGGGTGTCAGCGCATGCTGCGACCTTTACCGTCACCAACACCAACGACAGTGGTGTGGGCAGTCTGCGCGATGCAGTCGCACAAGCAAGCGCAAGCCCGGCGCCCAACACCGTCAACTTTTCTCCCGAGTTGTCCGGGACCATTGTTCTTACAAATCAGATCTTCATCAATGGTCCGATGTCGATCCAGGGCCCGGGTGCTTCGACGCTGACCATTGACGCCAACTTCAGTAACCGAATTTTTGCAATTGGTAAAACTTTTCCAGCCTGTCCGGCACTCGACAATGGTGGTGTTGATTATCTAGTCAGTATTTCTGGATTGCGACTTATTAATGGTGGAAATCCAACCGGTTATATGGGAGGAGCAATTTATTCAGAACATAGTTTGACACTTGATTCAGTGGTTATTGATAACAGTTTCGCCGTTTGGGGCGGCGGGCTGGGGGTTAATGTTCAGTATACCAATCAAGCATTAACGATTAATAATACGGTTTTCTCAAATAATCTGGCCAAACCTTTTGGAACACCTTCAGGTGGTGGTAATCATGGGGGTGCAATTTGGGTGAACGAGAAATGTGGATCTACACCCATCACGGCAGCAACCGTCAATATCGACGCCAGCAACTTCTCAAACAACCGAGTTCAGCCTGGCAGCTGGAATGGACGTGGTGGAGCGATCAGTGTCACCAGCAGGGCAGATGTCACCATCAGTAACAC
>NZ_JAGPBB010000141.1 GCF_018063565.1 Rhodoferax sp.
CTCAAGATACCCCCAAAGTCGCCCTCATCACCGGCGTCACCGGCCAGGACGGCAGCTACCTTGCCGAGTTCCTGCTCGACAAAGGCTACACCGTGCACGGCATCAAGCGCCGTGCCAGCAGCTTCAACACCGAGCGGGTCGACCACATCTACCAGGACCCGCACATTGACAATGCCCGCTTCAAGCTGCACTACGGTGATTTGAGCGACACCAGCAACCTCACCCGCATCATCCAGCAGGTGCAGCCCGATGAGGTCTACAACCTGGGGGCGCAGAGCCATGTGGCGGTTTCTTTTGAGTCCCCCGAATACACCGCCGATGTCGACGGCATGGGCACCCTGCGCATTCTGGAAGCCATTCGTATCCTGGGGCTGGAGAAGAAAACCCGCTTCTACCAGGCCAGCACCTCAGAGCTCTATGGCCTGGTGCAGGAGATCCCGCAAAAGGAAACCACGCCGTTTTACCCAAGATCTCCGTATGCAGTGGCCAAACTCTATGCTTACTGGATCACGGTGAACTACCGTGAAGCCTATGGCATGTATGCGTGCAACGGCATTTTGTTCAACCATGAGAGCCCACGCCGGGGCGAAACCTTTGTCACCCGCAAGATCACCCGGGGGCTGGCCAACATTGCCCAAGGCTTGGAGAGCTGCCTGTACATGGGCAACATGAGTGCCCTGCGTGACTGGGGCCATGCCAAAGACTATGTGCGCATGCAGTGGATGATGCTGCAGCAGGACAAGCCGCAGGACTTTGTCATTGCCACCGGGGTGCAGTACAGCGTGCGCCAGTTCATTGAGTGGAGTGCGGCCGAGCTGGGCATCACCGTGGCCTTTGAAGGCGAAGGCGCGGCCGAATGTGCAGTGGTCAAGGCCATCCGTGGTGACAAGGCACCGGCCTTGAAGGTGGGTGACACCATCGTCAAGGTGGACCCGCGTTACTTCAGACCGACCGAGGTGGAGACCTTGCTGGGAGACCCGAGCAAAGCCAAGACCGAGCTGGGCTGGGTGCCCGAGATCACGGTGCAGCAGATGTGCGCCGAGATGGTGGCGCATGACCTGCAGAAGGCACGCCAGCATGCGCTGCTGAAGCAGGCCGGGTATGCGGTGAATGTGAGTTTGGAGTAATTGCGCCACCGGGAGCTCGGACCTATGCAAGCTGACCATTCCCTTCAGAGTGACCCCACCATTTCCCAGCTGCTGGGCAAGTTACCCGACGAGATGCGCGCCACCTTCAGCGACGCGCAGTTGCTGGCTTTGAAGCTGGCCTTGGGTGGTCGGGCCTGGAACCAGCATGCGGTGGACTTCCGCTGGACGCTCAAATTCTGGCAGTGGCAGTATTACCTGGTGGTGGTCGCCGGGCGCAACCGGCGCACCATGAGCGCACGCGAACGGCGCTTGCAGGAACTGAGCCTGGCGTTGTTCGTGTCCGTCTTTCTGATGTTCTCCACCATCCTGGGGATTTTTGTGGTGTACATCATCAAGTCAGCGCTGGGGATCGATCTGATCCCAGGGTTCTCGTTTGGCGTATGGGACTGGTTTCAGGCGCAGTTTTTGCGCTGAACAAAGGCCTCAGGCAAAGTTGGCTTCCGCAAACGACCAGTTGACCATCTTGTCGAGGAAGGTCTCAACAAATTTGGGGCGCAGGTTGCGGTAGTCAATGTAATAGGCATGCTCCCAGACATCAACCGTCAGCAGCGCGGTGTCGGCAGTGGTCAGCGGCGTACCCGCTGCACCCATGTTGACAATATCCACCGAGCCGTCGGCCCTCTTCACCAGCCAGGTCCAGCCGGAGCCAAAGTTGCCAACCGCCGATTTAACAAAGGCTTCTTTGAACGCAGCGTAGCTGCCCCACTTGGCATCTATCGCGGCGGCCAGCGCGCCACCCGGTTGACCGCCACCATTGGGCTTCATGCAGTTCCAGAAAAAGGTATGGTTCCAGATCTGGGCGGCGTTGTTGTAGATGCCACCGGTGGCCTTCTTGACGATGGCTTCAAGATCCATCGCTTCAAATTCGGTGCCTTTTTGCAGATTGTTCAGGTTCACGACGTAGGCGTTGTGGTGCTTGCCATGATGGAACTCCAGCGTTTCCTTGGAATAGTGGGGTGCCATGGCGTCAATAGCAAATGGCAGGGCGGGCAGAGTATGTTCCATGAGTTCCTCAGGGGTAAGTTGGAAAAAAGCAAATTGTAGAAAGAATCAGACCGGGGGGTGGGACACGGTCAAATCAACCGTGCCGCCTGCAAGGGTGGCAGTAACCGTCTGACCTGGCAGGAACTGCCCGAACAAACTGCCAGTACAAGAAAACCCGGTCAACTCACCCCGCACCGTGACCCGGTTAAAGAAGGCCTGCAACACGCCGGCGACCGCACCGCACAAGGCTCTGACCGGCAGGGCCAACGACCCAGGCGCCAAAAAATTCGCGTCAAACACGTGAAAACCCCCTTGACAAAGCAAGAAAACCGGAAATGCCACCGAAGAGTCTTCCACAGATCGGCGCCGGCAGGTTTGGTCTATTTTGCGTAGCGGGGTTTTGTGCAAGTTCGTAATACATTGTTGATTTCATTGAATTTTTAACTGCTTAATCGGTCATCAAACTGTCACGAGCCGCATCCAGCCTGCTTTCAGGGCTATCAAACCCTCGGTTCTCCACAAAGTTATCCACAGAAATTGTGCGCAAATTGACGACATCGGCGCGCGGACCAGGGGCGCACAGCACTGCGCCATAATCACACCGGAATTTTTACCAGCGGAGTCGTCATTTGTTTTCCATCATACAAGCCGCCGGCTGGCCGATCTGGCCCCTGATTGCCAGCTCGGTGCTGGCGCTGGCACTGGTCATCGAGCGCTTCATCAGCCTGAAAACCCAGCGCATCGCACCGCCCAAGCTGCTCGATGAGGTATTGGCCGTCGCCCGTTACGCCGTGCCGGCTCCGGATGTGGTGAGCAAACTTGAACAAAACTCGGTGCTGGGTGAAGTTCTGGCCAGTGGCTTGCGCGCGCTGAATCTCAACCCCCGATGCAGTGAAGACGAGTTGCGCGCCGTCATGGAGAGTGCCGGACGCCTGGCGGCACACAAGCTGGAGCGTTACCTCAGTGCGCTCGCCACCATTGCATCGGCCGCACCGCTGATGGGTCTGTTCGGCACCGTGGTTGGCATGATCGAGATTTTTGGTTCACAAACACCCTCAGGGGCTACCGGAGGCAATCCGGCGCAGTTGGCACATGGCATTTCGGTGGCTTTGTACAACACCGCTTTCGGCTTGATCGTGGCGATTCCGTCGCTGATTTTCTGGCGCTATTTCCGCGCCCGGGTGGATGAATATCTGCTGACGCTGGAACTGGCAGCGGAACGCCTGGCGCGCCACCTCAATACCCTGCGCAAGTAAATACGCTGGCCATGAACTTTCGCCCCCACCCCAAAGAGGAACCCGAGATCAACCTGATCCCCTTCATCGATGTGTTGCTGGTGATCCTGATCTTCCTGATGCTGTCCACCACCTATGCCAAATTTACCGAGCTCCAGATCAAGTTGCCAGTAGCTGATGTGGAGGCGCAACGCGACTATCCCAAAGAGGTGCTGGTGTCCGTCAGCGATGAGGGGCAGTACAGCGTCAACAAAATCCGGGTCAACGGACGCAACATGGTTGACCTGGCGCAGGCGCTGGCCGAGGGTGCGAAGGCAGGCAAAGAGTCAGTCGTGGTGATCCACGCCGATGCGGCTGCCCGCCACCAGGCGGTCATCACCGTGATGGAGGCCGCCCGCAGTGCTGGACTGGCACACATCACCTTTGCCACCCAATCGTCCATGGATGGTGGCCGCTAAGCCATCACCGGCAGCACCCGCAACGTCGGGCTGGCAGCCAATGCTGCGCAACGCCTGGCTGCGGCGCGGGCTGCTGGCCTGCCTGCTGTGGCCTCTGTCACGGGTGTACTCGGTGCTGGTGCGCCTGCGTATGGGTCTGTACCGGCTTGGCGTGCTACCGGTGCAGCGCCTGCCGGTACCGGTGGTGGTGGTCGGCAATGTGCTGGTGGGCGGCACCGGCAAGACCCCGGTGGTGATGGCAATGGTGGCCCATCTGCAAGGGCGCGGTTGGCAAGTGGGTGTGATTTCACGCGGCTATGGTCGCCAAACGGCCGGTTGCCTGGAGGTCAGCAGCGCCAGCAAGGCACGGGACGTCGGCGACGAGCCCGCGTTGATCCACCATCGCGCCCAGGTGCCCGTGTTTGTCGCGGAAAACCGCGTCGACGCCGGGCGAGCCCTGCTGAATCAATATCCGCACACCAACCTCCTCGTGAGTGACGACGGACTGCAGCACCTGCGTCTGGCACGTGACGTCGAGATTGGGGTCTTTGACGACCGTGGCGTGGGCAACGGCTGGCTGCTGCCCGCCGGACCCTTGCGTGAACCCTGGCCGCGCGCGCTGGATCTGACGCTGCACACCGGCCAACGCCCGGCGTTTGCCGGATTTCAGGGGCGGCGCCAGCTGGCCAGCTATGCCTTGCGCGCTGATGGCGGTCGGGTGCCCTTGACCGACCTGTGTGGCCAGCCGGTGGTGGCACTGGCGGCCATTGCCCAGCCCGAAGTCTTTTTTGCCATGTTGCGCGCCCAGGGGCTGACCCTTGAATACGTCATCGCCCTGCCGGATCATTTTGATTTCAGTAGCACGGAGCGATTTGAATACCAGGGCTATCCACTTCTTTGCACAGAAAAAGACGCGGTCAAATTGTGGCCACTCAACACTGCCGCACTCGCGGTGCCGCTGGAGTTCACTCTGCCCCGGTCATTCTGGAACGCGCTCGACGCCCGTCTGCCAAGCCGACCCGACACCACATCACCTGCAACGCCTTGACACTGGCACAGCTATCATCACGCCATGGATACACGACTACTTGAATTATTGGTCTGCCCGGTCACCAAAGGGCCCCTTGAATACAACCGCGAAAAGCAGGAGCTGAGCTCTCGCAGTGCACGCCTGGCTTACCCGGTGCGAGATGGCATCCCGATCCTGCTGGAAAGTGAAGCACGCACCTTGAGCGACGAAGAACTCGGGCTGTAACCCCGGCCACGATAATGCCGTATACCGTCCTGATTCCGGCCCGCCTGGCCTCAACCCGACTACCCAACAAACCACTGGCCGACATTGCCGGAGTGCCGATGGTGGTGCGTGTGGCCCAGCGCGTGTTGACCCTTCAAACGGGCCGTCACTCGCCCAGAGTGGTTGTGGCCGCCGACGATGCAGCCATCGTGGACGTGTGTCAAGCGCACGGTGTCGAGGTGGTGCTGACCCGCATCGACCACGCCAGTGGCAGTGACCGCCTGGCCGAGGCCTGCGATCTGCTGGCGCTGCCAGACGATGCCATCGTCGTCAACGTGCAGGGCGATGAGCCCCTGATTGACACCGCGCTGGTCGAGGCGGTCGCAAAATTGTTAAAGAATCAGCCTTTGGCCCATATCAGTACTGCCGCTCACGCGATTGACTCAGTAGCGGACTTCCACAATCCGAATCTGGTCAAGGTGGTGTTGGACGCGCAGCAGTTGGCGCTCTATTTCAGCCGCTCGCCCATCGCCTACCCGCGTGACACGCCGCATCAGTTGCCCAGTCCGGCGCCGCTGCGGCACATCGGCATTTATGCTTACCGGGTTGATTTTTTGCGACAGTTTCCCAGACTACCCCAAGCGCCCATCGAGCGAACCGAGTCGCTGGAGCAGTTGCGTGCCATGTGGCATGGCTACCGCATCGCCGTTCATGTGGCCGAGCATGCCCCCGGCCCGGGCGTGGACACCCCCGAAGACCTTGAAAAAGTACGCCGGCTGTTCGCGCTTTAAGTCCCGCCTGTAAGGCCATTGCCGGCCGCGCCGTGCTATTCTCAGGCGGTGAGCAAGCTGTGCCAAGGCGATCGTCCGAATTGCCAACGCCAGCGTGATTTTTCAATCATTTCCCAAGGACACACATGAGACTGATTCTGTTGGGCGCACCAGGCGCTGGCAAAGGCACCCAAGCGACCTTTATCTGCCAGAAATACGGCATTCCTCAAATCTCCACTGGCGACATGTTGCGCGCAGCCGTCAAGGCGGGTAC
>NZ_JAGPBB010000142.1 GCF_018063565.1 Rhodoferax sp.
GCCAAAAACAGCCCGCAGCTCGAAGTGTTCAAGAAGAAGGGCATCGAGGTGCTGCTGATGACCGACCGTGTTGACGAGTGGGCGCTCAACTATGTGCACGAGTTTGATGGCACCTCGCTGCAAAGCGTGGCCAAGGGCCAGGTCGACCTGGGCAAGCTGCAGGACGAGACCGAGAAAAAAGCCGCTGAAGAAGCCGCCGAAACCTTCAAGCCACTGCTGGCCAAACTGAAAGAAGCGCTGAAGGACAAGGCCGAAGACGTGCGCGTGACCACCCGCCTGGTCGACAGCCCGGCCTGCCTGGTGGTGCAGGACCACGGCATGAGCACGCAACTGGCGCGCATGCTCAAGCAGGCTGGTCAAACCGCACCCGATGTGAAGCCGGTGCTGGAAGTCAACGCCGAACACCCGCTGGTGAAAAAACTGGAGGGATCGGTCAACTTCAACGACCTGGCGCACATCCTGTTTGATCAGGCGTTGCTGGCTGAAGGTGGCTTGCCGGACGATCCGGCAGCCTATGTGAAGCGCGTCAACGCACTGCTGGTCTGACCAAGCAACCGATTGGCCTCTAGCGCTTATAGATATTGCAGTTACAGCTCTGATTAATAGAGCTCCGTAAAGCACCCAACCCCGCGGCTTGCACAGCTTGCGGGGTTTTTTTCTGGTTTTTAGAAGCAGCTTGCGCTATGCTTACGCAAGAGGTTCCGGGGCTTTCGTGCCCTGCATCATGTTGCCCAAACACCCGATCGCCATCCCTGCCCTGATTCGCCAACGCCGCTACTGGTTGTTGCTGTGGGTGCTGTGGGCCGTGACGATGGCAGTGGCGCTGCGAATCAATGTGGCACATCTTCGCGAACAAAGCATTCAGGTGGCCGCAGAGGGTGCCCGCAACGTGTTTCGCATGGTGATGCTGACCCGCAGCTGGAACGAACAACATGGCGGTGTGTACTTGCAGGCGTCTTCACACCCGGCCCCCGCACCCGGCGCGCCCGGCACGGAGCCCGGTCCGACAGATTTCACACGGATCAACCCGGCCCACATGACACGGCTGATCTCGGAGCTGGCCGCCAGCGACGCTGGAGCGGTTTTTCACATGACCAGCCTGAACCCGCTACGCCCGGACAACCAGGCGGATGCGTGGGAAAGTGCCTCGCTGCGCGCATTTGAAGGCGGTGCCAAAGAAATCATCAGCATCGAGCCCAGCCCGGGCGGCGACCTGCTGCGTTACATGGCCCCCTTGCAAGTGCAGCAGCCTTGCATGGTTTGCCACGCGCAGCAGGGTTATCGGGTCGGTGATGTCCGGGGTGGTATCAGTGTGACACAGCACTATGCACCGATTGCAGCACCCACCGAACTGAGCATCCGCCAGTCGGCACTGGCCCATGGCGCGGGCTTTGTACTGGTGTCCTTGGCCGGCTGGTTGCTGCTGGAGTTGCTGCGTCGGCGCTGGCGCGACCTGGTTGGCAAGATCGAAGAGCTCAATGCCACGCGAGGCGAACTGGTACAAAGCGAAAAAATGGCCTCGCTGGGGCGCATGGTGGCGGGTTTCGCCCACGAGATCAACACGCCAGTGGGTGTGGCGGTGGGGGCGGTGTCGCAGCATGAGGAGACCCTCAACCGCATTGACGCGCTGCTCAGCACCGACGAAGTCAACGAAGCAGCCCTGCGCAGTGAGCTTTCCAGCCTCCGGCTCGGCGGTGCACTGGCGCTGTCCAACCTGCGCCGTGCCGCCAGTCTGGTGCAGAGCTTCAAGCGCACCTCAATCGACCAGTCGTCTGATGAGGTACGGACCTTTGCCATGAAGGAACTGATTGACGACGTGCTGTTTTCCCTGCACAACCAGTTCAAGAACCTGCCCATCAGCGTCAAGGTCAACTGCGCGGACGGTTTGAACCTGCAAGGTGCCCCCGGTGTGCTGGAGCAACTGTTGACCAATCTGCTGATGAACGCCATTCAGCACGCTTTTGACAATGGCCGGCGCGCCGGACAGATTGATATTCGGGCTGACCGCGACGGCAGCGATCTGCATCTGCTGTTTGCCGACAACGGCGTGGGGATGAGCGTCGAGCATCTGGCGCGTGTGTTCGAGCCGTTCTACACCACACGCCGTGGCCAGGGCGGCTCGGGGCTGGGACTCTATATTTGCTACAACATCGTCACTGCCACGCTCGGTGGCAGCATCCACTGTGCCAGCACCCCCGGCAACGGCTGCCAGTTTGACGTTCGCCTGCCCGCCCGATTTGCTGACGACCTGCAGGCACGCTGATGCGCACCATCCTCCACACACCCCGGTTTATCCGTCAGCGGCGCTGGTGGTGGCTGCCGCTGGCGCTATGGGCGGCTGCCGTCGGCTGGTCGCTGAAGACGCATTGGAATGACATTGAACACAGCAGCGTGCAGGTGGCGACCCAGGGAGCACGGGACATGTTCCGGGTGGTGGTCCTCACCCGCAACTGGAATGCCAGCCATGGCGGTGTCTATGTGCCGGTGACACCCGCCATCAGCCCCAACCCCTATCTGCGCCACCCGCAGCGCGATGTCACCACCACCACCGGCATGGTGCTGACACTGGTCAACCCGGCTTACATGACGCGGCTGATTGGGGAAATTGCCCGCATCGATACCGGTGCCATCTTCCGGCTGACCAGTCTGAAACCGATTCGTCCACAAAATGCACCCGATGACTGGGAGCGTCAGGCGCTCACCGCCTTCGAGTCCGGCACACTGGAAACCATGGCGGTCCAGCCCAGCCCGGACGGCGACCTGCTGCGATATATGGCGCCGTTGCGGGTGGAAAAGCCCTGCCTGCAATGCCATGCTGAACAAGGCTACCAACTCGGCGACATTCGCGGTGGCATCAGTGTGTCGCAGCGTTACGCTCCGATCGCGTCAGCCATTGCCGCCAACACCGGGCAGTCCACGCGGATTCATGCCGGTGTGTTTGTGCTGATCACCGCGCTGGGCTGGGGTCTGCTGGAACTGTTGCGCCGACGCTGGGCTGAGCTTTCGGGCAAGATGCAGGAGCTCGAAGCCACCCGTGGTGAACTGGTACAGAGCGAAAAAATGGCCTCGTTGGGCCGCATGGTGGCGGGCTTTGCGCACGAGATCAACACCCCGGTGGGCGTGGCGGTGGGCGCCATTTCTCAACACGAAGAGACACTGGCGCGCATCAACGCGCTACTGATGCAGGAGGACGTGGACGAGAACCGCCTGCGCGATGAACTGGAGCAGCTGCGCCTTGGGGGAGCCCTGGCCCTGTCCAATCTGGAACGCGCGGCCAAGCTGGTGCAAAGCTTCAAGCGCACCTCAATTGACCAGAGTTTTGACGATCTGCACGACTTCAATGTCAAAGTGCTGATCAACGATGTATTGTTCAGCCTGCACAATGTGCTCAAACGCCTGCCCATCCGCATCGAGGTGGACTGCCCTGAGACATTGCGGTTGCGCGGCCTGCCTGGCGTGCTGGACCAGGTGCTGACCAACCTGGTGATGAACGCCGTGATGCACGCGTTTGACAACGGCAAACGGCCCGGCCACATCCACATCGCCGCTGAAACCCAAGAGCAAATGCTGCACCTGAGCTTTGCCGACGACGGGGCAGGCATGCCAGCCAGCAGCGTGGCACGCGTTTTTGAACCATTTTTCACCACCCGGCGCGGTCAGGGCGGCTCCGGTCTGGGCCTGTACATCTGCTACAACCTGGTCACCACGCGCCTGGGCGGAACCATCCATTGCACCAGCGCTGCCAACGCCGGGTGCCGTTTTGATATTCATTTTCCGATACAAGTGCCGCACCGACTGCAGAAGGACGCCTCATGAAGCTTGTTCGCTCAACCCACCCGCTGGCCACCGATGGCCAGCTGGACGCCCCGCGCCATACCTGGAAAATCCTGGTGGCAGATGACGAACCCGACATCCGAGCGCTGACACGGCTGAACCTCAAGGGTTTTCACTTTGCCGACCGTGATCTGGAGTTTCTTGAAGCAGCGTCAGCCTATGAGGCGCGCGACTTGCTGGGCAAACACAAAGACATTGCGGTGGCGCTGATCGACGTGGTGATGGAAACCGACGACGCGGGTCTGCGTCTGGTCGAGTACATCCGCAAAGACCTGAAAAACCCGATGGTGCGCCTGATCATACGCACCGGCCAGCCTGGCCTGGCGCCTGAGCGCCATGTGATTGACCACTATGACATCGACGACTACAAGGACAAAACCGAGCTGACCGCCGGGCGGCTGTACACCACAGTGCGCTCGGCGCTCAAGTCCTACCGCGACTTGCGCACCATCGACCTCAACCGGCTGGGCCTGTCGCAGGTGCTGCAAGCCGCACCCGATATCTACCGCATCTCCAACCGCTCGCTGAACCAGTTTTTTCAGGGCGTATTGACACAGATCATTGGCCTGTGCAACCTGACAGACTCGAGTTTCATCTCCACCATGGGCGGCATGATTGCCACCTTTGAAGAAAGCACGGTCACGGTGCAAGCCAGTTCTGGCAACCTGACCAGCCCCGAGCGTTTTGAGCAAATCCGCGCACAGTGCGTGGATTCGCTGCGCACCGGGCTCATGCCTGAGGGCCTGCGCAAAGGCTCGTATGTCGTGCCGCTGATGGTGCAGCGCGAGCCGCTGGGTTTTATTTACATCGAACCCACCAACCACCTCAGCGAAGCCGATCGGGATCTGATTGGCGTCGTCGCGCAACAGTGCGCCAGCGCGCTGGAAAACTTGCGACTGCACATTGACCTGGCCCAGTCGTATGACCACATGATCGACATGCTGGCCACCATCGCTGAGTTCAAGGACAGCACCACCGGCAGCCACATCAAACGCATCGACAGCTATACCCAGCGGGTGGCCCTGGAGCTGGGCAGTACGCCAGATGAAGCGGTGTTTTTCGGCAAAGCCAGCCGCCTGCACGATGTTGGCAAAATTGGCATCTCTGACGCCGTGTTGTGCAAGCCAGGCAAACTCGATGTTGACGAGTTTGCTCTGATCCAGACCCACACACGCATGGGTGGCACCATCCTGGCCCATGACCGGTTTCTGGCACTGGCGTGCGAAGTGGCACTGCACCACCACGAGCGCTGGGACGGCAAAGGTTACCCCGATGGACGACCGGCACGCGAATGCCATCTGGCGACGCGAATCGTCACGGTGGTCGATGTGTTTGACGCCCTGGTCAGCCGCCGACCTTACAAAGCCCCTTGGGAGCCCAAGCTTGCGGCGCAGGAGATCAGCCAGGGCGCAGGAACGCAGTTTGACCCCACCGTGGTGGCGGCATTCCTGAAACTGTTCCATACTGGCCAGTTCGACGACCTTATTGACAGCACACGCCAGCAAGAGCAAGCCGCACCACGCAATGGATGATTTTATGGACTTTTTTGCCCATAGCGCTTGATACAATTATCTTTATAGCTATTTTTTAGGTAGCTTTTTTATCAGACGGATTCAACTTCTTTGACTGTATTACCATGAAAATTGGCACCCACAACACCCTCCTGATCGCCACGCTGTCCACGGTTCTGGCCTGCCTGACGCCAGCGGTAAAGGCGCAAGATGCCATTGCAGCCGCGTCAGCCAAAGAGTCCGGCGCAGTGGTCACCGCCAGCGGACTGGTTTATCGGTCGCTGAAAGACGGCACAGGTGAGAGCCCCAAGGCCACCGACAAGGTCAAGGTCAACTACCGTGGTACCTTTGCCGATGGCAAGGAGTTTGACAGCAGCTACAAGCGCAATGAACCGATCGAGTTTGGCCTCAATCAGGTCATCAAATGCTGGACTGAAGGCGTGCAACGCATGAAAGTTGGCGGCAAGGCCAAGTTGACTTGCCCGGCCGCCATTGCCTACGGTGCGCGGGGTGCCGGCGGTGTGATTCCGCCCAACACCACGCTGCTGTTTGAGGTGGAGCTTTTGGCCATCAACGCCAGCAAATAGACAGCAAACCTTGATCTAACCGCAGTATTTTCCAATTCAGGTATGAGCCTGAAGGGTGCGCAATTTGGTTGACTTCGGGGTGCGGGCTGACCGGGTTAAAAAGGGGAGTTTAAGGGCTTACTTCCCGGATCCCTGAGTACGGCTGTTT
>NZ_JAGPBB010000143.1 GCF_018063565.1 Rhodoferax sp.
AGACCACCTCGACCAGCGCCATCAGCGGTGCCGGGTTGAAAAAATGCAACCCGGCCAGGCGCTCAGGGTGTTTGAGCGCGGCGCCAATGGCGGTGATGGAAATCGACGAGGTGTTGCTGGCCAAAATGCAATGTGTTGGAACCACCATTTCCAGGTCGGCAAACAGCTTGTGCTTGACGGGCAGGCTCTCCACAATGGCCTCGATCACCAGACCCGCATCGGCCAGGTCCGCCATTTGGTGCGCCACATGCAAACGCTCGCTCGCCGCTTGGGCCTGCGCGGGCTTAAGTTTGCCTTTGGTGGCCAGTTTGTCGAATTGGGCGCGAATGCTGGCAATCGCCTGCGCGGCGGCATCGGGGCGGGTGTCGAGCAGCCAGACCTTGTGCCCCGCCGCTGCGGCCACCTGCGCGATGCCTGCGCCCATGGCGCCCGCGCCGATGACGGCGACGATGGTCTGGGTTGAAAGCGCGGTACCCATCGGTGCTCAGTTGCCCGTGAATTTGGGGGCACGCTTTTGCTGAAACGCAGCCACACCCTCTTTGAAATCGTCGCGCCAACCCAGTTCTCGCATAAACCCCGCTTCAACACCGAGTTGCTGCTCCAGCGTATGGTTGGGTGCGGCATGCATGGCCAGCCGGGTGGCCACCAGCGCCCGCGTTGGCATTTGGGCCAGCTGGGCGGCCAGCTTGTCCACCGTGGGTGTCAGCTCGCCGTCTTCCACGGCCTGCCAGATCAGACCCCACTGCTCGGCCTTTTCGGCGGGCAGTTTGTCGGCCAGCATCGCCAGGCCCATGGCGCGCGCCATCCCCACACGCTGCGGCAAAAACCAGGTGCCGCCGGTGTCCGGAATCAGCCCGATCTTGCTGAAAGCCTGCAGAAAATAAGCCGACTTCGCGGCAATCACCAGATCACACGCCAGCGCCAGGCTGGCACCTGCACCTGCGGCAATGCCGTTGACCATGGCCACGGTGGGCACACGCAGGTTTTGCAAGCCCAGAATCAGCGGTTTGTAGTTTTCTTCGATCACGTTGCCGATGTCGGGCTGCAACGGGCCCATCGCCATGTCGGGGTCAGCCAGATCCTGCCCGGCGCAAAACGCACGGCCGGCACCGGAGATGACCAGCACACGGATGCTTTTGTCGGTCTGCACGGTGGCCAGCGCCGCACGCAACTCAGCGTGCATGGCACCGGTGAAGCTGTTGAGCTTGTCCGGGCGATTTAGCGTCAGGCGGGCGACGCCGTTGGTCACTTCAAAAAGGATGTTCTGATAGCTCATTGCAAGTCCTTAAACATGGTAGCGGCGTTGTACGACGCGAAAGCGATTGGCGACAAAGGCCGAATCGGCATAGCTGGCGTTGGCCGCCGGGTTGCCGCCGGTGCCGTGGTAGTCAGAAAACGCGCTGGACTGGTTGACAAACACGCCACCGGTCAGGTTGATCGACAACGCGACCTTGGCTGCCCAAGTGGCGGCTGTCATGGCCTCGATCACTTCCGGCTTGGTGCTGTAAACCCCCACGGTGAGCGCGCCGTGTGTGCCAACCAGTCGCTCTGACAGGGCAACAGCGCTTGCGGTGTCTGCGCAACGCACTATAAAACTGATAGGACCAAAGCGCTCTTCCATGTAGGCCGACTCGTCGGCGGCGTCGCACGCCAGCAGCACCGGGGTGCGCACTTCGGCCTTGGGGAAGTCGGGGTTGTCGAGCTTTTTGGAGGCCAGTAGCACTTTGCCCAACTTGCCGCTATCAGCCAAGGCGATGCGGCTGAGCGTATCGGCGGACTGAATAGCGCCCAACACGGCGCAAGCCACTTCGGGTTTTGCCAGGAACCCTTCCAGCGCGCGTGCCAGGTCGGCGCACACTTCGTCATAACTCTTGTGGCCGTCTTCCGTGTCAATGCCACCGGCCGGCACAAAAAGCGCCTGCGAGGTGGTGCACATCTGGCCCGAATACAGCGACAGCGTGAACGCCAGATTGCGCAGCATGGGCTTGTAGGCATCGGTCGAGTCGATCACGATGTTGTTGACACCGGCCAGCTCGGCGTACACCTGCGCCTGGCGGCAGTGGTCAATCAGCCATTGGCCAAAGGCATTGCCGCCGGTGAAATCGACCGACTTGACCGCCGGGTGCGTGACCAGCGCCTGCGTCGTTTCACGTTTGTCGGGCACACACAGCGTGACCAAATTGGGGTCGATGCCGTTCTCTGACAACACGGCGCGAAGGGTGCGCACGGTGATGGCAGCGGGAAGGATGGCGTTGTCGTGCGGTTTGACAATCACCGCATTGCCGGTGGCCAGCGCGGCAAACAGACCCGGATAGGTGTTCCAGGTCGGGAAGGTGGCGCAACCCACCACCACCGCGACCCCGCGCCCGACGATTTCAAAGTGTTTTTTCATTACCAGTGGCGGGTTCTTGCCCTGCGGCTTTTCCCAGGTGGCCTCGGCCGGCACAAACTTTTGCTCGCGGTACGCGTAGGCCACGGCCTCCAAGCCGCGGTCTTGCGCGTGCGGCGACCCGGCTTGAAACGCCATCATCCAGCCCTGGCCGGTGGTCATCATCACGGCGTGGGCCAGCTCAAAACTTTGCGCATTCAGCCGGTCCAGCATTTCGATGCACAGACCGGTGCGTCCTTCCACACCGGCGGTTTGCCAGCCAAGCATGGCGGCTTGGCCAGCGGCGATCAACGCCTCTATATCGCACACCGGGTAGCGCACGTTCAGCTCGATGCCGTAAGGCGACTTTTCCGGTGCCAGCCAGCCGGTGATGCCGGGCTGGTTCAACTCAAACTGCTGCCCAAGTTGCGCTTCAAACGCCTTCTTGCCATCGTCCGCCGCCGTTTCGCCATAAGTCTTAGGGCTGGGCATCTCGTTGTACGCAGCCCAGTAGCCACGGGTGTGGATGGCATTGAGGGCGGCATCGAGTTTGGCGCGGTGTTTTTCAAACAAGGGGTGGGTCATATGGGTTCCTGAAAGTGTTTTGATGAATACGAATGTGATAGCTGCTCACGCTTATTCTTATTGGGCTAGAGGCCAAAAATGCTTGTAAACTGACATTGAAACAGACGCGATGCAGCAAGAATGGGGGTCGGATCCGCGTAGCGAAGCGGAGACGGCTCTGACCCCCATTCTTGCGGGTTGGGTGGCGTAAATCATCCGCGTCATGCCTCGGCCCGGTAAGGCAAAACCGTCTGCTCAATCGCCCCAAAAATCGACGCCCCCGGCACGTCCAGCATCTCGATCCGCACGCTGTCGCCAAACTTCAAGAAGCCAGTGGCCGGTTTGCCAGACTCAATGGTCTCGTACATCCGCACCTCGGCAATACAGCAGTACCCCACGCCGCCATTGGCAATTGACGAGCCCTGCAAGCCGCCCTGCTTGTTCGACACCGTACCCGAGCCGATGATGCTGCCAGCGCACAACTCGCGCGTTTTGGCGGCATGGGCAATGAGTTGGGCAAAGTTAAACACCATGTCTTGCCCTGCGTTGGGCTGGCCAAACAGCGCGCCATTCAAATGCACGGTCAAAGGCCGGTGAACCCGGCTGTCAACCCAGTCAGTACCCAGCTCATCCGGTGTCACGGCGACCGGGCTGAAGGCACTGGCCGGCTTGGACTGGAAAAAGCCAAATCCCTTCGCCAACTCAGCCGGAATCAGGTTGCGCAGCGACACATCGTTGACCAGCATCAGCAAGCGCACCGACCGGGCGGCCTGCGCGACGCTGATGCCCATCGGCACGTCGCCGGTGACCACCGCCACCTCGGCTTCCAGGTCAATGCCCCAGTCTTCGGACAAAGCGCACACCGGGTCGAGTGGCCCGACAAAGCTGTCTGAACCACCCTGGTACATCAACGGATCGGTCCAGAACTCGGGCGGCAACTCCGCTCCGCGTGCGCGGCGCACCAGTTCGACGTGATTCACATAAGCCGAGCCATCGGCCCATTGGTAAGCGCGTGGCAGCGGCGAATGGCAGGCGGCGGCGTCAAACACATCGGGCTCGGTGAAGGCGCCACTGTTGAGCGCCTCATACACCTGGCGCAGTTGCGGCTCGCACGCATCCCAGTCGTCCAGTGCCGCCTGCAAGGTGCGGGCGATGGCTGGCACGGCGCGGCAGTGGGTCAGAGCGCGGTTGACCACCACCAGCGTTCCATCGCGCCCGCCTTTTTTCAGGGTTGCCAGCTTCATGACCAAAATCCCGCTTTGATAGCAGGCAACGATTGAGATACGGGGGCATGGATCAAATCCGCCACGGCTTCAGTGCTCCGCATAGCTGCCATCGTGCATCCAGCGCGCGTGCTGCGGCGCTTTTTTGGTTCTATCCCATTCGTTGAGCATGTCCCACTTCACTTCGTCAAGCATTTTGGACATTTTGGATGTGCCCGTGTTAGCTGCCAATTCCAGCCGGTGGCCGCTGGGGTCAAAGAAATAGATCGATTTAAAAATGGTGTGATCCGTGGGGCCAACCACCTCGATGCCATCGGCTTCCAGACGCGCTTTCGTCTCAAGCAGTTCATCGACCGAGCCAACCTGCAGCGCCAGATGCTGCGTCCAGGCCGGGGTATTGGGGTCGCGACCCATCTCGGGGCGGGTGGGCAGCTCAAAAAACGCCAGCACATTGCCACCGCCGGCATCCAGAAAGACGTGCATATAGGGGTCCGGCTCTTTGGTTGAAGGCACTTCGTTCTCGGCAATCGCCAAGATAAAGTCCATGTTCAGGTACTTTTGGTACCACTGCACGGTTTGTTTGGCGTCCTTGCAGCGGTAGGCGACATGGTGAATTTTCTGGATGTGCATGGTGTGTCCTTTCTTATACATCTTGCCGCGCAATCGCCATGGCCTCGCGCAGCACGCCAATGTCGCCAATGTGATTGGCCAGCAGCAGCACCAGTTTGGCATTGACCATGGCGCTTTGCTCGTCGCTGAGGTCGCGGTGCGTGTCAATCAACGCCTCGTAAAAATCATCGCCTGGCGTGAAGGCGTGAAAATAGCGTTTGCCGGACTCGGAAAAGTTGGGTTGCAGGTTCAACGACATGGCTGTCTCCTCATTGTGGGTTGCAGGTAGCGCAAGCCACGGCTGCCTTGATCTTTGCGGCATCAAAAGCTCGCCAGCGCGCCGCCACATGCTGATCCGGGCGAATCAGATACGTTGTGCCGTGCTGCGCGTCAAATCGCTCGGCAAAGCGCCCGGCGCGATCAATCAGCACGCGGATGCCCGGTGGCACCTGCCCTGGTTTGGCGGCAATCAGCACCACCTCCACCGGGATAACGCCGCCGGCCAGCGCCTTGAATGCGGTCAAATGCTCGGCAGTCATACCGGCCAGATCGTCCACATAAACCAATGCCATAAACCGGGTGCCCACCTGATCAAGCAGCCAAACCGTCTGGCCCGCGACCTGCATGGGTGCATCGTCCATCGGTGCACCAGGCACCATGTCGCCCTCAAACGTGTCGGAATCCGGTGTATTCAGGCGCGATTCGGTCAAGTACGCCGGCACCGACAAGCGCCCCGAATTGACCAGCGCGCGGGCAAACTTGTGCTCTCGCGCCAGGCTCAGCACCGCGTTGCGAAAGGTCAGCGAGGTTTTGCTTTTTGGGGTGATGAAGTCGGTGGAGCGCGTTGAGTTCATCAGGTTCTCGTCGGCCGCAAACGTGCGCTCCTCGGAATAGGTATCGAGCAGGCTGACCGGCGCCTTGCCGTCGATCACCAGCTTGAGCTTCCAGCACAGATTGTCGGTGTCCTGAATGCCCGAATTGGCCCCGCGCGCGCCAAACGGTGAGACCTGGTGCGCCACATCACCGGCAAAGAGCACATGGCCGTGGGTGAAAGCGGCCATGCGCCGGCACTGAAAGGTATAAACACTGACCCATTCCAGTTCAAACTCACGGTCATCACCCAGCATCGCCTTGATGCGCGGGATGACTTTTTCGGGTTTCTTTTCTGCTTCCGGATCAGCATCCCAACCCAACTGGAAGTCAATGCGATAGACGTTATCAGCCTGGCGGTGCAGCAACACCGATTGCCCAGGGTGAAACGGCGGGTCAAACCAGAACCAGCGCTCATGCGGAAAGTCGG
>NZ_JAGPBB010000008.1 GCF_018063565.1 Rhodoferax sp.
CCAACACCTGATGCACCGATTCGTCGACCGATAAATCCGAGTTGTCCAGCAGCCTGGCATCCTGCGCTGGCATTAAAGGCGCGCTGCTACGGGACATATCCCGCGCATCACGCGCTTGCAAGTCTGCGCGAAGACTGTCGAGTGTAGCGGCGTTTCCTTTTGAAATCAACTGCTTGAACCGTCTTTGTGCACGTTGTTCGCTGCTGGCGGTTAAAAAAACCTTGAGCGGAGCGTCGGGAAAAATCACCGTGCCCATGTCGCGCCCGTCGGCCACCAGACCGGGCAGGCGGGCAAAACTGTGCTGCAGTGCCATCAGCGCAGCACGCACGCGGGGCAGTGCCGCCACCTTGGAGGCATCGACACCCACCGCCTCGGCGCGGATCGCCTCGGTGATGTCGGTGCCCGCCAGCCAAACGGCATCGCCCCTGAACTCGATCACCAGACCTTGCGCCAGTGCCGCAATGGCCGTCTCATGGCTGGCATCGGGCGACAGGCCAGCCTGGCGCGTAGCCAATGCCGTGATGCGATACAGTGCACCGGAATCCAGCAAGTGATAACCCAAGCGCCGTGCCACCTCGGCGGCCAGCGTGCCTTTGCCAGATGCAGAGGGACCATCGATACAGATGACAGGCACCTGGGCTGCGTGCACCAGCGCGAAAAGTGATTCAAAATAGTCCGGAAAGGTTTTCGCCACGCATTGCGGGTCTTCGATGCGCGTCGGCAACCGCGCCGGGTTAAACGCCGCCAGTGCAAAGCACATCGCCATGCGGTGGTCGTCGTAGGTATGGATGCTGGCTGCGCGCCAGGCCTCGGTGCTGGCTGGTGGGGTAATGCGGATGAAGTCGGTACCTTCTTCCACGGTGGCACCGAGCTTGTGCAACTCGGCCGCCATGGCGGCAATGCGGTCGGTTTCCTTGACACGCCAACTGGCGATATTGCGCAGCGTGCTGCTGCCTTTGGCGTACAAGGCCATCACCGCGAGTGTCATGGCGGCATCCGGGATGTGGTTGCAGTCCAGGACAATCGCTTTGAGTGGCCAGCCGTGGCCGGGTTCGCCACGGGATACTTCCAGCCAGTTGGGGCCACTCACAATGTTGGCACCCATCATCCGGGCGGCTTCGATGAAGCGGATATCTCCTTGAATGGAGTCAGCACCGACACCTTGGATTTTGATGGATTTTTGCCCATCAGCGCTTGCTGCTATTGCACCCAATGCTATGAAATAACTTGCAGATGAGGCATCTGCCTCGACGTGGACAGCACCGGGCGAGCGGAGCTCACTGCCCGCCACAATGGTGAAGCGTTGCCAACCCTCGCGCTGCACCTGCACGCCAAAACGCGCCAGCAGGTTCAGCGTGATTTCGATGTAAGGGCGCGAAATGAGTTCGCCCACCACCTCAATGACAATGTTTTGCGCGGCCACCAGTGGCAGCGCCATCAGCAGCGCTGTGAGGAACTGGCTTGACACGTCACCCCGCACCTGAATCGGTGCGTCCAGTCGCAGCGCCGGTTGGCCGATACGCAGCGGCGGGTAACCCGGGTTTTCCAGATAGTCGATCTGGCAGCCCAATTGGCGCAGTGCATCCACCAGATCACCAATCGGGCGCTCGTGCATGCGCGCAACACCCCGCAGTTCAAAGTCGCCTCCCAGCACCGCCAGCGCTGCCGTCAAAGGGCGAATGGCGGTGCCGGCGTTACCCATGAACAGCCGCGCCTGGCGCTGGGGTACCTGACCTGCCAGGCCTGTGATGGTGACGGTGCTGCCATCTTTGACCAGTGTGCAGCCCAAGGCCTGCAGCGCGTCGAGCATGACGCGGGTATCGTCCGAGTCCAGCAGCTCGTACACCGTGGTCTGGCCACGGCACAGTGCGGCCAGCAGCAGCACGCGGTTGGAGATACTTTTCGAGCCGGGCAGGGTGATCACGCCCCCGGCGTGTGTCAGCGGCGGCAGATCAAGAAAGGCGGTTTTGAACATGGCGGGGCAACCGTGGACTGGCCGACCATTGGCCAGCGGAGTGAAACAAAAACTCAGTCACTGGCGTTCATGCGCCATTGGCTGCGGGTGGCACTGGCCTTGGCGATGGCTTCTTCCAGCGCGGCGCTCTGGTTCGTGACGATCAGGGACTCGAAGGCCTGCAACTGCGCCACCAGCGCGTGGCTTTGTCGCAGCAACTCGTCGCGGTTGCTCAGAAAGATGTCGCGCCACACTTTCGGGTCACTGGCGGCGATACGGCTGAAGTCGCGAAAACCGGGGCCAGCCAGTGCCAGAAATTCAGCGCCGTTGTCCTGACGGCTGATCGACTGCATCAAAGCAAAAGCCAACAAATGCGGCAGGTGGCTGACCGCAGCGAAGGCCGCATCGTGTGCGGACGGTGTCATCTGCACCACCCGTGCACCGAGGGCACGCCAGACCGCCTCGGCTTGTTGGCGCTGAACACTGCCTGTGCGATCAAGCGGGGTCAGAATGACCTGCTTGTCCTGGTACAAGTCGGCGTCGGCATGTTCGACCCCGGCTTGCTCCTTGCCACAAATCGGGTGGGCGGGCACAAAGGAACCCAGATGTTCGCGCAGACCCAACTCGGCTGCCACCACCACGTCACCCTTGGTGGAGCCCACATCCATGATCAGCATCTGCGGTGTGACCATGTGCCGGATTGATTTGAAGGTGGCTTCTGATGCCGATACCGGCACTGCCACCAGGACAATGTCGGCACCCGACACGGCCAGCAGCGCCGAAGGTGCCTCGACATCGATCACCCCGAGGCGGCGCGCCCGCTCGGTGGTCGTGGGTGACTTGCTGTACCCGACCACACGTTTGACCAACCCGGCTTTCTTGAGTGCCAACGCAAACGAGCCGCCCATCAGCCCGCAGCCGATCAGGCCCAGTTGTTCAAACATCGGCTTCCACCGGGTAGGTGCCCAGCAACTTGTAAAACGCACACAGCGCGCGCAGTTCTTCCAGCGCGGCGCTGACGTTGGGTTGCGCCGGATGCCCGGCCAGGTCGATGTAGAAGTAATACTCCCATTGGCCGGAGCGCGCCGGGCGCGACTCGAACCGCGTCATCGACACGCCGTGTTTTTTCAGAGGCACCAGCAGGTCGTGCACCGCGCCGGGGCGATTGGCGACTGAAACGATGAGACTGGTGCAGTCACGCCCGGTAGCCTGCGGCGCGGCCAGGGTGCCGGGCAGGCAGATCACGGCAAAGCGGGTGCGGTTAAAGGCGTCGTCCTGAATGGCAAACGACGCCACATGCAGGCCAAACTCGCTGCCGGCGCGTTCGCTGGCGATCGCCGCCCAGGCCGGGTTGGTGGCCGCCAGGCGCGCGCCTTCGGCGTTGCTGGACGCGGCGCGCCGTTCGGCCTTGGGTAAATGGGTGGTCAGCCAGTCCTGGCACTGGGCGAGGGCTTGCGGATGCGCGTACACCGCTTCAATGTCGTGCAATGCTGGCTCCAGACGCAGCAGGTTATGCCGCACCAGAAAGCTGGTCTCA
This sequence comes from Rhodoferax sp., assembly GCF_018063565.1. Taxonomy (GTDB): domain Bacteria; phylum Pseudomonadota; class Gammaproteobacteria; order Burkholderiales; family Burkholderiaceae_C; genus Rhodoferax. Next base: position 3,492 of record NZ_JAGPBB010000008.1, read on the forward strand.
CCGATGATGTGCAGCGGCGAGTTGAGCAGCAAGTCAAGCGAACGTGAAATCACGCCCTCCGACGAGTTCTCGATCGGTACCACCCCATACTCGGCGCTGCCGGCAGCGGTCGCGCGAAACACCTCGTCGATGCTGACACACAGCACGCGCGACATGCTGCCGCCAAAGAACTGAATCGCCGCCTGTTCGCTGAAGGTGCCGGCCGGTCCCAGGTAAGCCACCCGTTGTGCGGCTTCGAGCGCGCGGCAGGCCGACATGATCTCGCGCCAGATGATGGCGACGCTGTGCTGTTTCAGTGGCCCGGCGTTGTTGGCCTGCAAATTGGCGATGACCTGGTTTTCGCGGTCGGGGCGAAACACCGCCGAGCCGTCGATCTTTTTGATCTCGCCCACCTCATGCGCCAGGTTGGCACGGCGGTTGAGCAGGGCGATCAACTCCAGGTCAACCGCATCAATCTGCTGGCGCAGTTCGGGTAGTGTTTTGGCCATGGGCTAAGTAAAAAAGGGGTTCAGGCGTGGCGCGCCTCAAAAGCCTGCATAAAAGTCACCAGCGCCTGCACCCCATCCAGCGGGATGGCGTTGTAAAGGCTGGCGCGCATGCCGCCGACCGACTTGTGGCCTTTGAGTTGCAGCAGTCCGGCAGCTTTGGCTCCGGCCAGAAAGGCGGCGTTGAGCGGATGATCGGCGTCAAGCAGCAACTGCCCTTGGGCGTCTTTGAGGTAAAACGGTACGTTCATGCGCGAGCGGCAATGTGGCTGCACCCGATTGACATACAGGCTGGAGCGGTCAATGCAGTCGTACAGCAGTTGCGCCTTGGCGATGTTGTGCGCCTCGATCGCAGCGATGCCACCCTGGCGCTTGAGCCACTTGAACACCAGACCCGCCATATAAATCGAGTAGGTGGGTGGCGTGTTGTACATCGAGCCGTTGTCGGCCACGGTTTTGTAATGGAAGGCGCTGGGACAAATGTGCAAGGCGCGGTCCAGCAAGTCCTCGCGCACCGCCACCAGCGTCAACCCGGCCGGTCCGAGGTTCTTCTGCGCGCCGCCAAACGCCAGCCCCACGCGCGACCAGTCCACCGTGCGCGACGCGACATGCGACGAGAAATCAACCACCAGTGGCGCGTCACAGCCCAGCGCGCGCAGGTCGGGCAGGGCAGGGTATTCGACGCCGTTGATGGTTTCGTTGGAGCAGATGTGTACATAGGCGCTGCGTCCGCTCAGGTGCCAGCTTGCCGGGTCTGGCAGGCTGGTATGGCCATCGGCGCGGCTGTTGGCGGCCTCATGCGCGGTGCAGTAGCGTGCGGCTTCTTGCGCGGACTTCTGGCTCCAGCTGCCGGTGATCACAAAGTCGACGGTTTCACCGCGCGACAGGTTCAGCGGCACGATGGCGTTCTCCGCCAGGCCACCGCCCTGCATGAACAGCAGCTTGAAGTTCGCAGGAACGGCCAGCAGTTCGCGCAGGTCGGCCTCGGCCTCCTGGTAAATCTGGCCAAACTCCTTGCCCCGGTGGCTCATCTCCATCACGCCCATGCCGCTGCCATGCCAGTCGAGCATTTCAGCCGCTGCCTGCGCCAGCACTTCGTCCGGCATGGCAGCGGGTCCGGCAGAAAAGTTGTAGGGTCGTTTCATTGAAATATGGAGAAAATCAGGCGCTAGCGCTCATCTGTGTTAGGTCTATAGCTACTATGTTTATAGTATTCAGGTGTCGCTGGTATCGGTCTCGGTGCTGCCTGACGCTTCGTCGGGAAGTTCGCTCGCAGCCGGGATGGCATCGTTTTCGACGATGCGCTGCAGTCCGCTGAGTTGCGAGCCTTCGTCCAGCCCGATCAATGTCACGCCCTGGGTGGCGCGGCCAAGTTCACGGATTTCGCTGACCCGGGTGCGTACCAGCACCCCCTTGTCGGTGATCAGCATGATCTCGTCGTCGGCATGCACCAGCGTGGCGGCGACCACCTTGCCGTTGCGCTCACTCTGCTGGATCGCAATCATGCCCTTGGTGCCACGGCCATGGCGGGTGTACTCGGTGATGCTGGTGCGCTTGCCATAGCCGTTCTGGGTGGCGGTCAGCACGCTTTGCGACTCGTCTTCGGCAACCAGCATGGCAATCACGCTTTGGGTATCGTCCAGCATCATGCCGCGCACACCGCGCGCTTGCCGGCCCATCGGACGCACATCGTTTTCGTCAAAGCGCACCGCCTTGCCGCCGTCGGAAAACAGCATCACGTCGTGCTTGCCGTCGGTCAGAGACGCGCCGATCAAGAAGTCGCCTTCGTCGAGATCGACGGCAATGATGCCGGCTTTGCGCGGGTTGCTGAATTCATCAAGCGCGGTCTTCTTGACGGTACCCATGCTAGTGGCCATGAACACATAGTGGTCGGCCGGGAAGGTGCGTTTTTCACCTGTGAGCGCCAGCACCACGGTGATTTTCTCGCCCTCTTGCAGCGGAAACATGTTGACGATGGGGCGCCCGCGTGAGCCGCGCGAGCCTTGCGGTACCTCCCACACTTTCAGCCAGTACATGCGTCCCCGGTTGCTGAAACACAGCAGGTAGTCGTGGGTGTTGGCAATAAACAGCTGGTCCACCCAGTCGTCTTCTTTGGTGGCGGTGGCCTGTTTGCCGCGCCCGCCGCGCTTTTGCGAGCGGTACTCAGAGAGCGGCTGGCTCTTGATGTAGCCACTGTGACTCAGCGTCACCACCATGTCGGTCGGGGTGATCAGGTCTTCGGTGGACAAGTCAAACGAGCTGTGTTCCACCAGGCTGCGTCGCGCGCCCAGTTTGGTCAGGCCAAATTCGGTCTTGATGGTGCCGAGTTCGTCACCGATGATGATCGACACCCGCTCAGGCCGTGCCAGGATATCGAGCAGGTCATCGATGATGGCCATCACCTCTTTGTATTCAGCAACGATCTTGTCCTGTTCCAACCCGGTCAGGCGTTGCAGGCGCATTTGCAGTATCTCGCCGGCCTGCGTGTCCGACAGCCGATACAGGCCGTCTTTACCCATGCCGTACTGCAGCTCCAGCCCGTCGGGGCGGTAGTCGTCGGCGTTGACCACGCCCCCATCGGCCTTGGCACGGGTGAGCATTTCGCGCACCAGCTGACTGTCCCAGGCGCGGGTCATCAGCTCGGCCTTGGCGACCGGGGGTGTCGGCGACTCGCGGATGATGCGGATAAATTCGTCGATATTGGCCAAGGCGACCGCCAGACCTTCGAGCACATGACCGCGCTCACGCGCCTTGCGCAGCTCAAACACCGTGCGCCGCGTCACCACCTCGCGGCGGTGGTTCAAAAAGACCTCGATCAGGTCCTTCAGGTTGCACAGTTTGGGCTGGCCATTGACCAGCGCCACCATGTTCATGCCAAAGGTGTCCTGCAACTGGGTTTGCTTGTACAGGTTGTTGAGCACCACCTCGGGCACTTCGCCGCGCTTGAGCTCAATCACCAGACGCATGCCGGACTTGTCGGACTCGTCCTGAATGTGGCTGATGCCCTCGATTTTTTTCTCGTGCACCAGCTCGGCCATGCGCTCCTGCAGCGTCTTTTTGTTGACCTGATAAGGCAGTTCGTCCACGATGATGGCCTGGCGCTGGCCCCGGTCAATGTCTTCAAAGTGACACTTGGCGCGCATCACGACACGGCCGCGGCCGGTGCGGTAGCCGTCTTTCACGCCCTGAATGCCGTAGATGATGCCGGCGGTGGGAAAGTCGGGGGCCGGCACGATTTCCATCAGCTCGTCAATCGACGCGTCCGGGTTTTTCAGCAGGTGCAGGCAGGCGTCGACCACTTCGTTGAGGTTGTGCGGTGGAATGTTGGTGGCCATGCCCACCGCGATGCCACCCGAGCCGTTGACCAGCAGGTTGGGCAGGCGCGTGGGCAACACCAGCGGCTCTTTTTCGCTACCGTCGTAATTGGGCCCAAAGTCAACGGTTTCCTTGTCCAGATCGGCCAGCAGCTCGTGGGCAATCTTGGCCAGGCGGATTTCGGTGTACCGCATGGCAGCGGCGTTGTCTCCATCGACCGAGCCGAAATTGCCCTGACCATCGACCAGCATGTGGCGCATCGAAAAATCCTGCGCCATACGAACGATGGTGTCGTAAACCGACTGGTCGCCGTGCGGGTGGTATTTACCAATCACGTCACCGACGATACGTGCCGACTTCTTATAGGCCTTGTTCCAGTCGTTGTTGAGCTCATGCATGGCAAACAACACGCGCCGGTGCACCGGCTTCAAACCGTCGCGCGCATCCGGCAGGGCCCGCCCGACAATCACGCTCATCGCATAGTCCAGATAGCTGCGACGCATCTCATCCGCAAGACTGGTGGGCAGGGTTTCTTTGGCGAACTGGGTCATGGGGCGGGCTTGAGGCAAAGCAAGAGCAGATGGAGTGGGCAGATTTTATGCTGTGTACTGTGTGGCAACTTAGCAACGGGTGGGGTAATTTAATGGGTGATGTCAGTGATAGTTGTGCTTTGCTTGCATCGGATCGTTTTTGCCGGAAAATCTGTGTGGCACAATCACAGCAACGCTCAATGTGATAGGCATTTTGAGCGTCCCATAGATCCTCACGCAGCGCTGCTGCGGCATTTTCTTCTAGGAGAACCATGAAAAAATTGAACAAACTGGCGATGTTGATCGCTACCGCAGCTATCGCTTCTGCAGCCGGTGCCCAAACCGTCGACAACTGGCGTTCCGCCTATGGTGATGTTTGGAAGAATGGCTCCAACGAACTGTGCTGGCGTGATGCCTTCTGGACCCCCGCAACTGCCGCTGAAGGCTGCGACGGTGCCATTGTGGCGCCCAAGGCAGCTCCTGCACCGGCACCGTTGGCTCCCGCAGCAGCGCCCGCTGCTACACCAACTGCACCGGCCGCTGCACCGACGCCTGCTCCTGCTCCGAAGCCCGCTCCGGTCGCTGCAACCAAGGTAACCTACGCTGCTGATGCGTTCTTTGATTTTGACAAAGCCGTGTTGAAGGCCGAAGGCAAAGCCAAGCTGGACGATCTGGTTGCCAAGGTCAAGGGTATCAACCTCGAAGTCATCATCGCCGTTGGTCACACTGACTCTGTTGGTGGCGACCCCTACAACCAGAAGCTGTCGGTCAAGCGTTCGGAAGCTGTCAAGGCTTATTTGGTGTCCAAGGGCATCGAAAAGAACCGTGTTTACACCGAAGGCAAGGGTGAGAAACAACCTGTTGCTGACAACAAGACCAAAGACGGCCGCGCCAAGAACCGCCGTGTAGAAATCGAAGTGGTGGGCACACGTAGCACCAAGTGATCTCAACCTCTGGTTGGTGTTGCACAAAAAACCCGCTTCGGCGGGTTTTTTTATCTCCGATCGATGCGGAATTCTTGGTCTCCTGGCTGTAATGGCCAAGGGTTTACCCTAAAATGAAACCATGTTCTGAAATTTGGTGTTTCAGTTCAGCTGGAGGTGATGTATGCAAATGAACGATGAAGTGTCGCGCCGTCTGGGCAGCTCGCTGGAACAACTCAATGCGCGCATTGCGCGCCTGGCCATCGGTTTGGGTATTTCTCTGGATGACCAGGTGTGTGTTGACACACTGATGCATCAACCGCAGATCAAGGCAGTGGCACAGGAACGCAGGGTCGCACGGCAATCCAGCTATCCGGCTGGCTCCATGGACCGCCGTACCGCCCACCAACGGGAGGAGTTGCGCGGCCTGCTGGTGTTGCGTTACCACATGGAGACCAATAGCGTGAATATCAATGGCCTTGAAATGACGCGTCAGGTGCTGCGCGATGCGCAGGATCATCTGGTACAGCAAGGTTTCAAACCGGGTGCCGACGGGCTGCAGCTGGATGATTTCTTTAACGCGCCTTGATGCTGGTGCTGCCCGATTGTTAACCTGACGCTGTGCCATGAATTTACCCCTCGATACCGAACTGGTCGAAAACTACACCTTTGATGAAATTACGCTTGGCCAAAGTGCACGTCTGTTGCGCACACTGAGCCTGCAGGACATCGAGGCCTTTGCGGCGGTATCGGGTGACACCAACCCGGCTCATCTGGACCCCGAGTACGCCAACGACACCTTGTTTCACGGCGTGATTGCGCACGGTATGTGGAGTGGTGCGCTGATTTCGGCCTTGCTGGGCACGCAGTTTCCGGGGCCGGGGACGATTTATCAGGATCAGGCATTGCACTTTGTCAGGCCGGTGCGTGTGGGTGACACACTGACGGTGACAGTGACCGTGATCGGGCGCGACCCATCGAACAACAGCGTCGAGCTCGACTGCCAGGTGGTCAACCAGAGCGGGCACTGCGTACTCAGTGGCCGGGCACGAGTACTGGCACCGACCGTCAAGGTGCGACTGCCCCGTGTCACGGCACCACGTATCCAGGTGTCTGACCCGCAGGCGAGGTTCAACGAGTTGCTATCGATGAGCGACAACCTGGACGCCGTGCGTTGTGCCGTGGTGCACCCGTGTGACGAAGGTTCGCTCAGCGGGGCCATGGACTCGGCGCGCTATGGCTTGATCGTGCCGGTGCTGATCGGCCCCGAAGCCCGCATCCGCCATGTTGCGGCGGAGCACGGCATCGACCTGACCGGTGCCGAAATCTTGTCTGAGCCACATAGCCATGCTGCCGCCGAACGTGCCGCCGAACTGGCCGTCAGCGGCGATGTGGAAATGCTCATGAAGGGCAGTCTGCACACGGACGAGCTGATTCATGCGGTGCTCTCCAAAGCGGTGTTGCGCACCGGGCGGCGCATGTCACATGTGTTCCGCTTTGACGTGCCCCTGTACCACAAGCCGCTGCTGATCACCGATGCGGCACTCAACATCCGGCCGACCCTGTCGGAAAAGGTTGACATCATCCAGAATGCGATTGACTTTGCCCGCATCATGGGTGTCAGCACGCCAAAGGTGGCGATTTTGTCGGCGGTTGAAACAGTCAACCCGAATATACCGTCGACGCTGGATGCCGCAGCGCTGTGCAAGATGGCCAGCCGTGGCCAGATTACCGGCGGCATCCTTGACGGCCCGCTGGCTTTTGACAACGCCATCTCGATGCACGCCGCGCAGATCAAACACATCACCTCCGAGGTGGCCGGTCATGCTGACATCATGGCCGTTCCAGATCTGGAGAGTGGCAATATGCTGGCCAAGCAGCTGGAGTATCTGGCCGGTGCCAGTGGCTCCGGTCTGGTCCTCGGTGCCCGTGTGCCCATCGCGCTGACCAGCCGTGCCGAAGGCCCGTCCAACCGTGTTGCCTCGGCCCTGCTGGGCCTGATGGTGGCGCATAACGCCCGTCGCAATCACCCACGCCTCGCCTGGTAGGAGCTTTTCTCATGGCCATTCTTTCTGTCAACGCGGGGTCTTCCTCGCTCAAATTTTCCCTGTACCCCCTGTTGGACGGGGTGGTGCAGCCGCAGGTGCTGGTTGGCAACATCGAGGGACTGGAGCCGGGTGGAGCCCCTGAAATGCGCTGGACCTATCAGTCGCACAGTCATGTCAAACCGCTCCAGCTGGGTAGCGAGCAGGTGTTTGCCCAGGCTCTGGCGGTTTTGCGCGAATTGCTGGGCACACTTCCGGGTGTGCCGCCACTCACGGCGGTGGCGCATCGCGTGGTGCATGGCGCGGCGATGTTTCGTGAGAGCCTGGTGGTCACCGATGCGGTCCTGGCGCAACTGACCGAGTTCAACTCGCTGGCACCTCTGCACCAACCGCACAATCTGGCGGGCATACGCGCGTTTCGTGAAGCCTTTGCGGATATTCCCCAGGTGGCCTGTTTTGACACTGCTTTTCATGCCACGTTGCCAGAAGTGGACTACCGCTTTGCGCTGCCCGAGTCGCTGTACCAGCAGGGGTTGCGCCGCTACGGCTTTCACGGTCTGTCTTACCAGTATGTCATTGGTGCATTGCTAGCACACACGCCGCGCGCCAGCGGTCGGGTGCTGATGGCGCATTTGGGCAACGGTGCCAGCCTTTGCGCCGCCTTGGCGGGCAAAAGTGTGGCCACCACCATGGGGTTTTCAGCGCTTGACGGTCTGATGATGGGCACCCGCACCGGTTCGCTGGATGCCGGGGTGATGCTGTATTTGCTGGAGCACGGCTGGGACCACGCCCAGCTGCAAAAACTGCTGTACAAGCAAAGCGGCCTGCTCGGTGTGTCGGGCAGTTCGGCCGACATGCGGCGCTTGCGCTCGGACAACAGCACGGGCGCCAAACTGGCCACCGACATGTTCGCGTACCGGGTGGTGCGCGAGGCGGGCGCACTGGTCGCCTGCCTGCAAGGACTGGACGTACTGGCTTTCAGCGGGGGAATTGGTGAACACGACGTGGCCTTGCGCGCGGAGCTTGGCCAAAAACTGGCCTGGATGGGGGTTGACATCGACCCGCAGCGCAACGCTGAAGCGACCCACGATGCGGTGCTGCCGATCCATAGCCCGGGCAGCAAGGTCGAGGTATGGGTGGTGCCGACCGACGAAGGTGTCGTCGCCGCGCGCGAGGCCGCCCGTCTGATCGGTGCCTGATTCGCGTCAAAGCGGTGCAACTGCAGGACATCCTTTACAGCCAGGGTTTTGGCACCCGGCGCGTTTGTGCCGGTCTGATCCAGCAGGGCCATGTCCAGGTTTATGATCGAAATGACCCTCTAGCGCTTTCCCCTGTTAGCAATGCAGCTATGGAGTTAAAAGCGGATGAACTGCGTTTTCGGGTCCAGGGGGTGGATTGGCATTACGCCGAACGCGCCTACATCCTGCTGTACAAGCCCGTTGGCACCGAATGTTCGCAAAAACCGTCGACTTACCCAAGCGTCTACACCTTGTTGCCGGCACCGCTGCGGCAGCGACCCCAAAAAGGGGCGGTGCAAGGTGTGCAGGCGGTAGGGCGACTCGATCAGGATACCAGCGGTCTTTTGCTGCTGACCGACGATGGCAAGTTCATCCACCGCATGAGTTCACCGCGGCACCAAGTACCCAAGGTATACGAGGTTCGCGTCAGGCACGCCCTGGACGAACCGCAGATCCGACGCCTGCTCGACGGTGTGGTGCTGGACGATGACCCCGCGCCGGTGCGTGCAGCCGCCTGCGAGGTGGTGTCTGATCACCATTTGCGACTGACACTGACGCAGGGCAAATACCATCAGGTCAAGCGCATGGTGGCTGCCGTCAGCAACCGGGTGGAGGCCTTGCACCGTTCACAAATTGGCGCACTGGTGCTGCCACCGGATCTGAAGCCAGGGCAATGGCGCTGGCTGGACGCATCCGATTTGGCTCTGATCAACGCCTGAGTGATCGCCTCCGACCTGATTTGGCTACTCAGGTATGCTTCGGGGATGAGCTTACTGTTTGACTCCTTTTGGCGAGCGCTGGCGTATTGCTTGCGCCCCCGGGTGATTGCACTGTCGTTTATGCCCCTGCTGCTGATGGTCGGGCTGGCCCTGGGGCTGGGCTATCTTTACTGGGACCTGGCGCTGGAGTGGGTGCGATCGTGGGTGGACTCCTCCACTTTGATTTCGACCTTGTCGGGCTGGTTGCACGGGCTGGGCCTGGGTGGTCTGAAAGCTGTGCTGGTGCCGCTGATGGTGATCTTTGCCGTCACACCCCTGATCGTGGTGGTGTCACTTCTGGCAGTTGCCTTGTTGATGACCCCGGCATTGACCTCGCTGGTGGCGGAAAAGCGTTTTCCGAAATTGGAGCGCAAACACGGCAACTCGTTCTTGACCAGCCTGATGTGGTCGCTGCTGTCGGCGGGTCTGGCGCTGGTGGCGCTGGTGGTGTCAGTGCCGCTGTGGCTGATTCCACCCTTGATCCTGATTCTGCCGCCGTTGATCTGGGGCTGGCTGACCTACCGGGTGATGGCTTTCGACGCGCTGGCCGAACACGCCAGTGCTGAAGAACGGCGCGAGGTTTTCCGTCGTCACCGCATGGCGCTGCTGAGCATCGGTCTGGTGTGTGGCTATCTGGGTGCCGCGCCGAGCCTGATCTGGGCATCGGGTGCCCTGCTGGCGGCGGCTTTTGTGTTTTTGGTGCCGCTGGCGATCTGGATCTACACCCTGGTGTTTGCCCTGTCTTCCCTGTGGTTTGCGCACTTTTGCCTGGCTGCCTTGCAAGCGCTGCGGGCAGAACGCGCGCAGGCCGCAACAAAAGCACCGGTTGCCCAGGAAAGCGCTGCAGCTCTGATCCTGGATGAACCTGCCAACTCCCTGACCTATGACCAGCCCAGCAGCCAAACTCCCCACCCTTGATGCCAACCGCCGATTTGGTCTGATCATCATTGGCGACGAAATCCTGTCGGGTAAACGTGCCGACAAACATCTGCCCAAGGTCATTGAACTGCTCGCGTCGCGTGGTTTGTCGCTGGCCTATGCGGAATACGTGGGCGACGAGCCGGAACGTATCACCACTGCGCTGACCCGGGCCTTTGCATCGGGTGACGTTGTTTTCTCGACCGGCGGCATCGGTGCCACGCCGGATGACCATACCCGGCAATGTGCAGCCAAAGCCTTGGGAGTCGGGCTGCAACTGCACCCGCAGGCCAAGGGGCTGATCGAGCAGCGTATGCAGGATCTGGCGCTCGAGAAGGGGTTGGTGTATGACCCGCAGGCGCCAGACAACCAGCACCGTCTCAACATGGGTGTGTTTCCGCTGGGCGCAGAAATCATTCCCAACCCCTACAACAAAATTGCCGGTTTCAGTTGCGGGCATGTGCACTTTGTACCGGGTTTTCCGGTGATGGCCTGGCCAATGATTGAATGGGTGCTCGACACCCACTATGCCGATTGCTTCAGGGTGAAGGCCTGGTTGGAGCAGTCGATCATTGTGATGGGCGCCATGGAGGCGACTTTGACGCCGCTGATGGAGCAGATCGAGCGTGACCATGCAGGCGTCAGGGTGTTCAGCCTGCCCAGCGTGGACCATCCGCAATATGGGCGACACATTGAACTGGGGGTCAAAGGTGCACCGTCGTCCGTTGGCCCGGCCTATGCGGCCCTGCTGGTCGGGCTTGGCCAGTTCAAGCTGCAACTTGGCCCTGAGTTGGTGCGCGACTGATTGCACCTGTTTGGTGCGTTGGTTTTCGCATTGTTTTGGTGCTTGTTGATGGTTCTTCACTTCCCCAGTTGCCCGTGTCTGGCGCGGTGAGGGGGTTGGGCAGCGGCTACAGCAAAAAACACGGGCACCCGGCCCCACCGGTCAAACTCAAGGCAAAATAGAGCGTCAGTCCACGCGGGTGGTCCACCATAGCTGGCACAGAACCTGCATCAGTTGAGCAAGAACCTTTTTTACAACGACCCAACCAGGAGTATTTGATGGCCAAGACCGTCGCAGACGTCATGAAGATGGTGAAAGATAACGAAGTCAAGTTTGTTGACTTCCGTTTCACCGATACCCGAGGCAAAGAACAGCACGTGACCGTGCCGATTTCGCACTTTGATGAAGACAAATTCAGCGGCGGTCACGCGTTTGACGGCTCGTCAGTGGCGGGCTGGAAAGGCATTGAAGCCTCGGACATGCAGTTGATGCCCGATCCCAACACCGCCAACATCGATCCGTTCTTTGAAGAAACCACCATGTTTTTGCAGTGCGACGTAGTTGAGCCCAGCGATGGCAAGGCGTACGACCGCGACCCGCGCTCGATCGCCCACCGCGCCGAGGCCTACCTGAAAGCCTCAGGCATTGGTGATACGGCTTATTTTGGTCCTGAACCCGAGTTCTTCATTTTTGACAACGTTTACTGGAGAAACGAGCCAGGCAACGTGAGCTTCTCGATTGAAGAGTACGAAGCTCCCTGGAACAGTGGTGCCAAGCTCGAAGGCGGCAACCGCGGTCATCGTCCTACCGTCAAGGGTGGTTACTTTCCGGTGCCACCGGTGGACAGCACGCAAGACATGCGCGCCGAAATGGTGCTGATTCTGGAGTCGCTGGGGATTCCGGTCGAAGTGTTCCACCACGAAGTGGCTGGTGCGGGCCAGAATGAGATTGGCACCCGCTTCAGTACCCTGGTTGAGCGCGCCGACTGGACGCAGGTGCTGAAGTATGTGGTCTGGAACGTGGCCAACAGCTACGGCAAGACCGCCACCTTCATGCCCAAGCCCTACGCGGGCGACAACGGTTCGGGCATGCACGTGCACCAGTCGGTCTGGAAAGACGGCAAAAACCTGTTTGCCGGTGACGGTTATGCCGGTTTGAGCGACTTTGCCCTGCACTACATCGGCGGCATCATCAAGCACGCCCGTGCGCTCAACGCCATCACCAACCCCGGCACCAACAGCTACAAGCGCCTGGTGCCCGGTTTTGAAGCGCCGGTGAAGCTGGCCTACAGCTCGCGCAACCGCTCGGCCTCGATCCGTATCCCGCACGTCGCTAACCCCAAGGGTCGCCGCATCGAGGCACGTTTCCCAGATCCGTCGGCCAACCCCTACCTGTGCTTCTCGGCACTGCTGATGGCGGGTCTTGACGGCGTTGAGAACAAGATCCATCCGGGCGAAGCCGCCACCAAGGACCTGTACCATCTGCCGCCTGAAGAGGACAAACTGGTGCCGACCGTGTGTCACAGCCTGGACCAGGCGCTGGACTATCTCGACAAGGACCGTGCCTTCCTGACCAAGGGTGGTGTGTTCACCGACACCATGCTCGATGCCTACATCGAGCTCAAGATGTCTGAGGTGACCCGGTTCCGCATGGCTCCGCATCCGGTTGAGTACGACATGTATTACTCGCTGTAAGCGCCAAAGTTGAATGCCGGAATGGCCGTTTCAGGCCACCGGTGTTCCCGATCAGGACGGTCATGACCGTCCTTTTTTTATTGTGGGAAACTCGGACCGCGCCAGCATGTCGAAGTCACAACAGCCAGACCTGGTTCGAACGTGATGCATGTGGCGCAGATCAGTATGGAGCTCTCATGAAGCGAATGTTCAGTCTGGGGTTGTTGGCCTGCACGTGGGTGACGGTGGTGACCGCACAAGAGGCGATTTACCGTTGTGGCAATGAGTACACCAATAACAAGGCCCAGGCGCTGGCGCGTGGCTGCAAGTTGATAGAAGGTGGCAATGTCACCGTGGTGCAAGGGCCACGCAGCACCGTTGCACCAGCCAAACCCGGCTCCGGCGCTGGCACCCAGGCTGCCAGTGGCGCGCGCGCGCCATCAGCAGAGCAAAAAGCCCGTGATTCAGATGCGCGGCAGATTCTGCAGTCTGAACTGAAGAAGGCGCAGACGCGCCAGGACGAGCTGCAAAAAGAGTACAACAGCGGGCAGCCGGACAAGCGCGGTGACGAGGCACGCAACTACCAGAAATACCTGGATCGTGTCGCCGAGCTCAAGGCAAGCCTGGCGCGCAACGAGAGTGACATGGCCGGCATCCGGCGTGAGCTGGAGCGCTTGCCCGACCCCAGTGGCGCAACGGTGCAACGCTGAACCGGGACCCGGGCCGTGAAAGAAGCTCCGTCAAATCCGCCGGTCGCACCACCGCACGCGGCGGTGGATGGCTACAAATCACTTGACATGCTGGCGACCTCGGTAGCGGTGGTGCGCAAAGATGGTACCGTGCTGTTTGTCAATGCCGCACTTGAAGACACCCGTGGCATCTCGCGGCGGGTGATGGTGGGTTCGCACTTTCCGGACAGTTTTTTGCAGCCGGCGCATTTGTGCACCGCGCTGGCCGGTGCCGGTGACCGGCAGTTTGCGGCGTTGCGATACGACGCTTGGTTGCTGCGGATGGGCCGTGATCCGCTGCCGGTGTATGTGATCGTCACCCCCACCGAAGGCCCGGAACTGGTGGTGGAGCTGCAGCCGCTGGAGCAGCAAACCCGCAAAGACCGCGAAGAGCGACTGGCGGAATTGGCCCAGGCCAACAAGGAACTGATCCGTAACCTGGCACATGAGATCAAGAACCCGCTTGGTGGCATCCGGGGTGCGGCACAACTGCTAGAAATGGAAATGGATTCGGCCGAGCTGACCGAGTACACCCAGGTCATCATCCGTGAGGCCGATCGCCTGCAGTCACTGGTAGACCGCCTGCTGGCACCTCACCGGCGTCCCCATGTGGTGGGTGACGTCAATATTCATGAGGTATGTGAACGGGTGCGCTCGCTGATCCTGGCTGAATTTCCCAAGGGGCTGTGCGTGGTGCAGGACTATGACACGTCGATTCCGGAGTTTCGTGGCGATGGTGAACAGCTCAACCAGGCCGTGCTCAATGTAGCGCACAACGCGTGTCAGGCACTGGCCGAGCGCATCGCGCAGGGCGACGCCTGCATCACATTTCGCACCCGCGTGGCGCGCCAGACCACTTTTGGCCGGCAGCGCTACCGGTTGGCACTGGAATTGCATGTGATTGACAACGGGCCTGGTGTACCAGACTCGATCAAGGACCGGATCTTCTTTCCGCTGGTGTCCGGGCGTGAAGGGGGGTCGGGGCTGGGGCTGACACTGGCGCAAACTTTTGTCGGACAGCACCATGGCCTGATCGAGTGTGACAGCGAGCCCGGCCACACGGATTTCAAGATATTAATTCCTCTACCCTGAACGGGAGACCTGTGCGCACTGCTGGGTGGGCAGTGCTCGTTGGTCCGGGTATAACCATAGGTGAAACGACTGTATGAAGCCCATTTGGATCGTTGACGATGACCAGTCCATACGCTTCGTTCTTGAAAAAGCTCTGCTGCGCGACAATCTTCCCACCCGCAGCTTCACCAATGCCCGCGACGTGCTGGCCGCGCTGTCGCAGGATGACGACGCGGGGCCGCAAGTGCTTGTTAGCGATATCCGTATGCCCGGTGGCAGCGGGCTGGACCTGCTTGACAAGGTCAAGGCGCGCTTCCCCGGACTGCCGGTGATCATCATGACGGCGTTCTCTGATCTGGATAGCGCGGTGTCGGCGTTTCAGGGCGGAGCCTTCGAGTACCTGCCCAAGCCGTTCGACATTCCCAAGGCGGTGGAACTGATCCGCCGTGCGGTCGAAGAAAGCCAGCGTGAAGAAGTGAGTGAGGAGCGCGCCACCGAAACCCCCGAGATGCTGGGCCAGGCACCCGCCATGCAGGACGTGTTTCGGGCCATCGGGCGGCTGAGTCAGAGCAACGTCACGGTCATGATCACCGGAGAGTCCGGCTCTGGCAAAGAGCTGGTGGCGCGTGCTTTGCACAAACACTCGCCGCGCGCCAACGGGCCGTTCATCGCCATCAACACCGCGGCGATTCCGAAGGACCTGCTGGAATCAGAGTTGTTTGGCCATGAGCGCGGCGCATTCACGGGGGCGCAGACCATGCGCCGGGGTCGCTTTGAACAGGCCGACGGTGGCACCCTGTTTCTCGACGAAATTGGGGATATGCCCGCCGAGTTGCAGACCCGATTGCTGCGTGTCTTGTCGGATGGCCATTTCTACCGTGTTGGCGGCCATGGCGCGGTCAAGACTAACGTGCGGGTCATTGCCGCCACCCACCAGAATCTGGAGCAGCGTGTCAAAGAGGGTGTGTTTCGCGAAGACCTGTTTCATCGGCTGAATGTCATTCGCCTGCGTTTGCCGGCCTTGCGCGAACGTCGTGAAGACATCCCCATGCTGACCCGCCATTTTCTGCAGCAAAGTGCGCGGCAACTGGGCGTGGAGCCCAAACGTATTTCCGAGGCGGCCCTGGCCTGGCTGGGTAACTTTGCCTTTCCGGGCAATGTGCGACAGCTGGAGAACGTCTGCCACTGGCTCACCGTCATGGCGCCAGCGCAGATGATCGAGCCCAAAGACCTGCCGCCCGAGGTGGGGGTGGCCGATGGGGTCAACGCTGGCGAACCTGGCAGTGGGATCACCGTCGTCACCAGCGCCGATACCACGCTCAGTCTGCCATTGAGCAACCCGTTGCCGGCGAGCCTGCCGGTGCGGATGCTGGCGGATGCGGCGCAACACAGCTGGGAACATGGCCTTGAACTCGATGCCAGCGTGCTGCTCAAGACCGATCGTACCGACGTCTGGGACGAGTTGACGCGCAGGTTCGAGTCTCGGCTGATCAGTGCTGCCCTGGCTGCCACACGTGGTCGACGCATCGAGGCGGCGCAAAAACTCGGCATTGGCCGCAACACCATCACGCGCAAGATTCAAGAACTGGGTTTAGAGTAAAAAATGCCTTCAGCGCATAGCCAGCATAGATTGTTTGCTATCCAATATTTATCTAAACAGTGCCCTATGGGTCACCGCATTGAAGCCGAGCGAGGATCAGGACAAAGCGGTTTGCTCTTGTTCCTTTAAATCCCAAACCGCCTTGATCGCCAGAATGCGCGGCAGGATCGACTCAAACACCTGCACCAGGCGTGGCTCAAAATGGCTGCCAGCGCTTTCGCGCAGGGTGGCCATGACTTTCTCGACCGGCCATGACGGCTTGTAAGGCCGTTTCATGACGAGTGCATCAAACACATCGGCCAGCGCCACAATGCGTGCCGACAGCGCAATTGCCTCACCCGCCAAATGGTCCGGGTAACCCGTGCCGTCCCAGCGTTCATGGTGACGCAGCGCAATTTCAGCGGCCAGCAAAAACAGCGGAGCGTCACTTTTGGACAGGATGTCGTGGCCAATCCGGGGGTGCTTTTTCATTTCGACCCATTCAGCGGCATCGAGTTTGCCCGGTTTTTGCAAGATGACGTTGGAGATGCCAATCTTGCCGGTGTCATGCATGGGGGCAGCCAGCTCGATCTGTTTGCACAGTTCAGGCGACAGGCCACAGGCCTGCGCCAGTGCGCCGGCGTAAGCGGCCATGCGCCAAATGTGGACACCGGTGTCGTTGTCGTTGTAATGGCCGGCCTCACCGAGCATGTGGATGGCATCGTAATGGCTTCGTTCCAGATGGCTGGCACGCACCAGCGATAAATGGGTGCGCACCCGCGCCAGCACAATCGGTGGTGACACCGGCTTGACGATGTAGTCCACCGCACCCACCTCGAAGCCAGTGGCCTCATCACCGACCGCCGACAGACCGCTGACAAAAATCACCGGGATGTTTTCCGTCGCCTGGCTGGCTTTGAGCGCCCGGCACACGGCATAACCACTCATGTCGGGCATTTCGATGTCGAGCAGGACCAGTGAGGGGCGGTGTTTTTGCACGGCCGCCAGCGCCTCAGCGCCGTTGCGTGCAAACACCAGCAGGTGATGTGGCGAAAGAATCTGCTCCAGCGCAGCCAGGTTTTGTGGCTCATCGTCCACGATCAGGATCGGGCCTACGTGCATGTTCAGTCTCCCAGATTTAGACCCAGCTCATGCGCCAACGCGTGGGTGGCGCTCTCACCGCCACGGAAATCAAAGTCTTCAATGGCCGTGTGCAGGGCCTGAAGCCGTGCCATTGGCAGCGCCCGGCCCAACTCGGCCAGAACGGGCCGGATGGCGCTGGGGCGGTCGGTGTCAAACGCCTGCAACAGGCGGGTCAACAAGGCCTTGAGTTGTGCCAGGTCGAGATTGACCGTTTCGGTCAATTCGGTGGGGTCCTCGTCCTGTGCGTACTTCGCCGCTGATGCCAGGGCTGTGTCAAGTGCGCGCTGCAAGGCATCCAGCCCAGGTGTCGGGTCGGTGCCGGCTTGCAAATGACGATACAGCTGCTCGGCCAGATGGGGCACCTCACTGAGTGCCATGTAGGCGGCTGCCCCCTTGAACTTGTGGGCCAGCGCGGCCGCGTCCTTGGGGTCCAGCGCGCGCAGGGTGGGCACCACATCGCCATACATGCGCACAAACTTGCGCAGGTACTGGCGGTACTTGGCCGGGTCTTGCCACAGCGCCAGTCCGGCGCTGATGGCCAGTCCTGGCAGGTCGGGTGTCATGCTGGTGTCTTTTGCCATGGCATTTGACGTGGGCTGCAGGTCGGACCGCTGGGCCACCGGTTGCGGCCCGGGCGCGGTCCAGCCGGTCAGCTGGATGATCACCGCAATGGCGGCATCGACATCAAACGGCTTGGTGATGACGCTGTTCATACCGGCATGGCTGGCCAGCTCCTGCTGCTCCATGAACACCCCTGCGGTCAAAGCCACCACTGGCAGACGCGCCAGCGCCGGGTTGCGCCGGATCTGGCGCGTGGCGTCGTAGCCATTGAGAATGGGCATTTGCACGTCCATCAATACCAGCTCGACCTCGCCGGGGTGAGCCGTCAGCCAATCCAGCGCCTGTTTGCCGTCTTCGGCGAGCGACACTTTGGCCCCTTCTCCACTCAAGATGCGCTGTGCCACTTCGCGGTTGATGTCGCTGTCGTCCACCACCAGAATACGCATCCCGCGCAAGCGTTCGACCGGCCGGGCCGGGGCCTGTGTTTCACCGCCCTGACGCACCCGCAAGGCGCGCGACACCGCGTCGTACAGGCTGGAGCCGGTCACCGGTTTGCTGAGCACCGCGTCGGCCAGATGCCGATCCGGGTGGTTGAGCTGCTCGCGGCTGGCGTATGCGGTGACCATGATGATGATCGGATCGTTGGCGTTCTTGAGCTCGTGACGAATCCGTTTGGCAGTGGCCAGTCCGTCCATGCCCGGCATCTTGTGATCGAGCAGCAGCACCTCGGTCTGCCAGACCTGTTGCGCCCTGGCCTGCACATGTTCAATGGCGGCTTCGCCCGAACTGACTGCCGTGGCTTGCCAGCCCAACCCCTGCACCATGCCGCGCAGGGCCTCACGGGCAATCGGGTTGTCATCGGCAATCAGCACGCTGAGCCCGGCCATCTCGGGCGCTGCCAGCCAGGTATCCTGACCGTGTTCAAACCGCAGCTCAAACCAGAAATCGCTGCCGCTGCCGGGCACGCTGGTGACCTGCAGTTCACCCCCCATGCAGCGCACCAGCCGCCGACTGATGGCCAAACCCAGCCCGGTGCCGGCAAACCGTCGGCTGACCGAACTGTCCACCTGGGAGAAAAGCTCAAAGATCTCTTGTTGCTTGTCCAAGGCAATACCGATGCCTGAGTCGCGCACCGAAAAACGCAGGGTCAGGTGTTCGGGCTCCTGTTTCACCACACTGACGGCCAGCTCGACATGACCACGCTCGGTGAACTTGATGGCGTTGCCCGCCAGGTTGATCAGCACCTGCTCCAGCCGCAAGGCATCACCGCGCAATTGACTGGTCTTGCCCGGTGGCGGGGCAATGATGAGCTCCAGGTCTTTTTCGCCGGCGCTGCTGGACATGATGGTGGAGAGGTTGTCCAGCACGTCACCCAGGCGAAAGGGCCGGTTTTCCACTTGCAGTTTGCCGGACTCGATTTTCGAGAAATCGAGAATGTCATTGATGATGCCCAGCAGCGATCGCCCGGCAACGCGGATCTTGTGGGCCAGGTCGCTGGCATCCCCGGGCAGCTGGTGCTGCTCAAGCAGGTACGCCAGCCCGAGGATGGCGTTCAGGGGCGTGCGGATTTCGTGGCTCATGTTGGCAATAAAGGCACCTTTGGCCTCGCCAGCGGCTTCGGCCCGATGTCGGGCCTCGTGCAAGCTCTGTTCAGCCAGTTTGTGGGCACTGATATCGGTGTAGGTGAGCAAGGTCCAGCCACGGGAGATCGGCAGACCCCGCACCTCCAGATAGTGGCCGTTGGCTTGTTGCCGCTCAAACTGGATGCTCTGACGCTCGTCCATGAATTTCACGAAACCTGCCAGCACCTCATCGAATGCGCGTCCGGGGTAGTCACCGCGGTCGTGGTTGAAGCGTACCGAGTCGGCAAAACAAAACGGCTCCTTGGCCATCAGCTCGGGCGGATAGTCCAGCAGAGTGCCGTACAAGGTGTTGCGCAATACGGCGCGGCGGTGTTCGTCATACACCACCAGACCAAAAGGCAGGGACGCCACGACTTCGTTGAGCAGGCGGTTGAGGTCGTGGATCTGCAGCTCGCGCGCCTTGCGCTCGCTGTTGTCCACCATCATGCTGTTGGTTTCTTTGGGCTGGCCCTGCTCGTCTCGGATCAGGTCGCCACTGATCAGAAATGGTTTGACCTGACCGTCCTTGGTGATGAAGTCAAATTCCAGATCGCGCACACGGCCGCTGGTCAGGAACGCGTTGAACTCACGGTGAAACGCGACCACGCTGTCGGGGGTCATGAATTCAAACAGGTGGCGACCAAGGAACTCCTCACGGGTGTAACCCAGCAGGTCAAGCTCGGTCTGGTTGACACGCAACACCTTGCCATCCGGCCCCAGTGAGTGGTAGCCGCAGGGTGCCTGGTGGTACAGGTTCAAATACTCCAGGCTGCGTTGGCGTACCTGGGCTTCAAGCTGTTGGTTGAA
Organism: Rhodoferax sp.; assembly: GCF_018063565.1. Taxonomy (GTDB): domain Bacteria; phylum Pseudomonadota; class Gammaproteobacteria; order Burkholderiales; family Burkholderiaceae_C; genus Rhodoferax. Next base: position 23,672 of record NZ_JAGPBB010000008.1, read on the forward strand.
CTGGGACAACTCGGCGTGCAGCTGTTTTTGGGCGCTGATGTCTTCGGAGTAAATCGCAATGCCTTCAGGTACGGGCTGCACCACAACGCGGTACCAGCCCGAATGACCGTCAGGAAATTCAAACTGGATGTCTTTGGCCTGGACGGTGCGTTGTGTCATGCACGCTTGCTCTAGCGCGAACACGTCGGTTTTGGTGAAGCCCGGCCAGCATTCCATCACCGTGCGGCCCAGCAGTGTCGCCGCCGGACAGCGGTTCTGCAATTCGGCCGCCTTGTTGATGAAGGTATAGCACCAGTCAAAATCGACAATCTGGCAACCGCCCAGCATGTTTTCGAGCATGCTGCCAAACGTCGACTCACGGTCCTGCAACTGCGCTTCAGCACGCAGACGGGCGTCATCGCTGGCTTGTCGATGCGTGTCGGCCTGTGACAACCGACCCCGCAATTGCTCCCGTTCCACCTGATGGCTCAGGTCGAGGTAACTGCCGTGAAACCCGAGCAAGTTGCCATGGCCATCACGAACCGTACCCAAATTGGCCGCGACCGTGATCAGGCTGCCGTCCTTGGCGCGGCGTTCGATCTGTCCCGACCACCGACCTTGCTCGATGACTGTGCGCGTCAGTGCTGCCTGCTGAGCCAGGGCATCGGGCGTTACCGGGGACAGACAACTCACCGACTGGTTCAGCAACTCGTGTTCCTGGTAGCCAAACAACTGGCAAAACGCCGCGTTGGCGTAGGTGATCAGCAACTGAGCGTTGGCAAACAGCATGGGCTGCGCCGTTTGTTTGAAGGCTTCGCTCAGTAGCAGCCGCTCTTCATCGTCCCTGATCTTTGCGGTGATCTCGCGGGAGATGCCAAACAGGCCCACGACCTGACCCGTTGTGTCAAACACGGGCCCTTTGGTCACCAGGAACACCATGGATTTGCCGTCAAGGCTGACCAGCCGCTCTTCCAGTGTGTGGTTGGCACCAGCAGTCATGATGGCTGCGTCGTTGGCGGCGATCTGCTTTGAAGAATCAGCGTCAAACAGGCCTTTGTCGTCACGCCCGACGATGTCAGTTTCGCTTTTGCCAATAAAACCCGCAGTGGCCTGATTGGCCAACAGGTATCGGCCCTGGCGGTCTTTCACAAAGATGGCATCTGATGTCCCGCTGACGACCGAATTGAGCAAACTGCGGTCGACATTGGCTTTCGCCAGCGCAGCCTTGAGTCGGTGGGCCAGCAGGCTGACCACCACGCCACTGGCGATCAGCATGGACCATTGAAACAAGTCCTGGCTGTTGCTGATGCGCAAACTGTTCAGCGGTGGCAAGGCCAAATAGTTGACCGACAGCGCGGCCAACGCGGTGGCCAGCACGCCTGGCCCGAGACCGCCAAGCAGGGCGCTGAGCACAATGGGCAGCATAAAGATCACCAGCAGGGGCTGGCCAACCGGCGTGGTGCCAATGCTCTGGTGCATGGCCAGCATGGCCAGAGTGATGACCACAGCGAAGACATAGTGCAGCCATCGATTGGCCTGGGTGGGGTGAAAGCGTGTGTCCAGCGTCTGCGAAATGACGGTGCCGCGGGTTGGCCCAGCTTGAGGTACGGCCCGCATCGCAAGGAAGAACAGGCCCGAGGTGGCGAGTACAAAAAACACACCTTTGGCGCTGGACAACCAGACCACGGAGCCGATGTCGGTGAAAACTGAGAGCAACTGGTCTGACAGAAAGATCCAGGCCAGCGCCAGCAGGGCGTAACTGGCGGTGGCAGATACGATAAACCGGTCGCGGGAAGATGTTGGCATGGGACCTCGCGAAATGTGGCCGTGTCAGGACCAAAACCTGTATTCAGTGACCCGCGCGCATGGCTGGAAACAAGCTCAGGATGCTATCTCGGGCAGAACGACTCGGCACATTCCTGGTGCATCGGCGGCCGGTGCGCCGCTCGGCATTCCATCGCCGCGCAATTTGCGCCGGAAACTCTTGCAGATTTTTGCGCCACAGCGATTTTCGCATAGCTGGCTCAGACCTCTGTGAGCGCCAGCAGCACTGGCGTGTGATCGCTGGGACGTTCATTTTTGCGCGGCGTTTTGTCGATCCAGCAGGCGCTGGCCCGTGCCTTGAGCGGCTGGCTGATCAGGATATGGTCAATGCGCATGCCACGGTTGCGCCGAAACGCCATGTCGCGGTAATCCCACCATGAATAACTCTTGGGCGGCTGTTCAAACAGGCGAAAGGCATCGTGCATGCCCAGTGCCACCAGCGCCTGCAGGTGGTAACGCTCGTCGTCGGTGCAATGGATCTGGTCGCGCATGCCTTCGGGGTCCCATACGTCGGCATCGTCAAAGGTGATGTTGTAGTCACCCAGCAGCACCAGACTCGGGTATTGCTGCAGTTCGTTGCGCAGCCAGTTGCGCAGACCCTTGAGCCAGGCCATCTTGTAGTCAAATTTATCGCTGCCGGGTTCCTGTCCATTGGGAAAATAGGCCCCCACCACACGGATCGACTGGCTGGTGTCGACGCCGCCCGACAGAGGCACAGTGGCGCTGATGACGCGCGCCATGTCGTCATCGAAACCGGGAATGTTCCTGATCACCTCCGTGGCGGGCTGGCGCGACAGCAGCGCCACACCGTTGTAGGTCTTCTGGCCAAACCATTGGGCGTGGTAACCGGCCTGACGGAACGCCTCGGCCGGGAACTTGTCGTCGCTCATCTTCAGCTCTTGCAGCGCCAGCACCTCGACCGGATTGGCCGCCAGCCAGTCCAGTACCTGCGGCAGGCGCACGGTCAGTGAGTTGACGTTCCAGGTGGCAATATTTTTCATAGAAAATGCTCCTTAGCGCATATGGATATTAGGTTAATCGCTATCAAATTGTGTCAATTTGCAAGCCTTTCGTGCCGGTAGATCACCCATGCATACGGCAGCCCGGCGGCCGACTGGTGCAACTCGCGCGTGGTCTCTGTCCATGCCGGGCCAAAGGTGGGCGCAAAGGCGTCCCCCGCAAACTCGGCGTCGATCTCGGTCACCACGGCTTCGCTGGCCAGTGGCAGCGCCTGGGCATACATTTCAGCACCGCCGATCACCCAGGCGGTGCTGTCGGCCGGACAAAACGCGCAGGCTTGTTCGACCGAATGCGCCACCAGCGCACCGTCGGCCTGCCAGCCCTGTTGGTGTGTCACCACAATATTGAGGCGACCGGGCAGTGGCCGGAACTTGGCTGGCAGGGAGTCCCAGGTCTTGCGCCCCATGATCACCGGGCAACCCAGCGTGCTGCGTTTGAAATGTGCCAGGTCTTCGGGCAAATGCCAGGGCAGGGTGTTGTGCTGGCCGATGACGCCATTGCGGTCGCGGGCAAAGATCAGTTTGAGTTGCATGATGTGGCGCAGGTTCAGGTTTTTTGTGGGGGTAGCAACACGCTGGCGATGGCCAGCATGACAAACACCATCGCCAGCCAGTCCTGCCAGTGCGGCATTTCGCCAACGATGAAAGTGGCGCTGAGCGTGCCAACCAGCGGGATGGCCATCACACTCATGGCGCTGGTGGCTGGCGGCAGGTCGCGCGCCAGGCCAAACCAGATCAGCTGGGCCACGCCATAGTTGATGAACGCGGCGTAGGCCAGTCCCAGCCAGAGTCGGGTCGAGAACCCGGTGGGTTGCGGCAGCGGCTCCAGCGCCAGCGCCAGCACCCACAGGACCAGGCTGGACAGCAGCAGCATCCAGACCGTGGTCACGGTGGCAGACAGCGTCATCTGGGCGCGGCGAAACAACACAATACCCAGACCCCAGCAGAATGCGGCGCTCAGCATCCAGGCCACGCCGGTCGGGCGCCCGCTCAGGCGTTGCAACTCATGCCACAGCAGCAGGCCAATGGCCAGCGCTGCACTCAGCACCGCCAGGCGCACCCGCGGGGTGATGCGTTCACCAAAAAACAGGGCACCGATCAGCACCGTGAAAATCGGCATGGTGAAGCCCAGAATGGCCGCGCGCCCGGAGGCCAGCGCCTGCACGCCAAAGATCGACAGGGTGTGCCAGCCCAGCACATTGGGCAGCCCCAGCCCCACAATGCTGAGCCATTCACGCCCGCGCGGGCGCAGGCGCTCACCGCGCCGGCCGACATAGACAAACAGCCAGCACGCGCCCAGCGCCATGGTGCCGGCGCGAAAGAACAGCGGGGTCAGGCCCTCGAGAGCCAGCTTCATCATCGGCCAGTTCATGCCCCACAGCAGGGTCAGGGTCAGCATGCCCCAGAGCTGGCGGCGGGTGACGTGGGTGTGCATGGCGAGGGGTGCGGTGTTGGTGGGTGATGCGGACGGGTCAGCTTAGCCGGTTCAGGCGTTCGGTGGTGGCCAGCAATGCCAGCAGCACCATCACCAGCGCGGGCATCACGGCGCCCAGGCCAAATGTGGTGGCCAGGACGCCACAGGCCGCGGGCACGATGGCGCCGCCAAGGTAGGAAAATCCGACCTGTCGCCCAATCACCTTGGCGGTGATGGTGGCCGGAAAACGCTGTGCCGTCTCGTGCATCATCGATGGGTAAATGGGCGCACAACCCAATCCCATCAGCACCAGCCCACCCAGCGCCAGTGGCGAGGACAGACCCGGCAGCGCAAACAGCACCGCACCGGAGATGGCAAGCAGCAACCCCAACCGGATCAAGCGCCGGTTGCCCAACCGGTTGGCCACCAGCCCAACGGCAAAACGCCCGGCTGTGATGGCCGCGTAATAGAACGATACCCACAGCCCGGCCGTGGCGGCGCTGCTGCCGCGCTCACCCACCAGAATGCTGGCCGCCCACAAACCGGTGCCTAGCTCGGCCGACACATAGAGCAGAAACGCCAGCGGTGCCAGCCAGGTGGCCAGCGTACGGACGGGCTGGGTCGGCGCCAGCTGCGCTGTGGCGTCGGCCTGCGTTCCAGCTTTGGCGCTCTCACGCGTCCAAAGCGACAGCGACGCCAGCAACAGTAGCGCCAGCGTCAGCTGCAGCAGCGCCAGGGTACGGTAGCCGCTGGCCCAGCCCTGCGGCAGCAGCAGGGCGCTGCCCATGATCAGTGGCCCCAACGTGGCACCCACGCCCCAGCAGCCGTGCAACCAGTTCATGTGGCGCGACGAATAGTGCGCTGCCACGAAATGGTTCAGCCCGGCGTCCACCGCGCCGGCTCCGAGGCCCAGTGGAACGGTGAGCAGCATCAGCCAGGTCAAGGACGGTGCCAGTGAATAGCCCAGCAGTGACAGTCCGGTCAAGAAACCGCTGAGCATCACCACCGGGCCGGTCCCCAGGTGCTTGAGTACATGGCGGCTGGCCAGGGTGCTCAGGCCGGAGGCGATGGTGCCTACCAGCGTCAGCAGTCCCACCGCCGCCAGTGGCTGGTTGAGATCCAGGCGCATCGTCGTCCAGGCGACCCCCAGGACACCGTCGGGCAGGCCCAGGCTGATAAAGGCGAGATAAATGATGGCCAGCAAGGCCATGTGAGCCCAAGGCAATTTGGCAGGACTCGTCACGCCGGCCAGCCGCTGTCAGACCGCCACCGGTGCCTTGATGGCCGGGTGGCATTGGTAGCCTTGCACCTCAAAGTCTTCGTACTGGTAATCAAAAATGCTAGCGGGCTTGCGATGTATGAAAAGCGCTGGGTAGGAAAAAGGCGCACGACTGAGCTGCAAGCTCACTTGTTCGGCATGGTTACTGTAAATGTGGCAGTCACCACCGGTCCAGATGAAATCGCCCACGTCCAGATCACATTGCTGCGCCACCATGTGGGTCAACAGGGCGTAGCTGGCGATGTTGAAAGGCACCCCCAGAAAGATGTCGGCACTGCGCTGGTACAGCTGGCAACTCAATTTACCGCGTGCACCCGGCGCAGCTGGTGGTGCCACATAAAACTGAAAGAAGGCGTGGCACGGCATGAGTGCCATCTGGTCAAGCTCGGCCACGTTCCAGGCGCTGACGATGATGCGCCGCGAATCGGGGTTGCTTTTGAGGGTGTCGATGACCTGCTGCATTTGGTCGATATGGCCACCATCGGGTTTGGGCCAGCTGCGCCACTGCACACCGTAGACCGGGCCCAGGTCGCCGTCGGGGCGCGCCCATTCGTCCCAGATGGTGCAGCCGCGCTCCTGCAGCCATTTCACGTTGCGCCCGCCTTGCAAGAACCAGAGCAGTTCGACGATGATGGCTTTGAGAAAGACCTTCTTGGTGGTGACCAGCGGAAAACCCTCGCTCAGGTCAAAGCGCATCTGGTAGCCAAACACGCTTTGGGTACCGGTACCGGTGCGGTCAGCCTTGAACACGCCATGGGTGTGGACGTGGCGCAGGAAGTCTTCGTACTGGGAGCGGATGGGAGGGGGTGGCATCAATATTCACCAAATAGCGCGGCCAACGCGTCTTGAATTTCAAGCTGGCTTTGGCGCAGGTTGTACACAGGACGTCCCAGACCACGGTGGGGAAAAGTCGCCATCATCGGGGTGTCCAGGACCAGACTTTGCCCGCCGACGGTCAGAAGCGAATGAATACGGCCCAGCCGTCTGCCGACGATTCCTTCGGCACGCAAAGGCACTGCGACAAAAGTCTCGAGCATGTCAGGGTAACCGTTTTGCAGATCAAGGATGAAGGGGGTGTGAATGCGGCGTGACTTCGTCGGCCAGCAGGGCATCTACCGTCTGCGACAAGTTCGTGCCCAGGCCCCGGGCGACTTCAAGCACCTTGACATTGAGCGACAGGTTGGTGGCTTCATTGGCGGCGTTTTCAAAGTTCAACATGTCGAGGTTCCGTGATGGATGCGCAAATTCTATGCGCATCAACGCGTTGACCATGCATGCCTAGGGGAGCAGGACGCGCCCCGGGTTCATCAGATTGAGCGGATCCAGCGCACGCTTGATGGCGCGCATGGTCTGTATTGCCACCGGTGATTTGTAGTGCACCAGGTGGTCCACCTTGAGACTGCCAACCCCGTGTTCGGCCGAGATCGAGCCGCCAAAGCGCTGCACTGAATCCAACACGATCTGATTGACAGTGGGCTCCTGCTCCAGCAGAAAAGCGGCCGCATCGACCCCCAGCGGTGCCTGCACGTTGTAGTGCAGGTTGCCGTCACCGAGGTGGCCAAAGTTGACCAGGCGCACGCCGGGTATGGCGGCACGCAACAGCGCATCGGTGCTGCGGACAAACTCGGGGATGGCCGACACCGCCAGCGAAATGTCGTGCTTGATGTTGAGCCCCTCCTGCGCTTGCGCCAGCGAAATGCTTTCGCGAATGTGCCACAGGGTTTGCGCCTGGGCCAGGTTTTCCGCGACCACGGCGTCGCTGACGCAACCGGCCTCCAGCGCGGCTTCGAGCAGCGTTTCCAACTGGGTGCGGGCGTACGCTTGCGACGCAGGGTCGGCGTGCTCGAGCAGCACACAAAACGGCACGTCCTGATAAAGCGGCACGCGAAGTTGGGCATAGTGTTTGGCCACCAGGCTCAGGGCAAACTGGCCCATCACCTCAAAGCCGGTCAGCCCGGCGCCCAGATGGCGATGCGCCAGACCCAGCAGTTGCAATGCGGCGTCAAGCGAAGGCACCGCGGCCCATGCGGTGAGCTGGGCCGCAGGCAGCGGGTAGAGCTTGAGCGTGGCGGCGGTGATGACGCCCAGCGTGCCCTCCGAGCCGATGTACAGGTGGCGCAGGTCGTAACCGGTGTTGTCCTTGCGCAGGCCGCTCAGACCGGGCCAGATCTCGCCTTGCGGGGTGACCACTTCGAGCCCCAGGCACAGTTCGCGCGCATTGCCAAAGCGCAGCACCTGGGTGCCACCGGCATTGGTACCCAGGTTGCCACCCAAGGTGCATGAGCCTTCGGCCGCCAGGCTCAAAGGGAAAAGGAACCCGGCTGCGCCCGCGGCTTCCTGAACCGCCTGCAACACGCAACCTGCCTCGACGGTGATGGTCAGGTTGGCCGGGTCGATGGCGCGAATCGCATTCAGGCGTTGCAGGCTGAGCACAATCTGGTGGCCACTTTCATCTGGGGTGGAACCCACCACCAGCCCGGTGTTGCCACCTTGCGGCACGATGCCCAAGCCGCAGCCGGGGTGTTTGGCAAGATAGTCCGCGCAACACCTGACGACCTGCGCGACTTCCGGCGCACTGCCGGGGCGCACCACCGCCAGCGCCTTGCCGTGGCTGCGTTTGCGCCAGTCCTGCTCCCAGGCGCTCAAATCACCCTCGGTCAGGACATGCGGGCGTCCAACATGGGTAACCAACTGTTCGATCAGTTCATCCAGCGGCGCTTGCATGGTCAGATTCATCAGGAGAAGGTGGGGTGGGATGGCGCAGCCGCAGGCGCACATGCAGCGCGCAGGCCACAAACAGCAGCAGGCACAGCAGCACTTCAATCAGCCCGAGCCAGTGGCCCGGAGGCTTGTCGCTGTAGCCGCGCACCACGCCCTCGGTAAAGTACAGCCATACCATCAGGCTGACCCAGCGGTAGGTGTACATGCGGTTTTTCAGCAACCCGGCCAGCGGCAGGCACAGCGGCAATACCTTGAGTGCCAGCCACGAGCCGCCCGGGCGGATGGGTGACAGCCACAGTTCCCACGCCAGCCCCAGCACGATCAGCCCCAACAGGCTGCCTACCGCCAGCACACGGGTGGCCGCCACCGAAGCGCGCGGCGTGGCGGGTGCCGCGGCCATCGGAATCCCGGCAGAGTCAAGCACTGCGCGGGCGGTCGGCACTGGGTTTTGAGCGGGGGCATCCATTGGGGTGGCATCATAGCGGTCATGACCCACAATGCACGCCCACCACCGAACTGGCCGCAACGGATCGATGCCCTGCTGGCCGATTTGCGCCGATTCCCCTGGAAAAACACCGCACTCACGCTGCGTGAACGCTTTCGCGAAGACCGCCTGGGCCTGACCGCCAGCAGCCTGACCTTTACCACCACCATTGCGCTGGTGCCGTTTTTTACCGTCGTGCTGGCGGTTTTTACCGCTTTCCCGATGTTTGCCAAGTTTCAGGATGTGCTGCAAAAGTGGCTGATCGACAGCCTGATTCCCGACAGCATCGCGCGGCAGGTGCTGGGCTACCTGACGCAGTTTGCCGGCAAGGCCAGCAAATTGGGCGGGGCCGGGGTTGCGGTGCTGTTTGTGACGGCGCTGGCGTTGATCCTGACCATCGACCGCACCCTCAACAACATCTGGCGCGTGCGCAAACCGCGGCCGCTGGGTCAGCGCGTCTTGGTGTACTGGGCGGCGGTCACCCTGGGGCCGCTGCTGCTGGCGGTGAGTCTGAGCATCACCTCCTACGCGCTGTCGGCATCCAAAGGGGTGGTGGCGGTGATTCCTGGGGGTGTGCAGCTGCTGCTCGATACACTGCAGTTTGTCCTGCTGGCGTGGGGCATGGCAGCGCTGTACCGGTATGTGCCCAACACCGCCGTGCGATGGGGCCACGCCTGGGTGGGTGGGCTGTTTGTGTCGGCGGGCTTTGAACTGGCCAAGCGGGTGCTGGTGTTCTATCTGGGCAAGGTGCCCACCTACTCGGTGCTGTATGGGGCTTTTGCCACGGTGCCGATTTTGCTGGTGTGGATTTACACCGCCTGGGTGATCGTGCTGTTGGGGGCGGTGATTGCAGCCTATTTGCCGAGCTTGCTGATGGGCGTGCAGCGCCGGGCCCGCGCGCATGGCTGGCACTTTTTGCTCGCGCTGGAGACGCTGCAGCAACTCGACCGGTTGCGTGGCAGCGATGACAAGGGCTTGAGCCTGGAGCGCCTGAGCGCATTGTTGCAGGTCGAATCCTTGCAACTGGAGCCGGTGATCGAGACGTTGATCGAGCTCGACTGGGTTGGACAGTTGCAAGAGGAACCACCCGACAGCAGCGCACGGCTGCTGCTGCTGGCTGACCCCGATACGACGGCGCTTGCGCCGCTGTTGGAGGCTTTGCTGCTGCAGCAGGAACCCAGTACTGAAAATTTATGGAAAAACGGGCGCTGGCGCTTGCTGCATCTGCGGGACGTGCTATGAAAATTAATTCCATTCACAATTTCACCAAAGCCGAACTCCCAACTCATGAATGAATTGATTCACCCCCTGCTATCACTGGCCGTCGCGCTGGTGCTGGTGCTGCAAATCATCACGTTGCTGCGCAAGCCGCGTATCGAACTGCCGCCCGAGCTGACACTCAAGCTCGACGTGCTGGACCAATCGGCCCGCGCGACCTTGCAAGCAGTCGCCAAAAACGATGGCGCGCTGGAAGGTGTGTCACAGCAGTTGCAAGGCGCAAGTCAAACCATGGCGTCCAGTCTGGAGCTGGTGCGCCAGGCCATCGACGACAAGCTGGCGCAAACCGTGGCCGAATCGCGCCAGGGCAGGGCGGAGCTGCTGAGCGCTTTTCAGGGTTTTGAAGGCAAGCTGGAGCAACGCCTGGCCGGTTTTGATGCCTCGCTGACCCAGCGTCTGGACGGCGTGCAAGCGACAGTGTCAACCCGGCTGGACGACACCAGCAAGAGCTTGCTGGCGCACCTGACACAGGCGCAAGCCGATGCCGGCACCACCCGCAAGGAACTGGTCGATGCGCTGTCCGGTTTTCGCGCCGAACTCGCCAGCAACATGGGCGCTCTGGCCAGCGAGAGCACCAAGTCACGCGAGGCCCTGGCTGAGAGCGCCAAAGGGCAAGAGGCGCACATCCAGGCGCGTTTTGACGTGCTGACCGCTGCCACCCGGCAAACGCTGGATTCGCTCAAATCCGACATTCAAAGCCAGCTCGGCGTGATGTCAGGCGCGCTCAAGGACCAACTGGACGGCAACAGCAGCCAGATCAGGACCCAATTTTCTGCACTACAGGAGTCGGTGTCGCAACAACTCACGGGTCTGGTCGCTGGCAGCCAGCAGAACGCCGAGCAGTTGCGCACCGCGCTCAATGATCGCCTGGCCGCCATCCAGCAAGACAACACCACCAAACTCGAAGAAATGCGCCGTACCGTCGATGAAAAACTGCACGCCACACTCGAGCAGCGCCTGGGCGAGTCGTTCAAACTGGTCAGCGAGCGGCTGGAGCAGGTGCAAGCCGGCCTGGGCGAGATGAAAACCCTGGCCGGCAGCGTCGGTGACCTCAAACGCGTGATGACCAACGTCAAGTCACGCGGTACCTGGGGCGAAATGCAGCTGGGTGCCATCATCGACAACGTGCTGACCATCGACCAGTACGGCAAAAACGTCAAAACCGTGCCCGGCAGCGACGAACTGGTCGAGTACGCCATTCGCCTGCCCGGCCGCCACGACGACCACCCCACCTGGCTGCCGATTGACTCCAAATACCCGGTGGAACACTACCAGCGCCTGATGGACGCGCAAGATGCGATGGACAAGGGGGCGATCCTGCAGGCCGGCAACGCCTTTGAAGCCTCGATGAAACAGGAAGCCAAAAAGATCGTCGCCAAGTACGTCTCGCCGCCGCACACCACCGACTTTGCCATTCTCTACCTGCCCACAGAGGGCCTGTTTGCCGAGGTGATTCGCCGCCCGGGTCTGGTCGAAGCCATCCAGAACGACTGCCGCGTGATGATTACCGGCCCGGCCAATCTGGCCGCCATGCTCAACAGTTTGCAAATGGGTTTCAAGACGCTGGCGATCGAGAAGCGCTCATCTGAGGTCTGGAGCCTGCTGGGCATGGTGAAAACCGAGTTTGGCAAGTTTGGCGAGGTGGTGGAAGCCACCAAAAAGTCCATTGACAACGCCGCCGCCAAATTCAACGAGGTCGGCGTGCGCACCCGAGCCATTCAGCGCAAACTGCGCGATGTCGAAGAACTGCCTGTGAATGCGGTGGTTGCAAGCTTGATCCCGACCCTGATGGAGACGCAAGATGAAGATTGAACGGTGTATCGGTTCCCTTGCTGTGGCGTTGTGGCTGACAGCCTGCGGTGGTGGCGGTGGTGCGAGCACACCCGTGACGCCGGAGCCAACGGCCACCACCCAGTGGGCCTTGCAGAGCGCCAGCGCCGCCGAGCTGACCCGCTACTTGCGTCAAGCGCTGGGGCCAGACTCTCTGCGCGATCTGAGCCATGTTTGGGCGACCGATGCAGTGGTGGCCCTGGCAGGTACACCGGTCGCGTCAGTGGCATCGAATGGCGTCGCACCGGCGTTCTCGCAGACCAATGTGCAGGAAGCGGGTGTCGATGAGGCCGACGTGATCAAGACCGATGGCAGCCAGGTGTTGAGCCTGGACCCGTCTGACAGCACCAGCACCGATCGGCGGGTGTTGCGCCGACAAAAGCTTTCGACCAACGACACCAGCTTGACGCCGGCAGACAGCCTGAAACTGCCATTTTCCGGCGATGTTCAGGGTAAGAATCTGTATCTGCACAGCCAACGCCAACAGGCAGTCGTGATTGCCGAGGGGGGAATGGCCACGCCCATGCTGGACGCCTGGTTTGCGCCCTCCATGTGGCAACAGGGTTTGACGGAAGTGATCCTGGTGGATACCGCCGGTGCCAATCAGTTGCAAGTGCGGCGCACCCTGCGCATGACGGCGCAATTGATTGGTTCACGCCGCCTGGGCGACACCTTGTATCTGGTCATGCGCAGTTACCCGCAGGTGCCAGGCCTCGACCCCGCCTGGCCGGCGGATAAGGCGGCTGCCAACCAGAGCATCGTTGACGCCTTGCAGGCCCCGCAACTGCTGCCGACGCTGTCGATTGACGGCGGTCCGGTGCAAGCGCTGGTGTCGCCAGAGGCTTGTCTGACGCAGCCCAACAACGCAGTCAAAAGCGCCGACATCATCACCGTGGTCGGCATCGATCTGGCGGCAACCGGCCTGCGGCACAGTGCGCGCTGTTTTACCGGCGGCACCGAGGCGTTCTACCTGTCAGCACAGAGCCTGTATCTGGCCACCACCCGCAGCGCCTACAGTTACAGCGGTGCCGTGCCGGTCTACGCTGCCCAAAGCAGCACCGACCTTCACAAGTTCGCCCTGGAGGGACTGAGCATCAGCTACCGCGGTTCTGGCAATGTCACCGGGCATTTGGGCTTTGATCAGAATCGCAAGTCCCATCGCATGGGCGAACACCAGGGCGCTTTGCGCGTGATCACGCAAACCGGTTCAAGTTGGGGTGGCTGGCTGCCGGTGATCGCTCAGACCGAGTCGCCCGGGCACCTCAGCGTCCTGCAAGAAAGTGCGGGCGAGCTCAAACGGGTGGGTGAGCTTCCCAACGCCAAACGGCCACAGCCTCTCGGCAAGGCGGGTGAACAGCTCTACGCCTCGCGCTTTTCCGGTTCGCGTGCTTACCTGGTGACCTACCGCCTGACCGATCCGCTGTATGTGCTTGACCTGGCAGACCCCACAGATCCAAAGGTCGCCGGGGAGTTGCAGGTGAGCGGCTATTCGGATTACCTGTTTCCGCTGTCTGACACGCTCTTGCTGGGTGTCGGCAAAGACGCGGTCTCGGACGGTGCAAACGGTGACGGGCGCTTTGCCTGGTACCAGGGTGTCAAGCTGTCGTTGATCGACGTGAGCAACCCGGCGCAGCCGGTCGAGTCAACGCGCGCCATCATCGGTCGGCGCGGCACCGACGCCACGGTGCTGCACGTCCACCATGGCATTGCGCTGCAAACGGTCGGCAACACGGTGCGTGTCGGTCTGCCCGTTCGCTTGCACGACACGATGCCTGCCTATGGCACCGGCGTTGCCAGCGATACCTATGACTTCACCCGCACCGAGTTGCAGCGCTTTGAGGTCAATCTGTCAACCCGGTCGCTGAGTGCCAAGCCACCGCTGCCCGCATCCACGCCAGTCCAGCGCGACATCCAGTTCGACCGCGCCTTGCTCTGGAATGACCAGGTTCACTACTACCAGGGCATTAGCTGGCAGTCTGCGCTGTGGTGAGGGATAGCCGGTTGTGATGTTCAGCCCGATTTTGCAAGCGGTGGTCGCGCTCACCTGGCAAAGCGTGTGCGGACCTCGGTGACAGCATCCTGGATGCCGAGGAACAGTTTTACCAGCGATGGATCGAAGTGACGCCCTGCTGATTGTTGTATGGTGCTGAGTGCGAGTTCCAGAGGCCAGGCCTTTTTGTAGGGGCGCTCGGATGTCAGGGCATCAAAAACGTCCGCGATTGCCACGATGCGTCCCACCAGCGGTATGGCTTCACCCTGCAGTCCCGCCGGGTAGCCACTGCCGTCCCATTTCTCGTGATGCGTCAGCGCAATGCTCGCCGCCGCCTGCAGCAAGGGCGACGTCGAGACGCCAATGATCTGATTTCCAATCTCAGGGTGGGTTTTCATGGTCACCCATTCGGAGGCGTCGAGTGGGCCGGGCTTGCTCAGGATATGGTCTGGTATGCCAATTTTGCCTACGTCATGCATGGGCGCTGCGTTAAAGATTCGGTCGACTTCAAGCGCGTTGAGTCCGGCCGCTTCGCTGAGCAGGCGTGCGTAATGGCTCATCCGGATGACGTGCAACCCGGTTTCGTTGTCTTTGAATTCGGCCGCGCAGGCCAGGCGACGAATGATCTCGAGTCGAGTCGCATTGATTTCGCGAGTCTGCTCCAGCACTTGGTGCTGCAGCTCGCGTTGTTGGTCATAAAGTGCCAGGTGGGTGCGCACCCGAGCCTCGACGATGGCTGCGGTGACGGGCTTGGTGATGTAGTCGACAGCGCCCAATGCAAACCCGGCCTGCTCGTCCAGCACGTCACCCAGCGCGGTGACGAAGATGACCGGGATGTGGCGGGTGCGCAGATCTCCCTTGAGTGCGCGGCAGACCTCATGGCCACTCATGCCGGGCATCATCACATCAAGCAAAATCAGATCCGGAGGAGGGTCCGAGCGTGCCATCTCCAGGGCCTTTTGTCCCTGGGTGGCAAAGCGCACTTTGTAGATGGGTGACAGGATGCCGTTGAGTACGGCCAGGTTTTCAGGCGTGTCGTCGACCAGCAAAACTGTTTGTCGTTCCAGTAAATCAGTCATGCAACACCTCCGCATCGGTCAAGTCTCGTACCAGGATTGTGAGTGTCTGATGCGCCGCCTCAAAGTCAAAACGGTCCATACCAGCCTCAAGTTGCTCGCACAATGGCTGCCAGCGGCTACCGGCCAGCGCAGCCTTGAGTTGCTGGTAGGTGGACAGCGCCTGCGTGTCGTGTTGGATCAGCATTTGCTCAAGAGGCGCAATGATGGCGCTCAGTGCTTGGCCGTCCGGCTGGCTGGCCGACGGAACAGGACTGGGTGCATCGCGCTGCGCCTGCGCCAGCCGGCGTTGTGCCAGTTGCGTTTCGTCCAGCAGTGTCTTCGATTGGGCACCGATGTTGCTCGGGGTTGACGCACGCAGGCTGTGCTCGAGTTGCGCGGCCATCGCTTGCAAGCGCCCAAGCCCGATCGTGGCGGTCATGCTTTTGAAGCTGTGCGCCAACCGCAGTGCCTCGTCTGCCTGATCGGCTGCCACAGCGTCTGCCAACGCTTGAGCCATCTCTTGCCCGGTATCCTGAAAGCGTTTGAGCAAGTGTTGTAACAGGGGCTCATTGCCGTCGAGTCGTTGCAGTGCCGCCCCGATGTCGGTATCCGCCAGCTGGTCCAGAGCATAGCTTGCACCGTGCACGGTGGGCCTCTCCGTCGGTTCCGACGCGGACTGTGCCGTGGCCCTGCCCGGCTTGATCCAGCGAGCCAAGGCTGCGAACAGCTGCCCCACGTTGATCGGCTTGCCGACATAGTCATTCATTCCCGCGTCCAGGCAACGCTGGCGGTCCAACGCCAGAACATTGGCGGTCATGGCAATGATGGGCAACTGGCGCAGCGCCAGCGTCTCGCGGATCGCACGGGTCGCGGCCACACCGTCCATGCGCGGCATTTGCATATCCATTAGGACTGCATCGAAACCGGTGTCCTGGCGCAGGATATCCAACGCCGCCAGGCCGTCACTTGCCAAATCCACCTGCATACCTGCGGCCTGCAGCAGCTCTTGTGCGACTTCCTGGTTCATATCGTTGTCTTCGACCAACAGGATTCTCGCGCCTTGCAACTGCTGTATGAATGTGTCAGCCTGCGGGCTTGACGCGGGGTCGACTGCGGTTGTGCCAATCTGGGCTCGGTGTCCCAGGTGCAGGGACAGGGTGTCAAACAGGGCTGAATGATTGACCGGTTTGGTGAGAATGCCATCAATCGGCGTACTGGCCGCTTTTTGCAACAGAGCGTCGGTGTCAAAAGCCGTCACCATGATGACGGTTGGCACCGTTGGCAAGGCAGCGGTTTGATGCATGGCGCGGACCGCAGCAATACCGTCCATCCCAGGCATTTGCCAGTCCATCAGGACCAGGTCAAATCGTGGTGCTGCACTGTTTTCAAGTCGTTGCAAGGCTGCCGTGCCCGAGTTTGCCAGTTCGACTTCCAGTCCCATCGATACCAGGGCCATGCGAAGTATTTCCAGCGACGTGCTGTTGTCATCCACCACAAGGACGCGCGGGGCGGAGGTCCATTCAAGTGGCGGTACCGGCGGCAAAATGCCCTGGTCGGATTTCGCAAACCGTGTGGTGAATGTGAACGTGCTGCCTTGTTGCGGTACCGATTGCACGCTGATCTCGCCGTCCATGAGGTGTACCAGACGTTTGCAAATCGCCAATCCAAGGCCGGTCCCGCCGAACTTGCGGGTGGTCGAACTGTCTGCCTGGCTAAACGCCTGAAACAGCAGGGTCTGTTGTTCGGCAGAAATGCCAATGCCGGTGTCGCGCACAGAAAACGCCAAAATCAGGCTGGCTTCATCTTCGCATTGCGTGCGCACTCGCACCACGATCTCGCCGTACTCGGTGAATTTGACGGCGTTGTTGACCAGATTGACCAGCACCTGACCGAGTCGCAACGCATCACCCACCAAGGCATCTGGCAAGCTTGGTTCGAGGTCGAACATCAGCTCCAGCGACTTTGCCCGAGCCCGCAGTCCGACCATGGCCGACAGGTTATCCAGCACCTCATGCAGCCTGAAAGGCACACGTTCCACGCGCAGCTTGCCGGCCTCAATCTTCGAAAAATCCAGCACATCATTGATGATCTGCAGCAGGTTATCAGAGGCCTTGGCAATCTTGCTCAGGTAATTGTGCTGCTTGGGCTTGAGCTCAGTTTGCAGGCACAAGTGCGACAGACCCATGATGGCGTTCATCGGTGTGCGGATCTCGTGACTCATGTTGGCCAAGAATTCGCTTTTGGCCAGTGCGGCGGCCTCGGCCTGCTGTTGCGCGTTGGCTGCGGCTTGCAAGGCACTCGTCAGTGCAGCCATGGTGGTCGCGTTGTGTAGCGCGATCGCGATGTAGGCCGCCAGGGCTTCAAGAATCGAGCGTTCGCGTTCCGCATAGGCATCCGGATGCCTCGATTCAATGCTGAGTACACCGATCATCTGGTCACCAACAATCAAGGTGACATACAGCTTGCTGCCGTGCCAGTCGGCATTCTTGTGGGGAAAGATCAGTGGCTCCTCGCCGCGCTGTGCAATGGTCTGACGTTGGCGCGCCGCAATCGCTTCTGCCGCTTGGCTTTCGTCCAGGTCAATGATGTCGGCAGGCGTCTGCTGTTGGCCGTCACGCGACCAAAAAACGTGCTCGAGCCGGGAGCCGCTCGGGTCAAGCAAATACACGCAAAGGGCGTCTACAGCCAGCAGGTGCTGGTCCTGCTCGACCAGGTGGTGCTCCAGGGTCTTGAAAACTGCGGCCTGGTCTAGGCCCGAAGTGAGCTTGCGGCCAATCTCGCCCAAGCGCTCGAGGGTGGCACCGGCTTCGCTCAGGGCCTGGGCGCGCTCGGTTTGTATTTGCGCCAGGGCTCGGTGGTAGTTGGCATCGGCCCGAGCCTGCGCGTCTTGTTCGGTCAATCGTTGGGTTTCCTGACGCAAGCGAACACGCTCCTGGCGTTGTTCGCGGCGTTGGGTCAAGAAATACCGCCAGAGACCGTACAACAGCACCAAGGGCACCAGCAGCGTGGTTACAACGATGCTCAAATCGCTGGGGAATACACCAAGAAGGTCTGCATCCTTGGGGTTCGTCAGCGCCACCGTGATGTAGGGCAGCCAGGTCAGTATATCGACTGCCAGCGCCAGTGCGAGCACGCCAGCGGTACGGTTTCCACCGCGCCAAGACGCGACCACCCCTACCAAGGACAATCCCCAAAACGCGTAGCTGAGCTGCATTTGCAGGCGGTTACCTTCTCCGACGGAGCTCAGCCAAAGCATCACGCTCAGGCCATAAATGATCGCCAAAGCATTCGTTAACCGGCTCACAGTAGGGGCATACTGGCTAAACTTTGCCAGACGCGAATAGGCCAGGAGCGTCAATGCCGTTCCCAGTGGAATCGTCGCCGCTTCGGCCAGTCGAAGCCAGGGCGCTGGTACTACGTTGCCGATGCTCAGCAGAATCGGCGTATCAATGACTTCGGTGACGGCAAACACCAGCAAATAGCCCATGAATACGACGTAGGTGGTGTCGCGCAGCAACCAGGCCATCCAGCCAAAAAACAAAGCCAAGGTGGTGTAAGCGAGCGCAATGCCGACGTGAAACAGCGTGGTGCGCTGTACCTGCGAGACCGCGGACGCCAGGTCCACTGCGCTGACGATAACGTTTGAGCGAACTTCGCCGTCAAAACCCTGGCGGAGCACCCGTGCATACAGCATCGGCGGAGGGTGCGGCAACTGTGGAAACAACATACCGGTGGCCAACACCAGCACTTGGCTGCGCGCGCCGAATGCGTTGGCTTCGGCCAGTACCAGGCCGGAAGCGTCCATCACTCGGACGGACAGGTTGGCGTTGGAAGCAATCAGCTCGGCGCTGATCGACAGGGTTTTGGGTGCAATGCTGGTTGGATCCAGTCTGAGCCAGCAGGGGTCTGCACCCGCGGTCGCCGGCAGTAGGCCGTCTTGGGCGTGTATCCAGGGGTTTTCTGCGGTCGTAGCAGGGGCCAAAATGTTATCGACCCCACAGCGATAGTCAAATGGCAGCGCCTGTGCCCAACAGACCGAGGTCAGGCCCATGAACCAAAGCATCAAGAGGTGTCTTAGCTTGCTCACAAGGATCGGTAGGTCATGTGTTCGCGGCAGCCAATCGGTCAGTCTTGCGTGTCCCAGTCTTTCAAATCGGCATCGTGCGCAGAAAGACGGTCAGCGCGGCCAGCGTTTGTTCAGGTGCTTCGGTCATCTGCTGGTGGCCCACGGGCAGGCTGACCACCTGCACAGTTTTGCCAGCGCCGCGTGCTGCGTTGACCAGGCTTTGCGCGGATCTTGGCGGCGTCATCTGGTCTTGCGCGCCCAGCACAAACAGCACCGGGCAGGTGATGCGGGTGATCGCCTGCTCGCCGTTGCGGTAGCTGTCGCAGGCCACAAAACCGCGGTGAAACACGTTGACCTCCCGGTTGCTGGCCAGCACCCGCCGCGCCAGCGCGATGCTGGCACCATACACCCAGGTACCCGGCCCCAATGCCGACGGTGGCGGAGCCAGCGTGCTGCGTGAAAAAACGTTCACCAGTTTGATCGCCTCTTCGGGTGCGTTGATCGAGGCGTCCAGCAAAGTGGCCGACACCCGCATCGGGTGCGCCGTGCCGACCAGCACCAAATGGCTCACCCGTGCCCCCAGGCGCGCGGCTGCTTCGAGTGCAATCAGCGAGCCCCAGCTGTGACCCGCCAGCGCGGCGGTCTGCACCCCGGCGGCATCCAGCAGCGCGGCAATAAAGTCTGCCGCCTGCTCGACGCTGCTCGGCGCATCACCGCCGCTGCGGCAGTGGCCGGGCAGGTCGACGGCCAGCACGTTATAGCCATGGTGCGCCAGGCTGCGGCTTTGCAAGATCCACACGCTGTGGTCATTTAAAACCCCGTGGATCAACACCACCGTGGGCTGGGTCGCATCAAAGGGCTTGCCGCCGGTGTAGCAGTAGGTGGGCACATGGTTGACAGTGAGGTACATGGTCTAAGTCTTTTGTGTGATCAAATTGGCATCCAGCGCTTATCCATCATGCGGTAAATGCTATGCTATCTGATTAAATCGGGGTGTTGGCAGCGAACTGGAAGCATCGACTTGTCCCCGCTCAGGCGGCTTTCTCAGCGGCTTTGAGCGCACGCTTCAAGTCATCGATCAAGTCATCGGCATCCTCCAGCCCAATGCTCAGCCGGATCGTGCCCTGGGTGATGCCAGCTGCCACCAGCGCCGCGTCAGTCATACGGAAATGGGTGGTGCTGGCCGGGTGAATCACCAGGCTGCGGCAGTCGCCCACATTGGCCAGGTGGCTGAAGACTTTGAGGCTTTCCACAAACGCCTTGCCCTGCGTGCGACTGCCTTTCAGGTCAAAACTGAACACCGAGCCCGCACCGCGTGGCAACAGTTTCTGTGCCAGCGCATGGCTGGGGTGGTTTTCCAGCATCGGGTGGCCCACCCGCGCCACAAATGGCTGGCTCGTCAGGAACGTCACCACTTTCTGCGTGTTTTCCATGTGCCGTGCCATTCGCAGCGACAGCGTCTCCATGCCTTGCAAAATCAGCCAGGCCGAATGTGGGCTCAGGCAGGCACCAAAGTCGCGCAGGCCTTCGCGTCGCGCCCGCAGCAAGAACGCACCCACAGTGGACTCTTCCGAAAACACCATGTTGTGAAAGCCGTCGTAGGCTTGCGTCAGCTCGGGGAACCTGCCCGATGCGTCCCAGTCAAAGCTGCCACCGTCGATCACCAGCCCGCCAATCACCGTGCCGTGCCCACTCAAGAACTTGGTGGCCGAGTGGTAGATCAGGTCGGCACCGAGTTCAAACGGTTTGATCAGCCAGGGTGTGGTCAGGGTCGAGTCCACCAGCAGCGGCACGCCAGCGCCATGGGCGATTGCCGAGACCGTGGGAATGTCCAGCACGTCGAGCCCCGGGTTGCCCACCGTTTCGCCAAAAAACAGTCGGGTGTTGGGTCGCACGGCAGCTCGCCAGGCATCCATGTCACCGGGTTTGACAAAAGTGGTGTCGATGCCAAAGCGCTTGAGCGTGTAATTCAACAGGTTTTGCGACCCACCATATAGCGCCGTACTCGCCACGATGTGGCTGCCTGCCCCCATCAATGTGGCGATGCTCAGGTGCAGCGCCGCCTGGCCACTTGCCACGCTGATGGCGCCAATGCCGCCCTCGAGTGCGGCGATGCGTTGCTCCAGCACCGCGTTGGTTGGGTTGCTGATGCGGCTGTAAACATGCCCGGCACGCTCCAGATTAAATAGCGCGGCGGCGTGATCGCTGGATTCGAACACAAACGAGGTGCTGAGGTGAATCGGCACCGCGCGCGCACCGGTGCTGGGGTCTGGGGCGCTGCCGGCGTGCAGTGCCAGGGTGTCAAAACCGGGGTCGGAGTAACCAGGCATGGAAGTCCTCGGGTGGGCCAGTGAGCCGTTGGATAAAAAGTGGATTCTGCACGGCTTTGTTTGATTCAAACTAAAGGATCTGCAAATTCTGAAGGCAGAATGCACCATATCAGGGAGTAGTTATTGATGCGAACATTCACCCATACCCGTCAGTAGTCAGCCGTTCAGATGTCAAGCCACTGGATCGCGCAATTGGAAGGTTATCGCGGCTGGAAGCTGCGGCTTGCCATCGTGCTGGTGGCGGTGCTGCTGGCCGAGCTCATTGTGTCTGGCATGGGCTGGCTGCTCAAGGGTGAGGTCAGTTACGACTACCTGTTGACAGGACTGGTGGCAGCCAGCGTGGTGGCCCCGGTCACTTTGACGATGCTGACGCGCCTGCTTGATGAGCTGGCCATCAACCGGCAGCATGTGTTGCAGACCCATGCACGGGCGGAGTTCAACCTCAGCCTGGCCATCGACGCCGCCCAGATGGTGCTTTGGGAGCTTGACTTTGTGACCGGGCAGATTCGGGTTGACCGTAGCCGCCTGCCCTGGCTTGGTCTGGCAGCGGATACCCCGGTCAGCAACCTGCAACACTGGCTGGCCTTGCTCCACCCCGATGATCGCGCAACATTTGAAGCGCAGATGCGCCTGGCACGGCGCTCGATGGCAGGGGACTTTCGCCTGGAATACCGGATTGCCCATGCGCAGGGTGGCTGGAGTTGGGTTGTCACCCGGGGTCGGGCAGTGAGTCGGGACCAGCATGGAGCAGTGTTGACCGCCACCGGCGGAAGTCTGAATATCACGCCGCGCAAGGAGGCAGAACTGGCTCTGCGCGCCAGTGAACAAAAGAGCCACGACCTGAGTACGTTGTTGCGTCTGATCAGTGACAACGTGCCCGACATGATCTGGGCAAAGGACCTGCATAAACGCTATCTGTTTGCCAACAAGGCGATTTGTGACCAGTTGCTGTTTGCCGGCAGCACCGATGAGCCGCTTGGGCGCACCGACCTCGACTTTGCGCTGCGCGAGCGCAGCGCGCATCCGGACGATCCACAGTGGCACACCTTTGGTGAGCTGTGTCAGGACTCGGATACCTTGACTCTGGCCAACGGCAAAGCCTCGCAGTTTGACGAGTTTGGCAATGTGCGTGGCAAGTTCATGTTCCTGGATGTGCACAAGGCACCATTTGTGAATGATGCGGGTGAAGTCATTGGGGTGGTCGGCTCGGCACGCGACGTGACCGCACAAAAGGCGGCTGAAGACAAGTTGCGCCTGGCCTCACTGGTGCTGGAGAACAGCAGTGAGGCGATGATGGTCACCGACCCTGATAACGCCATTGTGGAAATCAACCCGGCCTTCACCCGTCTGACAGGCTACAGCCGCGACGAGGTGCTGGGCAAGAACCCCGCCATGCTGCACTCCGGGCGACAAACGGCGGCCTTCTACCGCGACATGTGGCACCAGATCGATGCCACCGGCCATTGGCAGGGCGAGTTGTGGAACCGGCGCAAGGATGGCAGTTGTTACGCGCAATGGCAAACCATCAGCACCATCCGGCACGGGGACGGTTCCGTGCAATGCCGGGTTGGCCTGTTTTCCGACATCACCGACAAAAAACTGGCCCAGGAGGTGATCTGGTCCCAGGCCAATTTTGACCCGTTGACCAAGCTGCCCAATCGCAGCATGTTCCAAGATCGCTTGTCCCAGGAGCTCAAGAAAACGCAGCGTACCGGGCACAAGCTGGCGTTGCTGTTCATCGATCTGGATAATTTCAAGGAGGTGAATGACACCTTGGGGCATGATGCCGGTGACCTGCTGCTGGTGGAGGCCGCCCAGCGCATTGCCAACTGCGTGCGTGACTCGGACACCGTGGCTCGTTTGGGCGGCGACGAGTTCACGGTGATCCTGTCGAGCATTGACGACCCGGGCCGGGTTGAGCTGATCGCCCAGAACATTCTTCAGTCGCTGTTGTGCCCCTGCGCGCTGGGGGACGAAGTGGTCAACATCTCGGCCAGCATTGGCATCGCCATGTACCCGGACGATGCGACCAGCCTGGAAGAGTTGCTCAAGGACGCTGACCGCGCCATGTATGCGGCCAAGAATGCCGGTCGCAACCGATTCAGTTACTACACCCAGGCCATGCAGGTATTCGCCCTGGAGCGGCAGCACATGCTTCATGATTTGCGGGGTGCTTTGCAAAACGGTCAATTGCAACTGCATTTTCAGCCGATCGTGGATTTGCGAAGTGGCAGGTTACACAAAGTTGAAGCGCTGTTGCGCTGGTTGCATCCGCAGCGGGGGATGGTCAGCCCGAGCGAGTTCATCCCGCTGGCAGAAGAGTCCGGCTTGATCCACAGCATTGGCAACTGGGTCTTTGGTGAGGCCGCACGCCAGGCCAAACGGTGGCGTCAGCGCTATGGGCGCGCGTTCCAGATCAGCCTGAATGTGTCACCCATGCAACTGTTACAGGCAGACGTGCACCGTATTGGCCCACGCAACCGGCTTGATGGCGGCGGCTTCAACAGCCAGTGTTTTGTCATTGAGATCAGCGAGAAGCTGTTGCAAAGCGAGGCGGCAGGGGTCAGTGAAAAGTTGCAGGAGTTTCGCGATGCCGGGGTGCAAGTGGCGATTGACGACTTTGGTGACGGCTATGCCTCGCTGTTTCAGCTGAAAAAGCGGCACATCGACTATTTCAAGATTGAAAAAACCTTTATCCAGCAACTTGCCAGTGGTGAGGGTGACAGGGCACTGGCCACGGCGATTGTGGTGATGGCGCATCGTCTTGAGCTGAAGGTGATTGCCGAGGGCGTTGAAACCATCGAACAACACCAGCTCTTGCTGGCCATGGGTTGCGACTTTGCCCAGGGGTTCTACTATGCCAAACCGCTGGCCGCCAACGAAGTCGAAACCTTGCTGGAGCAGGATTCGCTGCTGTGCCAGCCAGCACTTGATGGTGAGCACTGGGTTGTCTAGTAACATCATCTTGACGGCGCCACCTTTGCCATTAAGATGAATGGGTCAGTCGCACCGTTTGCAATTGCTCCTATCGAACACGAGGAAATCCATGAAAGTCAGTGATATTTTGCGCATCAAGGGCAGCACACTTTACACCGCCAACCCGGATGAATCCCTGATCAAGGCGCTTGGTCTGATGGCTGAGCGTGACATCGGCTCACTGGTGGTGATGGAGCATGGTGACCTGGTGGGTATGCTGACCGTGCGCGAACTCACCCAGGTGCTGGTCAAGATGGGGGGCAACATTGCCAGCACCATTGTGCGTACCGCCATGGACGATCACCCGCTGACCTGTACCATGGAGACCGACATGGACGAAGTGCGCCGCATGATGCTCGACCGCCACGCCCGCTACATGCCGGTGATGGACAAGCGCATGCTCATGGGCGTGATCAGTTTTCACGACGTGGCGCGGGCGGTGGTTGACAGCCAGAATTTTGAGAACAAGATGCTCAAGGCCTACATCCACGACTGGCCCGAGGGCGAAGCAAGCGATGGCGCGCCCACGCTCTAGTTGCTGCGCGCAGCGTGGCATTGACCGCTCTGGGATAATCGCCACCCATGAGCGGAAACACCTTTGGAACCTTATTCACCGTCACCAATTTTGGTGAATCCCACGGCCCGGCCATTGGCTGCGTGATAGACGGTTGTCCGCCCGGCATGGCGCTGTGCGAAGCCGACATCCAGGCCGATCTGGATCGTCGCAAACCCGGTCAGAACCGCTTTGTAACCCAGCGCAAGGAGCCCGATGAGGTCGAAATCCTCTCTGGCGTGTACCAGGGTACGACCACCGGTACGCCAATCTGTCTGTTGATCAGAAACACCGACCAGCGCAGCAAGGACTATGGCGACATCGTGCAGACCTTTCGTCCAGGTCACGCCGATTACGCCTATTTTCAGAAATACGGCCTTCGTGACCCGCGTGGCGGTGGCCGCTCCAGCGCAAGGCTGACCGCGCCCTCGGTGGCTGCGGGTGCGGTGGCAAAGAAATGGTTGTTTGAGAAATTCGGAACCGTCTTTCGTGGCTGCATGACGCAGATTGGCAGCGTGCCGATTGGTTTCGAGTCCTGGGAGCATGTGCCCAACAATCCGTTTTTTGCCCCGGTGGCTGACGTGAGCACGCTGGAGGACTACATGAACACGCTGCGCAAGCATGGCGACTCGTGTGGTGCGCGACTGCGCGTCAGTGCGTCCAACGTGCCCGTGGGTCTGGGCGAGCCGCTGTACGACAAGATGGACGCCGACATTGCCTACGCGATGATGGGCATCAACGCGGTCAAAGGGGTGGAAATTGGTGCCGGCTTTGCCTGTGTGGCGGCACTCGGCAGCACGCATGGCGATGCGCTGACGCGCAACGGCTTCATCGGCAACAATGCGGGCGGCACGCTCGGGGGCATCACCTCCGGGCAAGACCTCGAGGTATCGGTGGCGGTCAAACCGACCAGTTCGATTTTGATCCCGCGTGATTCCATCGATACCACCGGTCAGCCCACCGAAGTGGTCACCAAAGGCAGGCACGACCCCTGTGTGGGCATTCGTGCCACCCCGATTCTGGAGGCCATGCTGGCGCTGGTGGTGATGGACCATGCGCTGCGCCACCGGGCGCAGTGTGGCAATGTGCAGTCCGGCCTGGCACCCATTGCCGCGCAAGTCTGAATTTCGTAAAAATGTGGTTCTAGCCAATATTCAGCATGCGCTGGAAGCTATCAAAAGTATTGTGATAGCGGATACGTGAAACCGCCAAACCAAGAGAGCGACCATGAAAATCCCTGAGCTGCTAGCACCTGCCGGCTCGCTGGCCATGCTGCAAACCGCGCTGTCCTTTGGTGCCAACGCCATCTATGCCGGCCAGCCACGCTACAGTCTGCGCGTGCGCAACAACGACTTTGGCGACATCGAGGTGCTCAAACAAGGCATCGACACCACCCATGCCAAAGGCGCGAAGTTTTTTCTGGTGAGCAATATCTTTCCGCACGGCAACAAGATCCGCCATTACATCGACAACATGGCACCGGTGATCGCCTTGAAGCCTGACGCCATGATCATGTCCGACCCCGGTCTGATCATGATGGTGCGTGAGACATGGCCCGAGATGGAAATCCACTTGTCGGTACAGTCCAACACCGTCAACTCGGCGGCGGTGAAATTCTGGCAAAAGGTGGGGCTCAAACGCATCATCCTGTCGCGCGAGCTGTCGCTCGATCAGGTGGAAGAAATCCGCCAGGCCTGCCCCGACATGGAGCTTGAAGTATTTGTGCACGGCGCGCTGTGCATTGCCTACTCGGGGCGCTGCCTGCTCTCTGGCTATTTCAACCACCGCGACGCCAATCAAGGCAGCTGCACCAACTCCTGCCGCTGGGACTACAAGACGCAAAAGGGTGTGGTCGATGCCTCGGGCGACGTGCTGACCCAGGCGGCCGCGCGTGAGCGCGAGCAGGACGCGATCGAACGCGCGCCCGAGGCCGATAAGGTTTACATGATTGAAGAAAGTCAGCGCGAAGGCAGTTACATGCCGATCGAAGAAGACGAGCACGGGACTTATGTGATGAACAGCAAGGACCTGCGCGCGGTGGAACACATCAAGCGGCTGGTGGAGATCGGCGTGGATTCGCTCAAGATTGAGGGTCGCACCAAAAGCCCGTATTACGTCGCGCGCACGGTGCAGACGTATCGGCGCGCCATTGACGACGCGGTAGCCGGGCGCGAACTTGACCCGGCGCTGCTCGGGCAACTGGAAGGCCTGGCCAACCGGGGCTACACCAGCGGTTTTTTTCAACGCCACACGCCGGAGGCCACGCAGAATTATTTGCGCGGTTATTCCGAGTCCGGCCGCAGCCTGTATGTGGGTGATGCGCTTGAATTCGATCCGCTGCGCGGACTGATGAAGGTCAATGTGCGCAACCGCTTTGCCGTGGGTGACTGGCTGGAGATCATCCAGCCTGGCGGCAATCAGGATGTGCGGTTGACGTCGATGGAAAATCTGGACGCCCAACCGATGACCGTGGCACCCGGTAGCGGCCACACGGTGTGGCTGCCCTTGCCTGAGAGCGCGGTGGGAGCGTTTGTGGCGCGCTACGTTAACCCGCCAGAGGTCGCTCACACATCGGGTGATGGTGTTTTAAGCCTCTAGCGATTATTTTATATAGATAGATTGCTATTGAAATGAATGTACTGAATGTCCTGCCAGACGAGGTGGAACTGAACGCCATCCGCGCCCAGGGGGCGGGCGGACAGAATGTCAACAAGGTGTCCAGCGCCATTCATCTGCGGTTTGACATTGGCGCATCCAGTCTGCCCGATGATGTCAAGGCACGGCTGCTGGCCTTGCGCGACAGTCGCATCACCCAGGATGGTGTGCTGGTGATCAAGGCGCAGAGTCACCGCACACAAGAGGCCAACAAGTTTGACGCGCTGGCGCGCCTGCATGAACTGGTCAACAGCGTGGCGCGTCCGCCCAAAATGCGTCGTCCGACTCATCCCACACAAGCCTCCAGGCGGCGCTTGCGTGACCATAAAGTCCAGCTTTCCCAGATCAAGACCCAGCGTGCCCGGGTGGGGTATGAGACCTGAACCGGCGGCTGGCATGTCGTTTCTGCGAATCGCCCAGATCGAGGGACATTTTTTTCGGCGTTACCCACGATTGCTTCTGGCAGCGGCCGTGGTGGCGCTGATTCCGGCGCTTTATGTGCTGATTTATCTGTCCAGCGTGTGGGATCCGGCCGCCAAGACGGGTGCCTTGCCGGTGGCGATCGTCAATCTGGACAGCGGGGCGGCGTTGGCCGGCATTTTCGCTGCTGCCAAGGCCTGTTTTGTCGGGCACTGGCG
Organism: Rhodoferax sp.; assembly: GCF_018063565.1. Taxonomy (GTDB): domain Bacteria; phylum Pseudomonadota; class Gammaproteobacteria; order Burkholderiales; family Burkholderiaceae_C; genus Rhodoferax. Next base: position 51,766 of record NZ_JAGPBB010000008.1, read on the forward strand.
TTTTGTCAAATCGTCGTTGTTGCGACCGTCGCTCGATTTGTAGCGATGGTGAACGGTTTTCTGCGCCGGCCGCTGTTGGGCGGAGGGTGGTGGACCGGATAATCGAGTCAAGCAGAACGGCGACCCATGAATCCATACGACTTACGACACACTTTAGGGCTGATCATGGGTCATGTTTGGTGGTGCCGGTTGGCCTTGAGCCTGCTGTTGGCTCTGATGCAACTGGCCCGCGTGGCGGTGGCAGCCCTGCCACTGGATGCTGCGCCGCTGGCGACACCCGTCAGCCGTGTGGTGACGTTTTGTGTTGACCCTGACTGGCCACCGTTTGAACAGATCGACGCGCAGGGTCAGCATGTCGGGATCGCGGCCGACCTGCTCAAGCTCGTGGCGCAGCGCAGCGGTCTGGCTTTGCAGCTGCTGCCGACCAAAGACTGGGACGATAGCCTGGCAGCCTCGCAGGCCGGGCGCTGCGAGGTGATGAGTTTTTTGAACCAGAGCCCCAAACGCGATGGCTGGCTGTTGTTCACCAACCCGGTGCTGGTCGATGAAAACGTGCTGATCACCCGCGAAGAGCACGGCTTTGTGTCGGATCTGTCCTCGCTGTCTGACGAAACCATGGTGCTGCCCAAAGGCACCTCGGTGGAGGAGCGCCTGCGCCGCGACTACCCGAATCTGAACATTGTGCTGGTGGACAGCGAAGCGCAAGCCCTCAAGCTGGTTTCCGAACGCCAGGCCGACCTGACCATGCGCTCGCTGATTGTGGCGGCTGACACCATCAGGAATCAGGGCTGGTTCAACCTGAAGATTGCGGGCCAGGTGCCCAACTATGGCAATCAGCTGCGCATTGGGGTGGTCAAGTCGCAAGCTTCCTTGCTTGGGCTTCTGAACGCCGGTGTGGCAAGCATCACCCCGGTCGAGCGACAAAAAATCATTGACCAGCATATCGCCATCAAGGTGGTCAATCCGATCAACTACCGCTTGCTCGGTTGGCTGGCAGCGGTATGGTTCACAGCGATGCTCACCAGCGCCTACTGGATCCGGCGCTTGCGCCGGGTTAACGCCGAGCTGCAGAAACTGTCACTGACCGATGCACTCACCGGTCTGCGCAATCGCACCGGTTTTGATGCCTTGTACCAGCATGAGCTGGCGCGCTCACGCCGTCAAAAGCAGGCGTTGTCGGTGGTGCTGGTGGACATCGATTTTTTCAAGCGCATCAATGATGAGCTGGGGCACCCCGAGGGTGACCGGGTGCTGCAGGAAGTCGCCGCGCTGCTGCGCGAGACTGCCCGCGGCATTGACCACATCCTGCGCTGGGGTGGCGAAGAGTTCTTGCTGCTGTGCCCGGCCACCTCACCAGAGCAGGCACAGCGACTGGCCGAGCGGCTGGTGCAGGCGGCGCGGACGCGTGACTTCAGGATCGGCCGTCCTTTGACACTCAGTGCGGGCGTGGCCACGTTGGAGTTGCACGACCAACCAGGCGATATGTTTGAGCAGGTGGATGGCGCGCTCTACCAGGCCAAAGCCCAGGGTCGCGACCGGGTGGTGGCGGCAAACCGACGCCAAGGGGACAACTGATGGCCATGATCCAATGGTTCCCTGGCCATATGCACCTGACGCAAAAGGCCATTGCCGAACGCATCAAGAACATTGACGTGGTGATTGAACTGCTCGATGCACGCCTGCCCGCCTCCAGTGCCAACCCGATGCTGGCACAGCTGACCCATGGCAGGCCGACGCTGAAGGTATTGAACAAGCAGGATCTGGCTGACCCGGACTGCACACAACTGTGGCTGGGGCACTTCAACGCCTTGCCCGGTACCCGCGCCCTAGCGCTGGATGCCAGTGCTGCTGCACCGGCCAAAGCCCTGATTGCCGCCTGCCATGACCTCGCGCCCACCCGGGGTGGCATGGCCAAGCCGATGCGGGTGTTGATTTGTGGCATTCCCAATGTTGGCAAGTCCACCCTGATCAACACCCTGACGGGACGGCGCGCAGCCAAGACGGGTGACGAAGCCGGTGTCACCAAGCTGGAGCAGCGTATTGCCTTGGCCCCCGACTTCTACCTGTACGACACACCCGGTATGCTGTGGCCACGCATCATCGTGGCCAAAAGTGGCTATAACCTGGCGGCCAGCGGCGCGGTGGGACGCAATGCGTTTGACGAGCAGGAAGTGGCGCTGGAGCTGTTGGACTATCTGCGCCAGCACTACCCGACGCAGCTGGAAGCACGTTTCAAGCTGCAGTCGGTGGCGACCATGAGCGATGAGCAGTTGCTTGAAGCGATTGGCCGCCAGCGCGGTGCTTTGCAGGGTGGGCAGAGGGTCAATCTGCAAAAGGCCGCCGAGATTGCCATTTTTGACTTTCGATCGGCCGTGATCGGTCGCATCAGCCTGGAAACACCAACAGAGTTTGCGCAGTGGCTGGCGGCGGGCCAGACGCTGGATGCGCAGCGCCAGCGCAAGAAAGACGCGATCGAGCTTGACCGCAAGATCCGTTTCCGGCAGTTGCCAAGGCCTGATGTGCGCGGAGCCTTCAAATGAAGTTGAAACTGCCGGTCTTTCCAGAAAAAAACGATCCCCGGCCGCTGGTGATTTATCACGGCAATCATTGCCCCGACGGGTTCGCCGCAGCACTGGCGGCCTGGCTCTATTTTGGTGGACAAGCCGAGTTTGTAGGTCTGGACCATGACGATGTGCGTACGGTGGAGGATTTACCCGAACTCAGGGCGAGGGCGGTTTATGTCCTGGACTTTGCGTTCTCTGAGGCGGTTTTGCGGGATGTTGATTGCCGTGCGGCCAAGCTGGTTCTGCTTGATCACCACTTGAGCGCCGCTGAAAAACTGTCCGGTTTCCAGTGTCGCTGCGGGGCAGTGCACTTTGATGTCGAGAAGGCGGGTGCGCGCCTGGCCTGGGAATTTTTTTACCCGGATGAACCCTTGCCCGATCTGGTTCGTTATGTGGAAGACCGTGACATCTGGGTCTGGCAGTATCCTGAAAGCTCAAGTTTCCTGGCCTCACTGGACATGGAGCCGTTTGAGTTTGCCCGCTGGCATGCAATTGCCAAACTTGACGCAACCGGCCTTGCGGCCTATATCACCCGTGGTGAAGCGATGGACGCCAAATTCAAGCAGTTGGCGGTCCAGATTGCACAGCAGGCGCACACCTTGCGTTTCAACGGTGTTGACGGTTGGATGGTGAATGCGCCAGGTGTTTTCCACAGTGAGGTGGGTCACCTGCTGTGCCAGCGATCAGGCAGTTTCGCCCTGATGTGGACACTTGACCGCAAGGGGCAGGTCAAATGTGGTCTGCGCTCCCGCGGCAACTTCAGTTGCATCGCGCTGGCTGAGAGCATGGGCGGTGGCGGGCACGCCCAGGCCGCAGCGTTCAGAATGCCCTACCAGCGCCTGACCGAAATGCTGGGCGGCACGCTGAATGCCTGAGAGCGAGGGCTCTCAGTCCAATCCCAGCAGCTGGGCCAGTGGCGCGGTTTCCAAGGCGCCGTTGTGACTCACCACCTCGCCGGTGCGACGGTTCTTGGCCAGCACAAAAGGCACCGAATCCACGCCCAGCGAAACCAGCAATTGCGTGTTGGCTTTGACAGCCTGCTCCAGCTCGGGCGCAATGCTGCTCGACGCCGACATGCCACCGGTGCCGGCAAGCAGGGAAGTTTCGTGTGCTGTCATGGCTTCGACCGGGTTGGCGGCCGACATCAAGGCGGCAGCCTGCGCCAGGCTTTTGCCTGCGTTGAACGCAATGGGTACCCAGACAAATTTGACCTTGCTGTGCAGCGGTAACGAGGCATTCCAGAGGTGACCGCAATGTGGGCATTGTGGGTCGAACAACACGTACACCGGCTGAGCACTCATCAACGCACCCACGGTAAACCCTTTGGCGGTGGCGGCAACGGTGTCGTAACTGTTGGCACCGATGGGAGCCGCCGCAGTGGCGGCGGCAGGCGGAGCGTCGCCCTTGGAGCAGGCACCAAGCCCACAGGCCAGACCAGCGATCAAGGCCAGCGTCAGAGTGATAGATTTCAATTGGTTTCCTTCAAACAAGTGAACATTGCCGCTATTTTCGCAGCGATGCCACCGGTCTGCATGAAACCGGTCAAACCGCAATGGCGGCCTGTGCTGCGGCGAGTCGCGCGATCGGCACCCGGTACGGCGAGCAGCTCACATAGTCCAGACCGGCACGGTGGAAAAACGCCACTGAGGCGGGATCGCCCCCGTGTTCGCCGCAGACCCCGACCTCGATGTGGGGGCGCACACTGCGGCCTTTCTGCACCGCCATCTGCACCAGCATGCCAACCCCGGACTGGTCGATACTGCGAAACGGGTCCTGGTCGTACACACCGTTCTTGAGGTAGTCCGGCAAGAACTTGGCCGCGTCGTCGCGTGAGAACCCCAGCGTCATCTGCGTCAGGTCGTTGGTGCCGAACGAGAAAAATTCGGCCACTTTGCCAATGCTGTCGGCCACCAGGGCGGCACGCGGCGTCTCGATCATGGTGCCCAACAGGTAGGGCAAGACCTCACCCCGTTCGGCAAACACGGCGTCAGCCACGCGCCGGATCACAGCCGCCTGCAGGTTGAATTCGCGTGCTGTGCCCACCAGCGGGACCATGATTTCGGCCTTGACATCGATGCCCCTGGCGCGCATGTTCAGCCCCGCCTCCAAAATGGCGCGCGCCTGCATTTCGGTGATTTCGGGGTAGCTGATGCCCAGCCGGCAGCCGCGGTGCCCCATCATCGGGTTGAACTCGTGCAACTCGTCCACCCGCATCTTGATCTTGCCCAGCGACACCCGCATGTCAGCCGCCATCACGCGCTGTGACGCGTCGTCCTGCGGTACAAACTCGTGCAGCGGCGGGTCGAGCAGGCGAATGGTGACGGGCAAGCCGTTCATGGCGGCAAACAGGCCTTCAAAATCACCGCGCTGTATCGGCAGCAGCTTGGCCAGCGCTTTGCGGCGACCGGCCTCGTCGTCAGCCAGAATCATCTCGCGCACCGCCACGATGCGCTCGCCCTCAAAAAACATGTGCTCGGTACGGCATAACCCAATGCCGGTGGCACCAAAACTGTGGGCCATGCGGGCTTCTTCCGGGGTGTCGGCATTGGTGCGGACTTCCAGGCGTTTGTAGCGGTCGCTCAGGGCCATCAGGCGGCCAAAATCGCCACTGAGCTCGGCCTCTTTGGTGGTGAGTTTTCCCTCGAACACCTCGCCGGTCGAGCCGTTGAGCGAAATCCAGTCGCCCTCAGCGTAGTCCACGGCGCCGATGGTCATGGTACGGGCTTTCATGTCGACGTGCACGGCCCCTGCGCCCGAGACACAGCACTTGCCCATGCCACGCGCCACCACGGCGGCGTGCGAGGTCATGCCGCCGCGCGCCGTCAGAATGCCTTTGGCCACGCTCATGCCGCGCAGGTCTTCGGGGGAGGTTTCCTGGCGTACCAGAATCACGGCTTTGCCCTTTTTGGCCCAGGCTTCGGCTTCGTCAGCAAAAAACACGATCTGACCGGTGGCTGCACCGGGTGATGCCGGCAGGCCCCGCGCAATGGGCACGGCAGACGCCAGCGCCTTGGGGTCAAAAATGGGGTGCAGCAGTTCGTTGAGCCGGTCCGGGCTGACACGCTGCAGCGCGGTCTTTTCGTCGATCATGCCTTGCTGCAGCATCTCCATGGCGATGCGCACCATGGCCGCGCCGGTGCGTTTGCCATTGCGGGTTTGCAGCATCCAGAGCTTGCCCTCCTGGATGGTGAACTCGATGTCCTGCATGTCCTTGAAGTGGTTTTCCAGCGTGGTCTCAAAGTGCAAGAGCTGTGCGTAAATCTCAGGCATCAGCTCTTCCAGCGACGGGAAACTGTGCGCCCGCTCGGCCTCGTTCACCTGTGCCAGTTCAGCCCAGCGGCGTGAACCCAGCAGCGACACCTGCTGCGGCGTGCGCACCCCCGCGACCACGTCTTCGCCCTGTGCGTTGACCAGAAACTCGCCGTTGAACAGGTCCTCACCGGTGCCCGCATCACGCGAGAACGCCACTCCAGTGGCGCTGTGGTCACCCAGATTGCCAAACACCATGGCCTGCACGTTGACGGCCGTGCCCCAGGACTGCGGAATGTCGTTGAGCTCGCGGTAAACCCGGGCCCGGTCGTTGTTCCAGCTCTCAAACACCGCCCAGATAGCACCCCACAGCTGTTCCCAGGGGTCAGTCGGAAAGTCATGGCCGGTGCGGGCACGGATCAGCGATTTGAAACGTTGCACCAGTTCTTGGAGGTCGTTGGCATCGAGGTCGGTATCGAGCTGCACGCCGCGTTTTTCCTTGAGCATGTCAATGATGACCTCAAACGGGTCGTGCTCTTCCTTGGACGATGGTTTCAGATTCATCACCACGTCGCCGTACATCTGGATGAAGCGGCGGTACGAGTCCCACGCAAAGCGTTCGTTATTCGCCTTTGCAGCCAGGCCCAACACGGCCTGATCGTTGAGCCCCAAGTTCAAAATGGTGTCCATCATGCCGGGCATCGAGGCGCGTGCCCCCGAGCGCACTGACAGCAACAAGGGATTGGTGGCGTCGCCAAACTTGCGGCCCATTTCGGCCTCTACAAAAGCCACACCCTGCAACACCTGCGCCTCGATCAGCGCCAGCACCGGCGCGCGTCCGCGCTGGGTGAACCCGGTGCAGGCCTCGGTGCTGATGGTGAAGCCCGAGGGCACCGCAATACCGAGTCGGCACATCTCGGCCAGGTTGGCCCCTTTGCCGCCCAGCAGATTCTTCATCTCGGCACCACCTTCGGTGCGGCCGCTGCCAAAAAGATAGACAAATTTGGATGATGCGTTCATGCTGCGTCTCCTGAGTTGAACAATCAATCAGTCAACGGGACGGCACCCATGCATGCGTTGTCGAGCAGGGCACCTGGCCCCGTCAAGCGCAGTATCTACCTGTGAACCAGCAGCGTCAAGTGCGCTGAGTCAGCAAAAACGCTGCCAGCTTCTTGTCGGTGTTCATGATGTGCCCGACCAGCCAGCCATTGAGGAATGACAACAGGTCTTCGCGTGAAATCGGGGTACCGGTTCTCAGACCTTCCCGGACGGCGACCACCTTGGCCGAAAAACTCCGGTGTTGCTGATGGTGGGCGGCGGCCTCTTCGGGATGGGCCCCGGTGTAATGGTACTGCGCCATCAACTCCTCTTCGGTTTCAAAGTGGTAGATGGCATAGCTCAACAGGTCGCGTGTGATTTGCTCCAGCAGTGCCGCATCTCGATTTCCCGCGAGCTGCACCCCAGCATCATTGATGGTTTTGACCAGAATGCGGTGTTGGTCGTCGATTTCATCGACGCCGGTAACCAGGTCGGTGCTCCAGATGATGGGGTCGTGGCTGTGCATGGTGTCTCCTCGTCATGCGGTGGTGGGCGTGGCAGTGGCGTTTTCGTTCGCCAGTCGCATCCGGTTGAGCAGCAGGCGCATCTCTTCATGTTTTGCCGTCAGCAGCAACTCTTCGGCTTGGGCATCGGCATCGAGCCCCTCGCGCCGATTTTTGCAAAGTTGCCGGGCATGTTGATGAATCGCTTGATGAAGCTCGCCTAGAAGCACAAAATTGGCCGACATCGGCTGATCGTTACGAAACGCGCTTTGGTACCAACGACCGAAGCGGCAAAAGCCCGGATCACCAAGTGTGTTGAGCTCGTGATCAGCGGCAGCCCGGCAGTTGTCGTGCAGCAATCGCTCGATCCAGAGGCGGTGATTGGTCTCGGCCAACAGCAGTTCAAAATAGTCGCGTGACGGCCGTGATGAGAATGACAGTTGCCAGAGCGTGTCGGGCTCAAACTTGCGATGCCATTCAACGACCTGGCCGGCCGACATCGGCCGTGCCAAATAGTAGCCCTGCATGACCTCGCAGCCCAGTTCCAGCAGCATCAGAACCTGATCGAGTGTTTCAACCCCCTCGGCGCTAACCCGGCGTTTGAACGCCGAGCCCAGTGCGATAACGCTTTGCACCACCGCCAAGTCCTGCGGGCCGTTGAGCAGGGTGGCGATAAAACTGTTGTCGATCTTGAGTTCATCCACCGCAAGCCGCTTGAGGTGCGCGAGCGAAGAAAACCCGGTGCCAAAATCGTCCAATGCCAGTTGCAGGCCCAGTCGATGACAGTCATCGACCACCTGGGCAACGCCGCCAATGTCTTGCATCACCAGACTCTCGGTCACGTCCAGGCCCAGGCGTTGCACCAGCGCCGGAGGATGATGGGTCAGAAGCGCCCCGAGGTGTTGCGAAAAGTGGTGATCCAGCAGGTGGCGCCCGGCCACGTTGATGTTGACGGCGATGGTTTGTCCCTGCAGCTGCCACTGCAGTTGCTGGCGCAATACCTCGGCCAAAACCCACTCGCCGACGTCCCGCACCAGGTCTTCATCGTCGATCAAGGGCATGAATTCGGCGGGTGTCATGGTACCCAGAATTGGATGATTCCAGCGCAACAGGGCTTCGTACCCCACCACACAGCCCAGTCGGCAGTTGATCTTGGGTTGGTACAGCAGCTCGAACTGACCTTTGGACAGTGCCTTGCCAATCTTGCGCATGGTGCCGCTGCGCGCCTGGCTGTGCAGCTCATAGCTGGGATCAAACAATTGATAGCGGTTTTTGCCAGCCTTTTTGGCGTGATACATCGCTTCATCGGCCTGACGGATCAGTTGCTCGGGGTCTGAGCCCTCGCCCGGGAAAATCGACACGCCGATACTGCATGACACCTTGGCAATGCGACCGGTAACCTGGTAGGGTGCTGCCACCGCTTCAAGCACCCGTGTCAAGGCCTTGCGGCATTCGTCGATGTTGGACAGGCCACCGATCGCCAGCACAAATTCGTCGCCACCCAAACGCCCAGCCAGGTCTTCCTGGCGAATTGACTCACGCAGGCGCTGCGCCACCTCACGCAGCAACTGGTCACCCGCCTTGTGACCAAACTGGTCGTTCACCGGCTTGAAGCCGTCCAGGTCGAGCATACAGACCGCGATCATTTCGTGCGAGCGTTGACCGTGGGCCAGCTTCTGACTCAAGCGGTCGGTCAGCAGGGCGCGGTTGGGCAATTGGGTCAAGGTGTCGAAGTGGGCCACCTGCTCCAGGGTGGCTTGTTGTTGCTTTTGCAGTGTGATATCGCGCAAAAAACCAAACATGCCACCCTCTGGGGTTTGGTGGCAGGAGATACTGGCCTCCACGTCCCAAAGGCTGCCATCCTTGCGCCGGTGCCGGGTTTCAAAGCGGTCCCGGCCATTGATTTTCAGGCGCTGTATCCGCAGCTTGATGGCCTCGGGATCCTCCTGGGCTTCCAGGTCACGGATGTGCATCGTCAGCAATTCAGCGCGGTCATAACCCGACAACTGCGTGTACATGGGGTTGGCATCGGTGATTTGGCCATCGGAACTCAAGCGCAAAAAACCATCCATGGAGGTATGTACGACCGAGCGCAGCGTGTCGTGGCTGGTCGACAACTCGGCGTTGATGCCCGACAAGTCACGCAGTCGCGCCTGCAGTTCCAGCGTCCGATCCGCGATACGGGCCTCGAGATCCGCGTTGAGCCGGCGCAATTGCTCTTCGGCATTCGCCTGCTTGATCAAGGCCAAGCTCAACCGCCACAGGCCCAGGGCCACCAGGCCGAGCAACCCGAACAGGAGCAGCATCAGCCCATTCTGCATTGCCGCCGGCCCGATCCACCAAATCAATGCCGTGCTGACGGCGACCAGAAGCAGCAAAAAACCCGCCATCAAGCGGGGGGCGAGGGGGGTGGGCTTCAATATGTTCTGTATTACTTATGATGTGTCAGAAATCATACGACAAAGCCATGCCTGGCGTGGTGGGTTGCGCTTGCTGGTGCAGCAAGCCGCAGCGTCAGTCCTTGAATGTGGGTTTGCGCTTGCCCATGCTGGCCATCATGGCCTCCTGCAAGTCATTGCTCATCAGCAGGGCCGCGTTCCAGGTGGCCACATAATTCAGCCCGTCGGCTACCGAATGGTCGCGTGCATAAGTGATCATTTCTTTGACACCCCTGATGGACAAAGGCGACTTTGCTGCAATTTCAGAGGCAATTTCACGCACACCTGCTTGCAACGCCTCACGCGAATCAAACACCCGGTTGAGCAGGCGCATCTGCTGTGCCTCGGCTGCGTCAAACTTGCGTGCCGTATAGGCCAACTCGCGTGCCATGCCTTCGCCAATGAGCTTGGGCAAGCGCTGCAAGGTGCCCACATCCGCCGTCATGCCAATGTCGATTTCCTTGATGCAAAAGCTGGCGTCGCGGCTGGCGTAACGCATGTCAGCACAACAAATGAGGTCGATGCCGCCACCCACGCAGGCACCGTGAATGGCTGCCAGCACCGGTTTGCGGCACCGTTCAAGCGAGGTCAGCGTGTCCTGCAGGTCGAGAATGACCTGGCGCAGGTTTTCGCGCGTGCGCGCCTCGCAGTCGTTCTGGATGGTGTCGCCCAGGCTCATCATCATCTGCAGGTCGATGCCGGCGGTGAAGGCGCGGCCCTCTCCCTCGAGGATCGCCACGCGCGCCGCCGGGGTGGCATCGACCCACTGGAAGGCCTGGCGCAGCTCGTGCCACATCGCCAGATTCATGGCGTTGGCCTTGTCCGGGCGGTTCAGGCGGATGGTGGCCACCGGGCCATCGAGGCTGACGGCCAGCGTCTCATAACCAGAGTTGCTATTTTTTATATTGCTGCCAACGCTTGCTGTTAATGGGCTAGAGGTCGATTTGGTATCAAGGTCGGCGGTTGCGCCCCAGGCCATGGCCAGTTCGGTGCCTTGTTTGATTGCGCGCTTGGCGTCAAGCTCCTCGGCCACATCCGCGCCACCAATCAAGTGCACCGCCACGCCGGCGGCCAGCAGTTCGGCTTGCAAGGCGCGTTGTGGCTCCTGGCCAGCGCAGATCACCACGTTGTCGACCGGCAGCGTCAGTTCGCGTTCACCTACGCTGATGTGCAGGCCGGCGTCGTCAATCTTGCAGTAGGTGACACCTGCGAGCATCTCGACGGCGCGGTTTTTGAGGGAGGTGCGGTGAATCCAGCCGGTGGTTTTACCCAGGCCATCGCCGACCTTGCTGGTTTTGCGCTGCAACAGCCAGAGCTTGCGGCTGCTGGGTTCGAGGTGCGCGGCCTTCAGGCCGCCACGCTCGGCGTAGGTGGTGTCGACCCCCCATTCGGCAAAAAACTTGATCGGGCTTTGGCTCGGGCTCACGCCGCTGTGCAGCAAGAACTCGGCGGTATCAAAACCAATGCCGCCAGCACCAATCAGCGCCACCTTTTGGCCCACCAGCTTTTTGTCACGCAGCACGTCGAGATAACCCAGCACCTTGGGGTGGTTGATGCCCTCGATGGGGGGCGTGCGGGGGCTCACCCCGGTGGCCAGCACCACCTGCTTGTAGCCGGCGCCTATCAAGTCGGCAGCGCTGACGCGCGTATCCAGGTTGAGCTTGACTCCGGTGCGCTCGATCTGCTTGCCGAAATAGCGTAGGGTCTCGTAAAACTCCTCCTTGCCCGGCACCTGCTTAGCGATATTGAACTGGCCGCCGATCTCGGGTGCGGCGTCGAACAGGGTGACGTCGAGCCCGCGCTGCGCCGCGGTGGTGGCAAACGCCAAGCCCGCCGGCCCGGCACCGACCACGGCAATCTTTTCGCGTTGCTTCACGGGGGTGATATTGAGCAGCGTCTCGTGACAGGCACGCGGGTTGACTAGGCAAGAGGTGACCTTGCCGCCAAAAGTATGGTCCAGGCACGCCTGGTTGCAGCCGATGCAGGTGTTGATCTCGTCGGCGCGGCCCTGAGCGGCCTTGTTGACAAACTCGGGGTCGGCGAGAAACGGGCGCGCCATCGAGATCAGGTCGCAGTAGCCGTCGGCCAGCAGTTGCTCGGCCACCTCGGGGGTGTTGATGCGGTTGGTGGCCACCAGCGGAATGCCTACTTTGCCTTTGAGCTGACGGGTCACCCACGCCCAGGCGGCACGCGGCACCTTGGTGGCGATGGTGGGAATCCTCGCCTCGTGCCAGCCAATGCCGGTGTTGAGAATGCTGGCGCCGGCTTTCTCCAGCGCCTGCGCCAGTTCGACCACCTCGAGCAGTGTCGAGCCGCCTTCGACCAGATCGAGCATGGAGAGGCGAAAGATGATGATGAAGTTCTGACCAACGGCCTCGCGCGTGCGGCGCACGATCTCGACCGGAAAGCGGATGCGGTTGCGGTAGCTGCCACCCCATTCGTCGTCGCGCTGGTTGGTGCGGGCGGCAATGAACTCGTTGAGCAGATAGCCTTCGCTGCCCATGATCTCGACGCCGTCGTAGCCGGCACTTTGCGCCAGCGCGGCGCAACGCACAAAGTCGTCGACCGTCTGGTAAACCTCTTCGGTCGTCAGCGCCTTGGGCTTCATCGGGTTGATCGGTGCCTGCAGCGCGCTGGGGGCCACCAGGTCCTGGTGGTAAGCGTAGCGGCCAAAGTGCAGGATTTGCATGGCAATCTTGCCACCGGCGGCGTGCACCGCATCGGTCACGATACGGTGTTTGTCGGCCTCGGCCTCGGTGGTCAGTCGGGCACCGCCGGGCATCGGGCGACCCCGGTCATTGGGGGCAATGCCGCCGGTCACGATCAGGCCCACGCCACCTTTGGCCCGCTCGGCGTAAAACGCGGCCATGCGGTTGAAGCCGTCCTTGACCTCTTCAAGTCCGACGTGCATCGATCCCATGATGACCCGATTGGGCAGGGTGGTAAAGCCAAGGTCAAGTGGTGCCAATAGCTGTGGATAGTGGGGCATGTTGGAGTCTCTGGGCGTTGAATGAAGGGGTTGCAGACACAGGCCCGACCTGCCATGAGGCGGGTCTGAACCGTGCTACCTAACGCGCCAGTTTATGGGCTTGGCGGCGTTTTGGGCAACCGTGCCGTAGAGTCACACCCCTAATGGGCGCTGGCTGTCACTCCAGCAAGATCTCGGGTCGCAAGCCCGCTTGCAGCACCACCGCCTGCCATTTTTCGCTCTCGGCCATCAACAGGTCATGCAATTCACCGGGTGATGATGTCAGCACCTGCGCACCATCGGCTTGCATGCGCGCAGCGATGTCGGGGTCGCCCAGCACCTGGTTGAGCGCTGCATTGAGTTGGCGCACCACCGACGCGGGCGTCTTGGCGGGCGCAAACAATGCGTACCACTGCGTCAACTCGACCCCAGCCACACCGGCCTCCAGCAGAGTGGGCACGTCGGGCAGCGCCGGCAGACGGCTGGCACCAGCCACGGCCAGCGCCCTGAGCCTGCCGCTGCGCAGGTAGGGCTGCGCGGTGAACAGGCTCGGAAACATCACTTGCACCAGACCGTTGGCCACATCGGCAATGGCCGGTGCGGCGCCGGAAAAATCGACCTTTAGCAGTTGCGTCCCGGTTTGCAGCTTGAACAACTCCGCAGCGAAATGTGGCACCGTGCCTTCGCCAGCCGAGGCATAACTCATGCGGGCGGGCGAATCCCGCAACAGCCGGACCAGTTCCTGCACCGTGTGCACGGGCAGATCCGCATTCACCACCAGCAGCGTGGGCGAGTAACCAATGCGACCGATCGGCGCAAAGTCGGCCATCGGGTCATAACGCAGCTTTTGTAGCGCCGGGTTGATGCCATGCGTGGCGATGTAGCCAAACAGCAGGGTGTGGCCATCAGGCTGGGCAGCGGCCACATACTCGCTGGCGATGGTGCCATTGGCACCGGCCCGGTTGTCCACCACCACGGGCTGACCCAGCAACGGCCCGAGCTTGCGCGTCAGGGTGCGTGCCATGGTGTCGTTGCCACCCCCGGCGCTGGTGGGCACGATGATGTGTACCTCGCGCTGAGGAAATTGACGCTGGCTGGGTGCGGCACTGGTGGTGCCCAGGGCTGCCGGCGCTGGCGGGAACACATAACCTGGCAGGTGCAGCACACCCTGCATGATCTTGCGCACGGTGCGCACCAGTGCGGCGCTTTGCACGCTGGCTTGTTCGCCCACGCCCTTCAACGTGACTTCCACATCAATCTGGCCGGCCGGGTGCAGCACCATCAGACTGTGCCGACCTGTCGCCATGGCGGCTCCGCTGGCCACCGTGCCGGGCAGGGCAAAGGCGGTGGCAACGCCGATGGCACCGGTCACAGCGTGTGAGGCATGGCATTTGTGCGGGGTGAAATAGCGCGAGGTGATGCTGTTGGGCGAGTCACCGGCACTCACCAGCACCGGCTTGGGCACCACGCTGCCCGATACATCACCCAGCCCCATGCGCTGACCGGCCTGGAGCCGCAGTAACTCAATGCGCGCCAGCAGAGCGGTGTTGGCATCCAACTCTGCCGGTCGCTCGCGGCCGCTCAAGCCCAGATCGGCTGCACGCAGCATCATCAGCGGCATGGCCGCATCAATACAAGTGACCTGCAGGCCGTCAATGGTATCGATGCGAGCACCGGTGGGAAACAGCTTTCCGGTCACCGAACCCCAGGCATCCAAAAAATTTAGCAGCACCGGGGCGGCTGTACCCGCGACGCCGTCAATGCGCGCATCCCCTTCATAAGTGACCTTGCCGCCGGGGGTGCACACGGTCACGTCGATTTTGGAGCGGGTATTGACGTTGTAAACCCGCACCGTCGTGCTGCCGTCCTGCGCCGGAATCAGGCCCTGGTCAAGCGCAAACGGGGCCACGCCCGACAGCATATTGCCGCAATTGGGTCGGGTGTCGACCGACTGGTGCCCCACGCCCACTTGGGCAAACAGGTAGTCCAGATCGCAGTCGGGTTGGGTCGAGCGTGACACGATGGCCACCTTGCTGTTGAGTGTGCTGCCTCCCCCCAGCCCGTCGAGCTGCAGCGGGTCAGACGCGCCAATGGCGCCGATCAGCGCCTGGTTGCGCGCTTCGTCGCCTTCAGGCAACCAGTCGCGCAGAAAAAACGGCCCGCGCGAGGTGCCAGCGCGCATCAGCACGCAGGGAATCGACAGCGTCATGTCAGTCGTCTCCCAGGGCCAAGGTACTGGGCTGGCGTTTTTCGACCGCGTAGCGCAGCAGCGACGCGGTGCGGAAGATGCCGTGGGCAAACTTGCCATAGGGCATCGTGGCAAACAGCGCCATCACGACACCCAGGTGCAATGCCAACAAAAGCGCCAGCGCGGGTGTGCTGCGCCCCAACCACAGCAGCAGACCCGTGAGACTGGTCAAAAACAGCAGCGCGATAAAGCCGTAATCCATGGGCTTCTGGGCCGCGTCGCCATGCAATGGGTGGCGACTCAGCTTGAGCCTGAACAAACCCACGGTGCCCAGCAACAGACTGACGCCACCGGCCACGCCCAGCAGTTTGGGCAGACTAGGCAGGTCGTATGGCGCATGCCAGCCCAAGGCGTAGTGGTAAATCGTGGCCACAGCGGTGGCGGCAAAACACAGCATAAAGCCGTAAAACGTCAAATGATGGGATCGGCTGCGCGACAGGGTGTAGGCGTCGTCCTCGTTGTGGCAGCCCTCGCCGTGGCCGCCGTCAAGGTACTTGAGTGTCAGCACATCGCGCGTGGCTTGCCGGGCATCACCACCGGCAATGGCTTGCCCCGTGGTCGCCGGGGAAACATCCTGCAGGAAGCGCGTCACGCCAATGCCCAGCGCAAGTACCACCCAAAAGAAAACCGGCACAAACATCGACACCAGCAGGTTGTGCGGGAACAATTTGAAAAAATCACCCGCCACTTGCCCGCCCCACAGGCTGCCGTTGAAAGCCAGGGCCAGCATCAAAAACAGCGCCAAACCAGCGGCCAGCGCCAGCGACACGGTCAGACCGTTGCGCTGATACAGCTTGCCAAAGGCGGCCGGCCAGGCATAGGCTACATAGGTTTCACCACGCACCTGCGCCATGGCTTGCGGCACATTTACGGCAAATTCATGCGGCGGCGCGTACTGGCAGGCGTGCAGACAGGCACCGCAGTTGTGGCACAGGTTGGCCAGGTAATGCACATCGGCAGCGCCAAATTCGAGCCGCCGCGTCATCGCCGGGAACACGGCGCAAAAACCTTCGCAGTAACGACAGGCGTTGCAGATTTGCAATTGCCTTGCGACCTCAGTCACCGCTGGAGAGGTCGGGCCATGGCCGGCAGCTGTCTGCCGGGCGTCTTGAATCAGGGCATCAAGCGTGTGCATGTTTAGCTCCTGATTGAATAGCTTCTTGAGCAGACTGGGTGCCGGCTATACGGCCAAAAGCCGTACCAATCGACATGCCGACACCGGCTGTGTAGCCCTTGCCAAGCACATTGCCGGCCATCATCTCGCCAGCCACAAACAGGTTGTCGCTGGGGATATCCTTAAAGCGCACCGCAGCCGTCTCGTCGGTTTTGAGACCCAGGTAGGTGAAAGTAACACCGGGACGCAACGCATAGGCGTAAAACGGTGCCGTGTCGATCGGTCGGGCCCAATGGGTTTTGGCGGGCAACACGCCTTCGGTGTGGCAGTCGTCCAGCGCGGTGTGGTCAAAACTGCCCACCTGGCAAGCCTGGTTGTAACGCTTAAGGGTTTGCATAAACGTACTCACATCGAGCCCAAGCTGGCTGGCCAGTTCTTCCAGTGTCTGGGCTTTAACGCCCGGAAACACCGGTGGCATGAAGCGGCCAATGGCTTTGGCATCAATGATGGAATAGGCCTGTTGTCCGGGTTGCTGGGCCACCAGTCGCCCCCAGATCGCGTAGCGCTTGGGCCAAAAGTCTTCACCTTCGTCATAAAAGCGCTGGGCCTCGCGGTTCACCACCACACCGAGTGACACACAGTCAATGCGGGTGCAGATGCCACCGTCGTACAGCGGTGCCCGCGCATCAATGGCCACCATGTGCGCCTGTGTCGGGTCGCCAATGGCATCGGCGCCATGGTCACCCAGCATATGACGCAGCAGGACGCCCTGGTTGAACTTCGTGCCGCGAATCAAAAAGTTGTCCGACGGGGTTTCGCCCCGGTCGTTGACACCCCAGGCCTCACGCAGCCAGTCACGGTTGGACTCGAAGCCGCCAGCTGCCAGCACGCAGGCACGGGCGGTGATGCGCTCGGTGCTAGTGCTGCCGTCGGGGTGCTGGGTCGACACATGAGCCGCGACAAAATGGCCGTTCTCGATCTCCAGCCGGTTCACCGGCGCGTTGTAGCGCACTTGCACCCCCAGCTTTTCAGCGCTGCGATAGTAGGCGTTGACCAGCGCCTTGCCGCCGCCCATAAAAAAGGCATTGGTGCGCGCCGTGTGCAAGGCCCCCGAGAGCGAGGGCTGAAAGTGCACGCCGTGGCTGCGCATCCACGGGCGGCAGGTGCTGGAGTCGCGGATCACGCGCCGGGCCAGTTGCTCATTGGTGATGCCGCCGGTCACCTTGATTAGGTCTTGCCAGAATTCTTCTTCGGGGTAGGCATCGACCAGCACATCTTGAGGTGCGTCGTGCATGCAGCGCAGATTGCGGGTGTGGGCCGAGTTGCCGCCACGCCATTCGCGCGGGGCCGCTTCCAGCAGCAGCACACTGGCGCCCGCCTCGCGCGCCATCAGCGCGGCGCACAAGGCGGCGTTGCCACCGCCGATCACCAGCACGTCCACGGCGTTGGTGGGCGATTTGTTGTCAGACGAAGTCATGGTGGGTTCAGGCCTTTCTGCGGGCCGCCAACACGCGGTCCACCATCACGCCAGCCTGACCCAGGTGGTTAACGGGGTTGCACAGGGCTTCGAGCTGCGCCCGGTTCAGGTGGGTGTTGATTTCGGGATGGGCTTCGAGGATATCGATCAACGGGCGCTGTTCGCGCAGCGCCTGGCGGCAAAGGTCGTACACCAGATCGTGCGCATATTCGCGCCCAATATACGGCCCCAGACCCATCATCACCGATTCGGACATGACCAGACCATGCGTGATGTCCATGTTGGCGCGCATACGCGCCGCGTCCACCTCCAGGCCTTGCAGCACAAACTTGGTTTGTTTGAGTGCACCCGAGATCAGGCAAAAGATTTCGGGCAATGCCACCCATTCAATTTCCCAGGGGCCGGTAGAGCGTTCGTGGTCGGCCACCATCGCTTCCATCAGCGAGGCCGCATACTGGCGCACAACGGAAATGCAGGCGTGAATGTACAGGCACGATATCGGGTTGCGCTTTTGTGGCATGGTGGAAGATGACCCGCGCCCCGGTGCATACGGTTCAAACACCTCGGCCACTTCGGTCTGCATCAGCAGCTTCACGTCCATGGCGATCTTGCCCAGCGAGCCGCCCACCAAACCCAGGAAAGCGCCAACCTCGGCAATCGTGTCACGCACGGTGTGCCAGGAGATCAGCGGCTGCGCCAGACCCAGCTCCTGCATCAGCGCCGCCTGGGTTTCCATCGCCCCGGTTTCCAGCGACGAGAGTGTGCCCGAGGCTCCACCAAACTCACCCATCAGCACACGGGGTTTGAGCTGGCTCAGGCGCTCACGATGACGCTCGATGCCCGCCAGAATGCTGGCCATCTTGTAGCCAAAGGTGATGGGTGTGGCCTGTTGCAGGTTGCTTCGACCAATGATCGGTGTGTCGCGGTGTTTGGCGGCCAGCTCAGCCAACGCATCTGAAATATCAGCCAGGTCCTGCTCAATCAAGGCCAGGCCTTCGCGCATTTGCAGCACCGCTGCCGTGTCGGTGATGTCCTGTGTGGTGGCGCCCCAGTGGCAGTATTCACCCAGCCGGTCACGGCAGTTGGCGTTGATCTGATTCACCACGGCGATGATGGGGTACCCAATCTGCTCGGTTTTGGCCTTGAGCTGGTCCCAGTCGATCATCGACAGGTCACAATGCCGGACGATCTCTTCGGCTGCTTCCTGAGGAATCAAGCCAAGTTGACCTTGCACCTTGGCCAGCGCGCGCTCGATGTCGAGGTACTTGGCCGTGCGGTTTTCGTCGGACCAGACCTGGCGCATACGGACATCGCTGAACATGTCGCCAAAAATGCGCGAATCGATGATGGTGGCTGTCATGGGGTTCCCTTTGGAAGGTTGATGGGGTACAAAAAATAGAAGGCTCAGGCGGTGAATTCAGCGCACGACAGGATGCGTTGCGCCTTGAGCACAACGGGTTTGTCCACCATGCGGCCATCGACCTGAATCGCGCCGGGGGTGGCGGCAGCTTGCCAGGCATCAACGACCCGGGTCGCCCAGGCCAGCACTTGCGCGTCAGGGCGGAAAGCCTCGCGCACCACGGCCACCTGGCTGGGGTGGATGCACATCTTGGCGCCAAAGCCCAAGGCGCGGGCGTGCGTCAGATCGCTTTGCACCTGGGTTGCGTCGAGCTCTGGCGTGACACCGGCCACCGGCGGCGGCAAGTCAGCGGCGCGGGAGGCCATGGCCACGGCCAGCGCGGCAGCATCCAGCGCAAAACCGGGACCGGGCAGGTCAAGATCAAGCAAATAGTCCAGCGAACCAAAGGCCAGACGAGACACGCCCGGGGCCTGGGCAATGCCTGTTGCGGCCAGTACGCCGCGCACCGTTTCAATCAGAGGCAACACACGCGAGCCGGGTTGCATGTGCTCCAGGACCTGCGCGACTTGTTCGGATAACTCGCATTTAGAGAGCATGCAGTGCTTGATCGGTGTGCGCTGCAGCCATAAAAGATCCTCAAGATGGCAGGGGCTCGTCACATCGTTGATGCGCACCAGCAAGCGATCTAACTGGTCGGCCGCCAGGCTTGCGACCCAACTGGCGATGGAATCGCGTGCGAGCACTTTGTCGGCGGGAGCAACCGCGTCTTCCAGATCCAGAATCACCCGGTCTGCGCCGCTGGCCAGTGCCTTGGCAAATCGCTCAGGCCGGTTGCCCGGCACAAACAGATAGGTGAGTGGCTGCTGAAGGCTCATGGCACTCACACCGCCCCTTCGGCGCGCAAGGCGGCGATTTGTTCGCCGCTGTAGCCCAGAGCGCTCAGAATGGCGTCCGTGTGCTGACCCAAGGCAGGTACCGCATCCATGCGCGGTGCGCTTTTGGTCCAGGAACCCGGCGGCAACAGGGCCGGTACCGTGCCGACCGAGGTGTCCACCGAAGTCCAGCGCTTGCGCGCCTGCAGTTGCGGGTGTGCCCAGACCTCGGCCATGG
>NZ_JAGPBB010000009.1 GCF_018063565.1 Rhodoferax sp.
ATGCGGCCAACAACCCCATGGCACTATTTCGCAAGGTGGTCACCGAGCAGGAGGTTCTGGACTCTCCTGTCCTGTGGCCCGGTGTCATGACCCGGCTGATGGCTTGCCCACCCACCTGCGGCGCGGCTGCCGCCGTGCTGGTGTCAGAAGGGTTTGCCAAACGCCATGGCTTGCGCACCGATGTGTTCATTGCCGCACAAGCCATGACCACCGACCGCGTCAGCACCTTTGCGTCCAACGACATGATGCGCCTGGTGGGGTATGACATGACCCGTGACGCAGCGAATCAGGTGTATGAACACGCGGGCATTGGCCCGCAAGACCTGGACGTGGTGGAGTTGCATGACTGTTTCGCACAGAACGAACTTATCACCTATGAAGGCCTGGGCTTGTGCCCTGAGGGTGGTGCGGCCAAGTTCATTGCCGATGGTGACAACAGCTACGGTGGCAAGGTGGTCACCAACCCGTCAGGCGGCCTGCTGTCCAAAGGCCACCCGCTGGGAGCCACCGGACTGGCACAGTGCTATGAGCTGACACAGCAACTTCGTGGCAATGCCGGGCAACGCCAGGTGGTAGGTGCCCGCACCGCCTTGCAGCACAACCTGGGTTTGGGTGGTGCCTGCGTGGTGACCCTTTACCAATCCGCCTGATCGGGAGAACGCCATGCACTCACACCAGCCAACATCACGCTGGATGGACCCGGATCTGGAACTCTACCGCGACATGGTGCGCCGCTTTATCGCCGCTGAGGTTGATCCGCACCAGGCACGCTGGCGGCAACAGCAACATGTGGACCGCGACTTGTGGCGCAAAGCCGGTGCGCTGGGCTTTTTGTTGGCTGACATTCCCGACGAATATGGCGGGGCAGGTGGCAACTATGCCCATATGGCGATTCTGTTTGAAGAACTTGCCTTTGTCGGTGACCGCGCGTTTGGCGTGCATGTGCATGCCATCGTGGCGCATTACCTGCTCAACCAGGGCACCGAGGCTCAACGCGCCCGCTACTTGCCGCTGCTGGCCAGTGGTGAGATGGTGGCCGCCATCGCCATGACCGAGCCTGGCACGGGCTCGGACCTGCAAAGTGTGCGCACCCGGGCCGAGCGTGAGGGCGACGGTTACCTGATCAACGGTTCCAAAATTTTCATCTCCAACGGCTACCTGGCTGACTTGGTGGTGGTGGTCGCCAAGACCGACCCTGCGGCAGGTGCCAAGGGCTGCTCGCTGTTTTTGGTGGAAACCCAGGCGCAGCCGGGTTATCGAGTGGGGCGCATCCTTGAAAAAATGGGCCAAAAGGGCCAGGATACCTGTGAGCTGTTTTTTGACAATGTACGGGTAGGGACCAATGCGCTCTTGGGCGGTGTCGAAGGCCTCGGGTTTGCCCACCTGATGAGCGAGTTGCCTTATGAGCGCACGATGCTGGCCATTTCGGCCATGGGAGCCATTGAACGCGCCCTGCGCCTGACGGTGGACTACACACGGCAGCGTCATGCGTTTGGCAAACCGCTGATCGAGATGCAAAACACCCGTTTCAAACTCGCCGAGGTCAAAACTCAGGCGGTTGTGGCGCGTGCTTTTGTGGATGACTGTATTGTCCGCATGGTGCAGGGCAATATGGATGCCACCACCGCCTCCATTGCCAAATTGTGGCTCAGTGAAACCGAGGGCCGTGTCATTGACGAATGTCTGCAACTGTTTGGCGGGTATGGTTACATGCTGGAGTACCCGATCGCACAGATGTATGTTGATACCCGGGTACAGCGCATTTATGGCGGCACCAGCGAGATCATGAAAGAAATCATCGCGCGGTCGCTTTGATTGGACTCGCTGCACAAGAGCAGTCCAGTCGACGGAAACTGCGCTGAACCAAGAGTGTCAGCTTATTGATTTCCATCCACCAGTTTGCACGACTCCTTCCGCAAACTGTGGCTGACCGTTAAAACTGAGTTTTATATATATTTTCGGCCTGTGGCGCTTGCTAAATAAGCACCAGTCGCTATGAAAATATGATAACCATCACGGACAGCGTGCCGTCGGATTTGATGTCGGCCATACCAGGCATCGCCAATGCTTCGGCAATCCGCCGCTGCCTTTTGACGTGCTGATAATCCTCGAAGCGAATCAGCATATGGGCCGGTCTGCCTCGGTCTGTGATGAACACTGGCCAGTTAATGGCGGCCCGCTTTGCCTCGCTCGCCCTTGGTTGGAGCCTCAAACCGGTATTCGCGCTCAATGTGTGCCACCTGCACCACATAGGATTCGTACCAGCGCGTTCTGCCCAGTTGTTGCGCCAGGGCATGCTCGGCGTGGTTTCTCCAGGCCCGAACGCTATGCTCATCGGGCCAGTAAGACAGGGCCACTTCATCGACGCCCTCAGACACGGCCTGAAACTCCAGGCAGCCAAACTGACCCAGGGCAAGTTCGCGCATCCGCGCCGCAACGGCGGCATATTCAGGGTCCAGCTGACGAACTTTGGCACGGAAGATGACGACGACCATTCAAACTCCTTGTGTTGAACGGGCGATGGTATGCGCGACAGTACACCTTTGGCCGAGCCTATGGGGTTTATGCTACAGACCTCATGCAACGCCTCACCCACGCCCCCAATCTGGCTCTGGCCACCTTGTGGACTGACGTGCTTAGGGCGCAGGGCATTGACGCCAGCGTGCAGCGGCAGTACCTGGGCAGTGTGGCGGGTGAGTTGCCGCCGGACCAGTGTCTGCCTGAGGTCTGGGTGCGTGATGCCGCGCAGCACACCCGGGCCCTGCAGTTGTTGGCTGATTGGCGCAACCCGCCGCAGCAGCGCTGGTGGTGTGGCTGCGGCGAGCTGGTTGAAGGGGGTTTTGAACAATGCTGGAACTGTGGTGCTCTGATGCCCGCAAATGGATCTGTCGGGGTAGGACAATAGCAACATGACACTGACCGAACTGAAATACATCGTGGCCGTGGCACGTGAGCGGCATTTTGGCAAAGCCGCCGAGGCGTGCTATGTCTCGCAACCCACCTTGTCTGTGGCGATCAAGAAGCTCGAAGAAGAGCTCGACGTCAAGCTGTTTGAGCGCAGCGCCAACGAAGTGACGGTGACGCATCTGGGCGAGGAGATTGTGCGCCAGGCGCAAAGCGTGCTGGAGCAGGCCGCGGCGATCAAGGAGATTGCCAAGCGTGGCAAAAACCCGCTGGCCGGACCGCTCACGCTGGGGGTGATCTACACCATCGGTCCGTATTTACTGCCCGACCTGGTGCGCCAGATGATTCAGCGCACCCCCGAGATGCCGCTGATGCTGCAGGAGAACTTTACCGTCAAGTTGCTCGATATGCTGCGCACCGGGGAGATCGATTGCGCCATTCTGGCAGAGCCGTTTCCTGATGCCGGGCTGGCGGTGGCGCCTTTGTACGACGAGCCGTTCATGGCAGCCGTGCCGACCAGTCACCCGCTGGCCGCGCAGCCCAGCGTGACGAGCGAGCAACTCAAGTCAGAGACCATGCTGTTGCTGGGCAGTGGCCACTGTTTTCGCGACCATGTGCTCGAGGTGTGCCCGGAGTTTGCCCGTTTTTCAGCCAATGCCGAGGGCATTCGCAAGAGCTTTGAGGGCTCGTCGCTGGAGACCATCAAGCACATGGTGGCTGCGGGCATGGGTGTGACGCTGGTGCCGCGCCTGAGTGTGCCCAAAGAGGCGATGGCGCCCAAACCTCGTCGTAAGCGCGATGAAGACCCCTATGTGAAATACCTGCCTTTCGCCGGTGACCCGCCGGTGCGTCGGGTGGTGCTGGCATGGCGGCGCAGTTTCACCCGCTACGAAGCAATTGCCGCGCTGCGCAACGCCATTTACGCCTGCGAGTTGCCCGGCGTTCAGCGTTTGTCATAAAGCGTTGGCGGGACCCAAGGCAAAACTTTTTGGACAGGAGTTGTTGATCATGTTGCAGTGTCAGGCCGCTGTTTTGCAGGATGTGCCCACCATCGGGCGCTATGTGTTTTTTTCAATTGCCAACCCCGACCCGGCGGCGCTGCGGGCGGGGCTGGGCCGTCTGGCTGGGCTGGTCGATGGCGCGCAGGTGCTGGTGGGGTTGGGGCCGCCCTTGGTGCAATTGCTGGGGGTGCAGGTGCCGGGGCTGCGCAGCTTTGCCGCCTTGAGCGGGCCAGGTGTGGCCGTGCCAGCCACTCCGGCTGCGCTGTGCTGCTGGCTGCGCGGACAGGAGACGGGTGAATTGCTGCATCTGACACGCCGGGTGGCGCAGTGCCTGGCCCCGGCGCTGCAGCAAGATCAGGTGGTGGATGCGTTTCGCTATGGACGTGGCCCCAACGGCCACGGGCGTGACCTCACGGGCTACGAAGACGGTACCGAAAACCCGCAAGACGAGGCCGCTGTGCAGGCCGCGCTGCTGCAGGGCGCCGGGCCGGGGCTGGACGGCAGCAGTTTTATGGCGGTGCAGCAGTGGCTGCATGACCTGGACGCCTTTGCTGCGATGAGCCCGGCGCAGCAGGACCACACCTTTGGGCGCGCGCGTATCAGCAATGAAGAGCTTGAAGACGCCCCCGAATCAGCGCACGTCAAACGCACCGCACAAGAAGACTTCACGCCCCCGGCGTTTGTGCTGCGCCGCTCCATGCCCTGGACCTGTGGTGCGCAGGCCGGTTTGATGTTCGTCGCGTTCGGGCACTCGTTTGACGCGTTTGATGCGCTGATGCGGCGTATGGCGGGGCTCGATGACGGCGTGGTGGACGGCCTGTTCTCGATTTCCCGGCCGCTGACCGGGGCCAACTTCTGGTGTCCGCCGATGCACCAGGGGCGGCTTGATTTGCGCCATTTGGGACTGTGATTGCTGTGGCCCAAAGGGAAGTCAAGGCAGCCTGGTGGCAGCGCAAACTGGCGCTGTACCTGGACCTGATCCGCTGGAATCGGCCTGCCGGCTGGTTGCTGCTGCTGTGGCCTACGCTGGGCGCGCTGTGGGTGGCAGCAGGCGGGTTTCCGGGTTGGCATTTGTTGGCGGTGTTTGTGTTGGGCACCATTTTGATGCGCAGCGCCGGTTGTTGCATCAACGATGTGGCCGACCGCGACTTTGACCGACACGTCAAGCGCACGGCGCAGCGCCCGGTCACGTCGGGCGCGGTCAGCAACCGCGAGGCATTGGCCGTGGGTGCTGTGCTGGCGTTGCTGGCGTTTGCATTGGTGCTGACCACCAACGCCATCACCATTGGCATGTCGTTTGCGGCGCTGGCCATCACGCTGGCCTACCCTTACGCCAAGCGTTTTGTGGCCATGCCGCAGGCGGTGCTGGGGCTGGCGTTCGGCATGGGCATGCCCATGGCGTTTGCCGCGGTGCTGGGCGAGGTGCCGGCGCAGGGCTGGGTCCTGATGCTGGGCAACCTGTTTTGGGTGCTGGCCTATGACACCGAGTACGCCATGGTGGATCGTGACGACGACCTGAAGATTGGCATGAAAACCTCGGCCATCACCTTGGGCCGTTGGGATGTGCCGGTGGTCATGCTGTGTTATCTGCTTTTTATAAGTTTTTGGACGCTAGCGCTTATTCCATTTGCGCTTGCAGCTTTTTTTTATATAGCTAATGGATTGGCGCTGGCGCAGGCCGCGTGGCACTACGGGTTGATCAGGTCACGCAGCCGCGAGGGTTGTTTCAAGGCGTTCCGGCTCAATCACTGGCTGGGTTTTACCGTGTTTGCCGGTATTGCGCTGGGCTTTGCCTTGAAATAGGGGGCCTCAGGCGGCACCAAATTCGTCGCCCAGGGTCTTGGCCCGCTCACGCGCGGCATAGATGGCGTCGATAAAGATGGCGCGCATGTCGTTGTTTTCCATCTCGGTGATGGCCGCAAAGGTGGTGCCACCTTTGGAGGTGACGCGCTGGCGCAGCACCTGCGGGGGCTCATCGGCCGTGCGGGCCAGTTCGCTGGCACCGACAAAAGTGGCCACAGCCAATTGGTGCGATTGCGCGCGGCTCAGGCCCATTTCGGTGCCGGCGGTGGTCATGGCTTCCATGAAATAAAACACATACGCCGGACCGGAGCCCGACAGCGCAGTCACCGCGTCCAGCTGTTCTTCGACATCGAGCCAGATGAATTGGCCGGTGGTCGCCATGACGTCTTCAACGCGCTGGCGGTCGGCATCGGTCACGGCGCTTCGGGCAAACAGGCCGGCAATCCCCTTGCCGACCAGCGCCGGTGTATTGGGCATGGCGCGCACAATGCGCTCGCTGCCCAGCCAGGTGGCCATGCTGTCACTGCGGATGCCGGCGGCCACACTCAGGTGCAGGGCCCGGGCGGCGAAGGGTTGTGCAGCGAGCGCCGCGTCCTTAAAGGTCTGTGGCTTGACGGCCCAGACGATCAGCCCGGCCTCCCCCAAAAAAGGGCCGACCTGAGGCTGCGCCTGAATGCCAAAACTGCCCAACAGATTGCTGCGCGCGTCTTCGGAGGGTTCAACCACGTCAATTTGCGGCCCGCTGTACCCCTGCTGGATCAGGCCGCCGATGATGGCGCTGGCCATGTTGCCGCCGCCAATAAATGCTATGCGCTCGCTCATGAGGGGTGGGCAGTGCTCAGACTGCTGCTGGGTGATGAAAAGGCGTTGAGTCTAATCAATCAAGCTGACAGCCCGGCGCCTGACCATCGTGCGGCGTGCTAGAGGACCGTCTGGCGCACCGCGTGCTCCCAGCGCGCCATCAAAGCCGCGGCATGATCCTGTGGCATTGATGGCTCAAAGCGCCGCTCAACCTGCCATTGGGCGGTGATCTCATCGGTGCCGGTGAACACGCCGGTGGCCAGGCCCGCAAGGTAGGCCGCGCCCAGCGCCGTGGTTTCGACAACTTTCGGGCGCAGCACGGGAATGCCCAGCAGATCGGCCTGAAACTGCATCAGCAGGTTATTCACGCAGGCCCCGCCATCCACGCGCATTTCGGCAACGCCAGCGCTACCACCGGCCACGGCATCTCGACTCATGGCCTGGAGCAACGCAGCGCTCTGAAATGCAATACTTTCAAGAGCAGCCCGGGCAATGTGGGCGTGCGTTGTGCCGCGCGTGATGCCGGTTATGGTGCCGCGCGCCTCGGGATTCCAATAGGGAGCGCCCAGGCCGGTAAAGGCTGGCACCATCATCACACCACCGGCATCGGGCACACTTTCAGCCAGTGCCTGGACTTCAGAACTGTTGCTGATGGCGCGCAGGCCATCGCGCAACCAGTGCACCACCGCGCCACCGACAAACACACTGCCTTCAATGGCGAATTCGGGCTGCGGCGTGGTCTGCGCTGCGCTGGTGGTGATCAGGCCGCTGGTGGAGGTCTGAAACTTGCCCCCCGTGTGCATCAGCATGAAGCAGCCGGTGCCGTAGGTGTTTTTCACCATGCCGGCCTTGAAGCAGGCCTGACCAAACAGGGCGCTTTGCTGGTCGCCGGCGACACCGCCAATCGTCACTGCATGGCCGAGCAGGTCGGCGGCCACTTCGCCGTAAACCGCGCTCGACGGCATCACCCGAGGCAACAGGCTTGCTGGGATGTCGAGTGCCGCCAGCAGCGTTGGGTCCCACTGGTTGGTGTGGACATTGAAGAGCATGGTGCGCGAGGCGTTGCTGACATCGGTGGCGTGCACCGCGCCATGGGTGAGTTGCCAGATCAGCCAGCTGTCCACCGTGCCAAAAGCCAGTTCGCCTTTGTGGGCTTGCTGTCGCGCACCGGGCACATGGTCCAGAATCCACTTGAGCTTGGTGCCGGAGAAATAGGCATCAACCAGCAAACCGGTGCTGGACTGAATTGTTGGCGCCAGTCCGCGTTCACGCAGATCGAGGCAGGCGGGTTCCGCCCGGCGGTCCTGCCAGACGATGGCGTTATGAATCGGTGCGCCGGTGCGGCGGTTCCAGACCACCGTGGTTTCGCGTTGGTTGGTGATGCCCACGGCGCGAATGTCGCGGGCCGTGAGCCCGGCTTTGGTGAGCGCCTCGCGTGCGGTCGAGAGTTGACCGCGCCAAATGGCCATCGGGTCATGTTCGACCCAGCCCGGTTGCGGGTAGATTTGTGGCAGCTCCTGCTGGGCAAGGGCAACGATGCGGCCGTCCGCATCAAAAACGATGCTGCGCGAACTGGAGGTGCCCTGGTCAAGGGCGAGTAAGTAGCTCATGAAATCACCTTGGTCTCAAATGCAAAACTTGGGTTATGGATGATGCGAATACCGCTTACGCCAGCGACACATCGCAACGCACTTTGGCCTCGCTAAGCAAGGCTGGAAAGGGATCTGGTGGCGGTGCATCGGTGAAAAGCCGGTCGATCTGCGACAGTTTGCCCACCTCCACCATGGCAGGGCGGTTAAATTTGCTGGCGTCGGCGGCCAGCCAGACCTCACGAGCATGGGTCAGGATGGCTTGGGACACCTTGACTTCCCGGTAGTCGTAGTCCCGCAACGAGCCGTCGGACTCAATTGCCGAGATCCCGATGATGGCAATGTCCACCTGAAATTGCCGGATGAAGTCAACTGCGGCTTCACCCACGATGCCCTGGTCACGCCCGCGCACCACGCCACCGACAACGATCACTTCGCAGCTGGGGTTGGTGCTCAAGGTGGTTGCAACATTCAGATTGTTGGTGACAACCCGCAGCCCGCAGTGGTGCAGCAGCGCGGCCGCAACGCACTCGGTGGTGGTGCCAATGTTCAGTATCAGCGAGCAGTCGTTGGGAACATTTGCGGCAACGGCGCGCGCAATGCGGAGTTTCCCCGCCTTGTTCAGGTTTTCGCGTTGCTGGCGACCAATGTTCTCGATGGTGGAACTGGGCACGCGCACGCCACCGTGAAAGCGCGCCAACAAACCCTTGTCGGCCAGGCGCTGGACATCGCGGCGCACGGTTTGCAGCGTGACACCCAGTTTGTCTGCCAACTGTTCAACAGTGACAGAGCCCTGGTTTTGCACAAAGGTCAATAGCGTCAATTGCCTGGGGTTCATAGCTCATTGTTAACCCAAATTTATGAGTGTTTTTACTTTAAAACGAATGAATAAGAAAAAGAATAGGGTAACTACCGATGAGAAAAGAAAAAAAAGGAGCAATAATTTACAAAGTTATTGATGGAAAAGGCAGCGGGATGCAGTTGACTCTTGAGGGTGTGAGCAAAACGGTTGGCGCGCAAACCTGGTTGTACGACATGAGCATTGCACCACGAAGCAGCGCGGTCACCGTATTGCTCGGGGCCACGCAGGCGGGCAAGACCAGCCTCATGCGCATCATGGCGGGTTTGGACGTTCCTTCAAAGGGTCAGGTGCTGGTGGATGGCCGGAGTGTCGTGGGTATGCCGGTGCGCCAGCGCGATGTGGCCATGGTTTATCAGCAGTTCATCAACTATCCGTCGTTGAAGGTGTGGGACAACATTGCGTCACCCCTCAAGCTGCGCCGGGAGAAGAACATCGATCAGCGGGTGCGCGAACTGGCGGCCAAATTGCATATCGAGACGTTTCTGGACCGCTATCCGGCA
Source organism: Rhodoferax sp. (assembly GCF_018063565.1). Classification (GTDB taxonomy): domain Bacteria; phylum Pseudomonadota; class Gammaproteobacteria; order Burkholderiales; family Burkholderiaceae_C; genus Rhodoferax. The sequence continues at coordinate 9,461 of NZ_JAGPBB010000009.1, forward strand.
GAGCTCTCAGGAGGTCAGCAGCAGCGCGTTGCTTTGGCGCGCGCATTGGCCAAAGGCGCACCGCTGATGTTGCTTGATGAGCCGCTGGTGAATTTGGACTACAAATTGCGCGAAGAACTGCGCGATGAACTGACCGAACTGTTTGCTGCTGGCAGTTCCACCGTGATCTATGCGACCACCGAGCCGGGAGAGGCTTTGCTGCTGGGGGGATACACGGCGGTGCTCGACGCTGGAGAGCTGTTGCAGTACGGGCCGACGGCAGAGGTGTTTCATAAGCCCAGGTCGTTGCGGGTGGCGCGGGCGTTCAGTGATCCGCCCATGAATCTGATGACGGCCAGTGGCGGTGCAGTCGGTGGAATTCAGCTCGATGGTGGACCACTGCTGCCACTGGAACTGGTCAATACGCGTTCGCGGACATTCACCGTCGGTATGCGCGCCAGTGCCTTGCGGGTGCAGTCTCAGGCTTGTGACGTTTCGTTGGCCGGACGGGTTGAACTGGTCGAAATTTCTGGCTCAGACACCTTTTTGCATGTGGCGACATCGGTCGGCGATCTGGTGGCGCAACTGACGGGGGTGCACTATTTTGAACTGGCTGCGCAGGTGGTGCTGTATTTGAACCCGGCGCAGGTGTATGTGTTTGACGATCAGGGCTTGTTGTTGCAGTCTCCAGCGCCAAAGGGAGGGTGCTGACATGGCACGCATTGAACTTGATCTGGCCCACGCCTACAAGCCCAACCCCCGGCAAGACAGCGACTACGCCCTGTTACCTTTACAAATGACGTTTGAAGACGGCGGTGCCTATGCTTTGCTGGGGCCATCGGGTTGTGGCAAGACCACCTTGCTCAATATCATGTCGGGTTTGCTGGCGCCGTCGCAAGGCCGTGTCCGCTTTGACGGCGTCGACGTCACGCGATCTTCACCGCAGGCGCGCAATATTGCGCAGGTGTTTCAGTTTCCGGTGATTTACGACACCATGACGGTCGCAGAGAACCTGGCGTTTCCACTGCGTAACCGGCAAGTTCCCAAGGAGGTCATTCACAAGCGTGTGGGCGAGATCGCCGAGGTGCTGGAGATGAGTGCCCAGCTGAATCAACGCGCCGCCAACCTGGCCGCCGACGAAAAACAGAAAATCTCGCTTGGTCGTGGCCTGGTGCGACCAGATGTTTCGGCGGTGTTGTTTGATGAGCCGCTGACGGTCATTGATCCGCACTTGAAGTGGCAGCTGCGTCGCAAGATCAAGCAAATCCACCATGAACTCAAGCTGACGATGATTTACGTCACGCACGATCAGGTTGAGGCACTCACATTTGCAGAGCAAGTGGTGGTGATGACCCGTGGGCGAGCGGTGCAGGTAGGCACGGCCGCGCAATTGTTTGAGCGGCCGAGCCACACCTTTGTCGGGCACTTTATTGGCTCCCCAGGGATGAATTTTTTACTGGGTCAAGTGGAGCAGCAGGCGCTGCATCTGGCTGATGTAGTGTTGCCTTTGCCGGCAGGGTTGGCGTTGCCGTCGGGCAGCATCAAGCTTGGTGTGCGTCCCGAGTATGTGGTGCCGGTGGCACCGCACGCACCGGGCGCCCTGCCGATGACGGTGGTTCAGGTGCAGGATGTGGGAACCCATCTGATGCTCAGCGCCAATTATTGCGGCCAAACGATCAAGGCGCGGCTGGCCTCGCACTTGGGGCATTGGACCAGTGGTGACGCGGTGTGGCTGCAGGTTTTGGGTGAACAGACCTGTTTCTACAAAAATGAGGAGATCGTGGCATGAGTGTGACCACCAAACCCGTCAATCAGAAAGCCTGGTTTTTGATTCTGCCGGTGCTGCTGTGTGTGGCTTTTTCGGCGATCTTGCCTTTGATGACGGTGGTGAACTATTCAGTTCAGGACATCATCTCGCCAGAGAGACGCGTGTTTGTCGGGACCGAGTGGTTTGCGGCCATCATGCGCGACGAAGAGTTGCATGGTGCCCTGTTGCGGCAACTGACGTATTCTTTCTCGGTGCTGTTGGTTGAATTGCCTTTGGGTATTTTGCTGGCACTGTCGATGCCCGCCCAGGGGTGGAAGGCGTCTGCAGTGCTGGTGATTGTGTCGCTTTCGCTGCTGATTCCCTGGAATGTGGTGGGCACCATCTGGCAGATTTTCGGACGCGCCGACATTGGCTTGATGGGGGCGGGCTTGCAAGGCTTGGGCATTGACTACAGCTATACCGGAAATGCCGCTCACGCCTGGGCGACTGTGTTGCTGATGGATGTGTGGCACTGGACGCCGTTGGTCGCTTTGCTGGGCTATGCCGGGCTGCGCTCCATTCCGGACGCCTATTACCAGGCCGCGAGCATTGATGGTGCCAGCAAGTTTGCTGTGTTCTGGTATGTGCAGTTGCCCAAAATGCGTGGGGTGCTGATGATCGCCGTGTTGTTGCGGTTCATGGACAGCTTCATGATTTACACCGAACCCTTTGTGTTGACCGGCGGTGGGCCAGGAAACTCGACCACCTTCCTGTCGCAGTTTCTGACACAAAAGGCAGTCGGCCAGTTTGATCTGGGGCCAGCGGCGGCGTTTTCCCTGATCTACTTCCTGATCATCTTGCTGTTGTGTTTCATTCTGTACAACTGGATGCAGCGCGTAGGCACGCAGGCTAAGGAGGGCGGCCATGAATAGCACGGGTTTTCAGAAGCGAAGCATTTTCTTGCTGGTTTACATAGTGTTTGCGCTGCTTCCGGTGTATTGGATGGTCAATATGTCGTTCAAGACGAACGATGAGATCCTGGCCAGTTTTTCCTTGTTGCCGCAGCACTTTACCTGGGCCAATTACCGCACCATCCTGACCGACGCCTCGTGGTATTCGGGCTATATCAATAGCCTGATTTATGTGGGCATCAACACGGTGATTTCGATCACGGTGGCCTTGCCAGCTGCCTACGCCTTTTCCCGCTATAGTTTTTTGGGTGACAAGCATGTGTTTTTCTGGCTGCTGACCAATCGCATGACACCGCCGGCAGTGTTTTTGCTGCCGTTCTTTCAGCTCTATACCACGGTGGGGTTGATGGACACACATCTTGCCGTGGCTCTGGCGCACCTCTTGTTCAATGTGCCGCTGGCGGTCTGGATTCTGGAGGGCTTCATGAGCGGCATTCCGCGCGAGATTGACGAAACAGCCTATATCGACGGCTATTCCTTTCCGAAGTTTTTTGTCACGATATTTATTCCACTGATCAAAGCGGGTGTTGGAGTGGCTGCTTTCTTTTGCTTCATGTTCAGTTGGGTCGAGCTGTTACTGGCGCGCACTTTGACCAGCGTCAATGCCAAACCCATTGTGGCGACCATGACACGCACGGTTTCAGCTTCTGGCATGGACTGGGCCACCTTGGCTGCTGCCGGCGTATTGACGATCGTCCCGGGCGCAATCGTGATCTGGTTTGTCCGCAATTACATCGCCAAGGGATTCGCGATGGGCCGCGTCTGAGGCCTTGCCAAACGTCGCGCGAATTCAACCAAATGGGGGTCTCGAATGTTTGAATGGATGGCTTGGACAACGCCCGTGGCGGTTTTTTTTCTCTGCATCGGGCTGATGCTGGGCGTTATGACGGTCTGGGAAATGAAGTCGCCCACCAGCATGCGGCGCGGGTTTTTGCCGATCGAGACCACGCGAGGTGACCGGTTGTTCATCGGACTGCTCTCGGCCGCCTACGTCAACCTGATTTTTGTCGGTATCAGCGGGAAACTGGTCGTCTGGATGGAACTTGAGTCAGAGCCGTCGATTTGGATCAGTTTTGTGTTGTCGATGGCTTTGTTGGTGCTGATCATGCGTAAAGGCTAGTGTGTTCAAGGATCGGCTTTTTGTTCCCCGGAGCCGAATTTTCCTTTGAAACCGGGGGCTCAATGACTAAAGGAGATTCAACATGAAGTTGCGGTACACCGCATTGTCGGCCGCTATTGCCTGCGCGCTGACCAGTCACGGCTGGGCAGATGAGGCATCGGCCAAGAAGTGGATTGATAGCGAATTTCAGCCCTCAACCCTTTCCAAAGACCAGCAAGCAGCGGAAATGAAGTGGTTCATCGACGCCGCCAAGAAACTGCAGGCCAAAGGTGTGAAGGAAATTTCAGTTGTTTCTGAGACGATCACCACGCACGAGTATGAATCGAAGACGCTTGCCAAGGCTTTTGCTGAAATCACGGGCATTGTCGTGAAGCATGACCTGATTCAGGAAGGTGACGTGGTTGAAAAGCTGCAGACTTCGATGCAGTCAGGCAAGTCAATTTACGACGGTTGGATCACCGATTCGGATCTGATTGGTACCCACTATCGGTATGGGAAGATTCTGAACTTGACCGATTACATGAGCGGCAGCGGCAAGGAATGGACCAATCCGGGGCTTGATCTGAAGGACTTCATCGGCACCAGCTTTACCACCGCGCCAGACAAAAAGATGTACCAGCTGCCTGACCAGCAGTTTGCCAATCTGTACTGGTTCCGTGCCGACTTGTTTGCGCGCCAGGATCTGAAAGACAAGTTCAAGGCCAAATACGGCTACGACCTGGGCGTGCCACTCAATTGGAGCGCCTACGAGGACATCGCCGCATTTTTCAGTGAAGACGTGAAAACCATCGATGGCAAGCCAATTTATGGGCACATGGATTACGGCAAGAAAGACCCGTCACTCGGCTGGCGCTTCACGGATGCGTGGTTGTCAATGGCGGGTACGGCGGATATTGGCATTCCCAACGGCAAACCGGTGGACGAATGGGGTATTCGGGCATCGGCAGATGGTTGTAACCCGCAGGGAGCGTCGACCGCACGCGGGGGCGCAACCAATTCACCCGCAGCCGTCTATGCGCTAACCAAGTACATCGACTGGATGAAGAAGTACTCACCCAAGGAAGCCATTGGCATGACTTTTGGTGAGGCCGGACCGGTGCCCGCGCAGGGGCAGATTGCTCAGCAGATTTTCTGGTACACCGCGTTCACGGCGGACATGATCAAACCGGGCTTGCCGGTGGTCAATGCCGACGGAACTCCGAAGTGGCGTATGGCACCCGGCCCCAATGGCCCCTACTGGAAACAGGGCATGCAGAATGGCTACCAGGACGTTGGTTCATGGACCTTCTTCAAGAATCACGATGCCAACAAGGTGGCTGCCGCCTGGCTTTATGCGCAGTTCGTGACGGCGAAGTCGACCTCGTTGAAGAAGACCATTGTGGGCTTGACCCCGATTCGTGAGTCAGACATTCAGTCCAAAGCGATGACCGACATGGCACCCAAGCTCGGCGGACTGGTTGAGTTTTATCGCAGTCCGGCGCGAGTCGCCTGGACCCCAACTGGTACCAATGTGCCTGATTATCCAAAGCTGGCGCAGCTATGGTGGAAGAATGTGGCGGTTGCCGTCACTGGCGAAAAAACACCACAGGCAGCGATGGACAATCTGGCCAACGAGATGGATGACGTGATGGCTCGGCTGGAGCGTTCCGGCATGGCCGTGTGCGCGCCCAAGCTCAATGCCAAGGGCGATCCGGGCAAATGGCTCAGTGACAAGGGTGCGCCATGGAAGAAATTGGCAAACGAGAAGCCAAAGGGAGAGACGATTGCCTACGACACACTGCTGAGTGCATGGAAGAATGGCAAAGTTCGCTGATTGACGGCTTGATTTTTTTGCCCGTCTGACGGTGGCCGTGTCGGCAGATTTGTCGCACGGCCATTGGTCTTTCATGCGTGGCTGCTTGTGGACCGAAGAAACTGCAATTGGGAAAGCGGGGCTTTACTTATGACTATAGAGTGTGTCATACCAACGATGACCCGGCGCGCCGACTTGATGTCAAGCCTGGCCGAACCACGTCGATACGACATGATCGTGGTCGGCGGTGGTGCGACAGGCCTGGGCGTGGCACTGGACGCCGCCGTGCGGGGGCTGAGCGTGGTATTGATCGATTCGCATGATTTTGCCCATGGGACTTCCTCACGTTCTACCAAACTGGTACATGGCGGGGTGCGCTATTTGGCCCAAGGCAATATTGCGCTGGTGCAGGAGGCGTTGCGTGAGCGCGCCATTGTGTTGAAGAACGCGCCTTATGTGGCGCAGCCGCTGGCCTTTGTCATGCCGACCTATCACTGGTGGGATGCGCCATTTTTCGGCGCCGGCCTGAAGATGTATGACCTGCTCGCCGGGCGTGCTGGTTTGGGTCGAACCGAAATGCTGGGTCGTGGTGAAACCCTTGAATACCTGCCGACCCTTCGCGCCAAAGGCTTGTCCGGTGGGGTTAAGTATTGGGATGGTCAGTTCAACGATGCCCGCCTGGCGCTGGCGCTGGCGCGAACCGCAGCCGCGCGTGGTGCCCTTTTGGTGAACTACTGCCAGGCCACTGGCTTGCAATATTCGCAAGGAAAAGTGGCGGGCGTACTGTGCGAAGATACCTTGACAGGTGCGCAGCATACGCTTTCCAGCGCGTGTGTGGTTAATGCCACCGGGGTGTGGGTGGACGAATTGCGCCAGAAAGACGGGCTGGCAGTCCCTGAGCCCGACGGGGAAGCGACGGAGCCGCTGGTGGCGCCTAGCCAGGGGGTTCATATGGTGGTGGACCGTGAGTTTCTTGGCTCCGAGACCGCGCTGATTGTGCCCAAGACCGCTGATGGCCGAGTGCTCTTCGCTGTGCCGTGGTTGGGGAAAGTCATTTTGGGCACAACGGACACGCCACGTCAGGATCTGAGCCGTGAGCCCCTGCCTTTCGATCATGAAATTGACTTTATATTGAAAGAGGCAGCCCGCTACTTGCGTCTGGCGCCAAAGCGCAGCGATGTCAGGAGCGTATGGGTTGGGTTGCGCCCTTTGGTCAAGCCGCCACAGCATGCCGGTCACAAAACCAAATCGATCAGCCGCGAGCACACCATTCTCACCAGTCAAAGCGGGTTGGTGACGGTGACCGGCGGCAAATGGACAACCTACCGCGCCATGGCGGAGGATGTGATCGAAAAGTGCGAACAAAGTGGGTTGATCGGCCGCACTCGTAAAGGGTTGACGGAGTCGCTGCCCTTGGTGGGCGTCGGCAACACCGCAATGCCGACCTGGTCGCTGGCGCTCGCACCCGGGTGGCACTCCTATGGTGCAGAGCAGGACTTTGTCAAAACGTTGCCAGGGGCAGGAGAAGAGATTTGCGCTGGATTGACCGTGGCGATGGTGCGCTTTGCCGCAAGATACGAGTATGCGCTGACGGTAGAAGATGTGCTGGCCCGTCGCTCGCGCTGCCTGTTTCTGGATGCCCGACTGGCCAGCGCTGTCGCGCATCGGGTGGGCGACATCCTGATGCAGGAAACCAACACTGACCCCAAAACAGAGGCGTTCCTGACGCTTGCGAACCAATATGTTTTGTAGTTTGATGAAATCCTTTGACCAGTCTGTGTTTTCAGTGCATAATGCAGCGCTTCGCTTGAAAAAAGCGTTGAATGTGATTTAGCGAACTATGTCCGCCCAAAGCTTTCAGTGTGAGTGGTTCATGCTGAGGGTGACGGGCCCAAGACTGACCGGAATATAAGTGCTGCCTCAGGGTTGGCCTTTGTTTTTGGTGCAAGTTGGGAATTAAACAAATGATCCAAACCGAATCTCGACTAGAAGTCGCCGATAACACTGGCGCAAAGTCCGTTCTGTGCATCAAGGTGCTCGGCGGATCCAAGCGTCGCTACGCCAGCGTTGGCGACATTATCAAAGTAAGTATCAAAGAGGCTGCGCCACGTGGTCGCGTCAAAAAAGGCGATGTGTACAGCGCTGTAGTCGTGCGTACGGCCAAGGGCATTCGTCGCAATGATGGTTCGCTGGTTAAGTTTGATGGCAATGCCGCAGTGTTGCTGAATGCCAAGTTGGAGCCGATCGGCACACGTATTTTTGGACCGGTGACGCGTGAGTTGCGCACTGAAAAGTTCATGAAGATCGTGTCCTTGGCGCCTGAAGTTTTGTAAGGACATCTCATGAACAAAATTCGCAAAGGCGATGATGTCATCGTGCTCGCAGGGCGTGACAAAGGTAAGCGTGGCAAGGTAAGCCTGCGTAAAGATGACTCCCATCTGGTGGTCGAGGGTGTCAATCTGGTCAAAAAACATGCCAAGCCAAATCCCATGAAGGGTGAGGCGGGTGGCATTGTTGAAAAAACCATGCCGATACACCAGTCCAATGTGGCAATTTTCAATGCGGCCACGGGCAAGGCGGACCGGGTGGGTGTCAAAGTGTTGGCTGATGGCAAGCGCGTTCGCGTCTACAAGTCCAGCGGCGAAGAAATCAAGGTGGCATGAACATGGCTCGTTTGCAAGAACTCTACCGCGACAAACTCGCGCCCGAACTGATCGCCAAGTTTGGCTACAAGTCACCGATGCAGGTGCCGCGTATGACCAAGATCACACTCAATATGGGTGTGAGTGAGGCGGTTGCTGACAAGAAGGTGATGGATCATGCGGTTGCGGATCTGACCAAGATTGCAGGGCAAAAACCCGTGGTCACAATGTCCAAGAAGGCGATTGCGGGCTTCAAGATCCGTGAAAATCAGGCCATTGGTTGCATGGTGACGCTGCGTGGCGCGCAAATGTACGAATTCTTGGACCGCTTTGTCACTGTGGCTCTGCCGCGTGTGCGAGATTTCCGGGGGATATCCGGGCGCGCTTTTGATGGCCGCGGCAATTACAACATTGGCGTCAAAGAGCAAATCATTTTCCCTGAGATTGAATACGACAAGGTGGATGCCTTGCGTGGTCTCAATATCAGTATCACGACCACGGCCAAGACCGACGACGAGTGCAAAGCGCTTCTGGCCGGCTTCCGTTTTCCCTTCAAGAACTGAGGTGATCTGTGGCTAAGATGGCTTTGATCGAACGCGAACTCAAACGCGACAAACTGGTTGCCAAGTACGCAAAAAAACATGCGGAACTGAAGGCGATCTCTAAGGATGCCAAGCGCACCGAGGACGAGCGCGCTGCCGCTCGTCTGGGCTTGCAAATGTTGCCTCGCAACGCCAACCCGACGCGTCAGCGCAACCGCTGCGAAATCACGGGGCGCCCCCGTGGAACTTTTGCGCACTTCGGCTTGGCACGCGCCAAGATTCGTGAAATGGCCTTTGCCGGTGAGATTCCAGGCATTGTCAAGGCTAGCTGGTAAGCGGCAGGAGACAAGATATGAGTATGAGTGATCCCATTGCCGACCTCCTGACCCGCATTCGCAATGCGCAGATGGTTGCCAAAGCGTCGGTGCGTGTCCCGTCTTCCAAGGTGAAGGTGGCGATCGTCCAAGTATTGAAGGACGAAGGTTATATCGATGATTTCAAGGTCAACGCCGTCAATGGTGTTTCGGAGCTTGAGATAGCCCTTAAATACTATGCAGGTCGCCCGGTCATTGAGCGTATCGAGCGAGTCAGTCGCCCTGGTCTGCGGGTGTACCGTGGTAGCGGTGCCATTCCGCAGGTTCAAAACGGGCTGGGCGTGGCTATCGTGACCACACCCAAAGGTGTGATGACCGACCGCAAAGCGCGCGCCACAGGTGTTGGCGGTGAAGTGCTTTGTTACGTCGCTTAAAGCGTGACATTCAGGAGAACTACAAATGTCCCGTATTGGTAAATTACCCGTTGTTATCCCTGCCGGTGTCGAAGTTTCGGTGGGTGAGCAGAATTTGAGCATCAAAGGCGCTGGTGGCCTGTTGCTGGTGCCACAAAGCAGTTTGGTTGCGGTGTCGAGTGACGCTGGCAAACTGAGTTTTGTTGCCACCAATGACACCCGTGCCGCTGATGCCATGACTGGCACCATGCGTCAGTTGGTCAATAACATGGTGATTGGTGTCACCAAGGGTTTCGAGAAGAAGCTGAACTTGATCGGTGTTGGCTACAAAGCGCAAGCCCAAGGCAACAAACTGAATCTCGCGGTTGGCTATTCGCACCCGGTCAACAAAGATATGCCAGAAGGCATCACGGTGACAACTCCAACGCCGACTGAAATTGTGATCAAGGGTGCCGATCGGCAGCGTGTTGGTCAGGTGGCTGCTGAGATCCGTGCGATTCGTCCTCCTGAGCCGTACAAAGGCAAGGGTATTCGCTACTCGGACGAAAAAGTGGTTATCAAAGAAACCAAGAAGAAATAAGGGGCTGCAGCATGTTGAACAAAAAAGAACAGCGTCTTCGTCGGGCTCGCCAGACTCGCATTCGCATCGCCAATCAGGGTGTCGCCCGGTTGACGGTGAATCGTACCAATCTGCACATCTATGCCAGCGTTATTTCCGGAGACGGTGCGCGTGTTCTGGCAACGGCTTCCACAGCAGAGGCAGAGGTTCGTGCAGCGCTGGGTGGTTCTGGCAAAGGTGGCAATGTCGCCGCGGCTCAGGTGATTGGCAAGCGGGTTGCTGAGAAGGCCAAGGCTGTCGGCGTTGAAAAAGTGGCGTTTGATCGCGCTGGCTTTGCGTACCATGGCCGCGTCAAGGCGCTGGCAGATTCGGCACGTGAAGCTGGCTTGCAGTTCTAAGCAGATCGGAAACTAAAGATGGCTAAAGTACAAGCAAAAATGCAAGGTAAGGCAGAGGGTCCTGAGGACGGTCTGCGCGAAAAGATGATTGCGATCAACCGTGTAACCAAGGTGGTTAAGGGTGGACGTATTCTCGGTTTTGCTGCCTTGACCGTGGTTGGCGACGGTGACGGTACCGTTGGCATGGGTAAGGGCAAGTCCAAAGAGGTTCCGGCTGCCGTGCAAAAAGCGATGGAAGAAGCCCGTCGCAACATGTCCAAGGTCGCGCTCAAGAATGGTTCGATTCATCACCGGGTCATGGGCCATCATGGTGCCGCCTCTGTGATGATGGCACCCGCCCCCAAAGGTACCGGCATTATTGCCGGAGGCCCCATGCGCGCGGTATTCGAAGTCATCGGGATCACCGATATCGTTGCCAAGAGCCATGGTTCCAGCAATCCGTACAACATGGTGCGTGCGACGTTGGATGCCCTGTCCCGCGCCACTACCCCTTCAGTCGTTGCCGCTAAACGTGGCAAGACGGTTGAAGAGCTGTTTGCCTGATTGGAGCGTTCAAGATGACAACAGAAAAGAAAGTAACGGTAAAGCTGGTGCGCAGTCCGATCGGGTGCGCCGAGTCACATCGTGCGACGGTGCGTGGTCTGGGTTTGCGCAAGTTGAACAGTACCAGCGAACTCGCCGACACACCTGAGGTGCGCGGCATGATTAACAAGATCAGTTATCTGGTCAAGGTGCTCTGAGAGGCTGACAATGGAACTTAACGGTATTAAACCCGCTGATGGTGCCAAGCACTACAAACGGCGCGTGGGTCGCGGCATTGGCTCGGGTCTTGGTAAGACCGCCGGGCGTGGTCACAAGGGTCAAAAGTCGCGCGCAGGTGGCTATCATAAAGTCGGCTTTGAAGGTGGTCAGATGCCGATGCAGCGCCGCTTGCCAAAGCGTGGCTTCAAGTCGGCTTTGCTCAAGTTCAACGCTGAGATCAGCTTGCAGGCACTGGACGCTTTGGGTCTGGTTGAGGTTGACATTCTGGTGCTCAAGCAGGCAGGTCTGGTGGGTGAATTGGCCAAGGTCGTCAAGGTAATCAAGACGGGCGACATTTCCAAGGCGGTCAAGTTGACAGGCATTGGTGCCACTGCTGGCGCCAAGGCTGCCATTGAGGCGGCTGGTGGGTCACTGGCTTAATTGATACGAGAGACTGTCACAAGTGGTAACCAGCTCAGCAGCCGCTGCTAAAACAGGTAAGTACGGAGATCTCCAGCGCCGACTGGTTTTTCTGCTGCTGGCACTTGTGGTCTATCGGATTGGTGCGCACATTCCGGTTCCTGGCATTGATCCGGTTCAGTTGCAGCAATTCTTCAAGGGACAGCAGGGCGGTATTCTGGGCATGTTCAACATGTTTTCAGGTGGAGCCTTGTCGCGGTTCACGATCTTTGCATTGGGGATCATGCCCTATATTTCTGCATCGATCATCATGCAGCTGATGGGGTATGTGTTGCCTGCTTTCGAGCAGCTCAAAAAAGAAGGTGAAGCGGGCCGACGCAAGATTACTCAGTACACCCGCTATGGCACGCTTGGGTTGGCTTTGTTCCAGTCATTGGGCATTGCTGTCGCGCTGGAAAGCTCGGCTGGATTGGTGATCGCGCCTGGTTTTGGTTTTCGTATGACTGCGGTGGTCACCTTGACCGCAGGAACCATGTTTTTGATGTGGTTGGGTGAGCAGATCACCGAGCGGGGGCTCGGCAATGGTATTTCTATTCTTATTTTTGGTGGTATTGCGGCTGGTTTGCCCAACGCCATTGGAGGCTTGCTTGAGTTGGTCAGAACCGGAGCAATGAGCATCATTGTTTCGCTGTTCATCATTGTTCTGGTTGGACTGGTGACTTATTTTGTGGTGTTTGTGGAACGTGGTCAGCGCAAGATTCTGGTTAACTATGCGCGGCGGCAGGTCGGTAACAAGGTCTATGGTGGGCAATCTTCTCACTTGCCCCTCAAGCTCAATATGGCGGGTGTGATTCCTCCCATTTTTGCGTCGTCCATCATTTTGTTGCCGGCGACCGTGGTGGGGTGGTTCAGTGCTGGTGATTCCATGCGCTGGCTCAAGGACATTGCGGGTTCATTGACGCCTGGGCAACCTATTTATGTGATGTTGTACGCGGCCGCCATCATATTTTTCTGTTTCTTCTACACGGCATTGGTATTCAATAGTCGTGAGACGGCAGAAAACTTGAAAAAGAGTGGAGCATTTGTGCCGGGCATTCGTCCTGGTGACAATACAGCCAAGTACATTGATAAGATTTTGTTGCGCCTTACCTTCGTTGGTGCCATATATATCACCTTGGTTTGTTTGTTGCCGGAATTCTTGATTCTGAAGTACAACGTTCCGTTTTATTTTGGCGGTACATCTTTGCTGATTATTGTTGTGGTAACGATGGACTTTATGGCCCAGGTGCAAAACTATCTGATGTCGCAGCAATATGAGTCTTTGCTAAAGAAGGCTAATTTCAAGTCTTCTTGAGAAGGTTACTTATGGCAAAAGATGACGTTATACAAATGCAAGGCGAGATTGTTGAAAATCTTCCCAATGCAACCTTCAGGGTCAAACTGGAAAATGGGCATATCGTGCTGGGGCATATTTCAGGCAAGATGCGTATGCACTACATCCGGATTCTGCCAGGTGACAAGGTGACCGTTGAACTGACGCCGTATGACTTGAGTCGGGCACGGATTGTCTTTAGAGCGAAATAGTTAGTCTTTCAATGATTTGTTTAGGAGAGTGAAATGAAAGTTTCGGCTTCGGTTAAAAAAATATGCCGTAACTGCAAGATTATTCGGCGTCACGGCATTGTTCGGGTTATCTGTACGGATCCCCGTCACAAGCAGCGCCAGGGTTAATTGCAAAAGTTATAGAGGACCAAAATGGCACGTATCGCTGGTATTAACATTCCGCCGCAAAAGCATTCCGAAATCGGCTTGACTGCCATTTTCGGCGTCGGTCGCAGTCGGGCCCGCAAGATCTGTGAGGCTTGCGGCATTGACTATTCCAAAAAAATCAAGGATCTGACCGATCATGAGCTTGAGAAAGTTCGTGATGAAGTAGCCAAGTTCACCATCGAAGGCGATTTGCGGCGCGAGACCACCATGAACATCAAGCGGTTGATGGACATCGGGTGTTATAGAGGTTTCCGTCATCGTCGTGGCTTGCCGTTGCGTGGTCAGCGCACGCGTACCAATGCACGCACACGCAAGGGTCCCCGTAAAGCGGCTGCTTCGCTGAAGAAATAAGTTATTTGAAGGATTACCATGGCAAAAGCACCAGCTAACAACGCCGCTCAGCGTGTACGCAAGAAAGTTCGCAAGAACGTAGCGGACGGCATTGCGCACGTTCATGCGTCGTTTAACAACACGATCATCACCATCACGGACCGTCAGGGCAATTCTTTGTCCTGGGCGTCGTCAGGTGGACAAGGATTCAAGGGCTCGCGCAAGTCAACCCCCTTTGCAGCTCAGGTTGCATCAGAGGTGGCGGGGCGTGCCGCGATTGAACAAGGGATCAAGAACCTTGACGTTGAGATCAAGGGTCCCGGACCTGGTCGCGAGTCTTCGGTGCGTGCGTTGGCTGCCCTGGGCATTCGTATCAACATGATTGCTGACGTTACGCCGGTGCCGCACAACGGATGTCGGCCGCAAAAGCGCCGTCGTATTTAGTATTTTCAACCAAGCCCACCGCCACAGCTTCAATGACTGTGGCTCCCGCATGTTTGCGGTAGATGATTAAAAGGAAACTCAAGTGGCACGTTATCTCGGCCCCAAGGCCAAACTTTCCCGCCGTGAAGGTACAGACCTTTTCCTCAAGAGCGCACGTCGTTCCATTGGGGATAAGGCCAAGTTCGACTCGAAACCCGGTCAACACGGTCGCACCTCGGGTGCCCGTACATCCGACTTCGGCCTTCAACTGCGCGAAAAGCAGAAAGTCAAGCGCATGTATGGTGTGATGGAAAAACAGTTCCGTCGCTACTTTCAGGAAGCTGATCGCCGTAAAGGCAATACCGGTTCCAATTTGTTGGCATTGCTGGAGACCCGTTTGGACAACGTGGTTTACCGGATGGGTTTTGGTTCGACCCGTGCTGAGGCGCGGCAACTGGTTTCGCACAAGGCGATGCTGGTGAACGGCAAGCCTGTCAATATCCCTTCTTTCATGGTGAAAGTGGGTGATGTGATCGCAGTGCGTGAGAAGTCCGCCAAGCAGAACCGTGTGCTTGAAGCTTTGCAACTGGCTCAGCAAGTGGGTATGCCTGCTTGGGTTGACGTGAATGCCGACAAGGCTGAGGGTGTTTTCAAAGCAGTTCCTGATCGTGATCAGTTTGCGGCGGATGTGAACGAATCGCTGATTGTTGAGTTGTACTCTCGTTAATCTGAAGTTGTCACTGGTTTGCAGCAAAAGCCCGGACTGGCTTTTGCTCTTTTAGTCAGCCTTACCGACGTAACGAATCGGGGGTATTGAGAGGATTTTCCATGCAAAGTAATTTGTTAAAACCAAAGACGATTCAGGTTGAGCAACTGTCGACTAATCGTGCCAAAGTTGTGCTTGAGCCCTTTGAACGGGGTTACGGTCATACCTTGGGCAATGCATTGCGGCGCGTATTGTTGTCTTCGATGCCGGGTTATGCACCCACCGAAGTCACCATCGCGGGCGTTTTGCATGAGTATTCATCGATTGATGGTGTTCACGAGGATGTGGTCAACATTCTTTTGAACCTCAAGGGTGTCGTTTTTAAACTGCATAACCGTGATGAAGTGACGCTGAGTCTGCGCAAAGACACCGAAGGCGTGGTGTCAGCCGGTGATATTCAGACCCCTCACGATGTGGAGATCATCAACCCGTCGCATGTGATCGCCAATCTCGCAGCGGGTGGCAAGATTGACATGCAGATCAAGGTAGAAAAAGGTCGCGGTTACGTGCCAGGGACCATGCGCCGTCACGGTGATGAGCCCTCGAAATCCATTGGCCGTATTGTGCTGGATGCCTCCTTTTCGCCTGTCCGTCGTGTCAGTTATACGGTCGAGAGTGCACGGGTGGAGCAGCGTACCGATCTTGATAAACTCATTGTCGACATTGAGACCAATGGCGCGCTGTCTGCGGAAGATGCAGTTCGCGCGTCGGCAAAGATCCTGGTGGAACAACTGGCGGTGTTTGCACAGTTGGAGGGTGGTGAGATTGACACCATCGTGTCATCCTCGTCTCGCGGTGGTGCGCAGTTTGACCCGGTCTTGCTGCGCCCGGTGGATGAGCTTGAGTTGACCGTGCGCTCGGCCAACTGCCTGAAAGCTGAAAATATCTATTACATCGGCGACTTGATCCAGCGCACCGAGAACGAATTGCTCAAGACACCCAATTTGGGTCGTAAATCTCTCAATGAGATCAAGGAAGTGTTGACCTCACGCGGCCTGACCCTCGGAATGAAATTGGAAAGCTGGCCTCCAGCGGCCCTTGAAAAGCGCTGAGATTTAGCGCATCGGACAGTACCTGATACGGCTGCCTGCTTAATATACAAAGGAAATCACTATGCGTCACGGACACGGATTACGGAAACTTAACAGAACCTCTTCTCATCGTTTGGCAATGCTGCGCAACATGATGAATTCACTGATTGCACACGAGGCGATCAAGACCACTGTTCCGAAAGCCAAGGAACTGCGCCGTGTGATTGAGCCGATGATCACGCTTGCCAAAGTTGCCACCGTGGCCAATCGTCGACTGGCGTTTGACCGTTTGCGCGATCGTGACAGTGTTGTGAAGTTGTTCGACGTATTGGGTCCTCGGTTCAAGGCGCGGCCAGGTGGTTACACGCGCATTTTGAAGATGGGCTTTAGGGTTGGCGACAATGCACCAATGGCCCTGGTTGAATTGGTCGATCGCGGCGTGGAAGATGCGACAGAATCGTCCGCTCCAGCCGTTGCGTCGACCTGAGTAAGGTACAATCAGAACATACCGCGCGATGGAGCAGTCTGGTAGCTCGTTGGGCTCATAACCCAAAGGTCGGAGGTTCAAATCCTTCTCGCGCAACCAAAACATGGGGCTCAGCCCCGAAGCAAAACGCCCACAGATTGTGGGCGTTTTGCTTTGCGACACATTGACTCACTCAGAGTTGTAGGTCACGAATCAAAGGGCTAGACCATGACGAACCCGGATGATCGCGTCAAGATAGTGCGGTCCAGCTGGCTAGAGACGCTGAAGGTGTATCTGGAGCCAGCGACGCTGCGCCTGTTGTTGTTGGGATTTTCGGCAGGTTTGCCACTGCTGTTGGTGCTCGGTACCCTCAGTTTCTGGCTGCGTGAAGCGGGCATTGACCGTACCACCATTGGTTATCTGAGCTGGGTTGGATTGGCCTATGCCTTCAAGTGGATGTGGGCACCCTTGGTGGACCGCTTGCCCATTCCCTTTTTGACGGCCAGACTCGGACGGCGTCGCAGCTGGTTGCTGCTCTCGCAATTGGCCATACTGGTCGGTTTGGTGGCGATGTCGTTCAATGACCCGCAGTTGGCTTTGACGCCCGTGGTGTGGGGTGCCCTGGCTGTGGCTTTTGGATCTGCGACGCAGGATATTGCGCTGGATGCCTATCGGATTGAATCCGCAGACACCAGTCGCCAGGCCGCACTGGCAGCTGCGTACCAGACCGGGTACCGGCTTGCCATGATCTGGTCCGGTGCCGGTGTGCTGTGGATTGCGGCGCGCGCGCAGGACCCAGCGCTTGCCACTTATCAGCACAGTGCGTGGCAAACCGCCTACCTGGTGATGGCCGCCAGTATGGTGCTTGGGGTCGTCACCGTGCTGTTCTCACCCGAACCGGCGGCCCGGCCGCTGACGCCTGCTCGCAATGCGCTCGATTGGCTTCACGGCGCGCTGGTGGCACCGTTTGCCGACTTTCTGCAGCGTTATCGCTGGCACGCAGTGCTGATCCTTACCTTGATCGGCACTTACCGCATCAGCGATGTGGTCATGGGCATCATGGCCAATCCGTTTTATGTCGACATGGGCTATAGCAAAGACGAGGTTGCCGCCGTGACCAAGATTTATGGCGTCATCATGACATTGGTCGGTGCTTTTGTGGGCGGCGCACTGGCGCTGCGTCTGGGGGTGATGCGGGTGTTGATGCTGGGTGCGGTGCTCAGCGCTGCCAGCAATTTGCTGTTTGCAGCCTTGAGTACGCGAGGGCATGACCTTAGCGGGCTGATCTGGGTGATCTCAGCCGACAACCTGGCCGGTGGGGTGGCATCTGCTGCCTTCATTGCCTATTTGTCGAGCCTCACCAATGTCAGTTATTCCGCCACGCAGTATGCACTCTTCAGTTCGATGATGTTGCTGCTGCCCAAGTTTGTGGCCGGTTACTCGGGTCGCTATGTCGACGCCTTTGGCTACCCCCAGTTTTTTGTTGCCACGGCCTTGCTGGGCTTGCCGGTACTGGTTTTGGTGGCGCTCACATCTCGGATTAAATTGGCGTCTAGCGCTTAACTGCATTGGACCTTATGCTACAAAAAAGTTCTGGCCAGGTTTTACCTATCTTTACCTGAACTTCAAACCAGCGTGTCGGTAAATCACTAGACTCTCAGGCCATGAACCAACACCTGCTGATGATCGAAGATGATGCGCGCCTGGCCCACATGGTGGCTGAGTACCTGCGTCAATCGGGCTATCAGGTCGACCACGCCGGAGACGCCCAGACCGGTTTGTCCATGTTGCGCTCGACCACACCGCACCTGGTGGTGCTGGACCTGATGCTGCCGGACATGGACGGGTTGGAGGTGTGCCGCCGCATCCGCGCGATGAGCGGCCCGGTGGCAAGTACCCCCATTCTGATGCTCACCGCCAAAGGCGATCCGATGGACCGCATCATTGGCCTTGAGATGGGCGCTGATGACTATTTGCCCAAGCCGTTCGAGCCGCGGGAGTTGCTGGCACGTATCCGCGCTGTCCTGCGGCGCCAGGCAGAGCCGACCGTGACGTCGCATCAGGTGTTGTCTTTTGGTTCGCTTGAGATTGATCAGGATGCACGGGTGGTCAGCGTGGCTGGCCAAGTGTGTGATCTCACTTCCTACCAGTTTGACCTGCTGGTCGCGCTGGCAGAACGTGCGGGACGGGTGTTGACGCGTGATCAGATCATGGAGGCCGTTCGCGGCCGCGAACTCGACGCGTTCGACCGTTCGATTGACGTGCACATGGGCCGGATCCGCGCCGCCATCGAGCTTGACCCGAAGTCACCCAAGCGCATCTTGACGGTGCGCGGCGTTGGCTATGTCTTTGCCCGCCAGCAAGACTGAGCGCCACCGTGCGTCATGCTGAATAAGCTCTACATCCGTATCTGGCTGGCCGTGGTGCTGGCGGTTGCGGTGTTGACCCTTTTGGTCGGGTGGATCTGGCGGATGGCGGCAGAGCCACCGCTGCGAGATGTGGTGGTGCGCAATGAGGCGGGCCAGGTGATTGGCCGTGGTCGACGACCGGCAGCGCCCGACGATCTGACTGAGCGGGAATCCGGGCCAGCCTGGCGGCAGCAGGTGCCAACTGACGCCATCCCTTTGCCACATGGGCCACGCGGACATTCTGCCAACCAGAGGGATATTGACCTTGGTTTGACCTCCGGACCCGATTTGGATCGCACGGGTGGTGCCGACTTCACCGTGCGCATGCATGACGGGCAGACCATGCGAATGCGTTTCTTGCGGGCACCGCCGTCCTTCTGGAGCCGACCTCCCTTTGGCTTTGCCTGGATGCTGGTGTGGGTTGGTATCGCGGTGGCTTTGGCAACCTATCCGATCGTGCGCACCCTGACGCGGCGCCTTGAACGCTTGCAAGATGGTGTCAAGCAGTGGGGCGACGGTGACTTGTCTATTCGTGTCCCCGAAGCCGGGCAGGATGAAGTGGCCTTTCTGGCGCGTCGATTCAACAGTGCTGCCGAGCGCATCCAGACCCTGGTTCAGTCCCATGAGACCCTGCTGGCATCGCAGAGGTCCCTGCTCGCCAATGCATCACACGAGCTCCGTTCACCCTTGGCCCGCATTCGTATTGGTCTGGAGTTGTTGGGGCCAGCTGCGTCTGAGGCGTTCAGGGGCGAAATTGCGCGAAATATCACGGAACTTGACCAACTGATCGACGAGATCTTGCTGGCCAGCCGACTCGATGCGCGCCAGGCCGATATGGGTACTGTCGAGTCGGTTGACCTGATCGGACTAGCTGCCGAGGAATGCGCACGCGTGGGCGCTGATCTTGACATCGTGGCGTCCGAGGTGGGCACCTGCGGTGACGCGGTAGCCACTGAACTCGCCGTGCAGGGGGTGGCCAAGTTGTTGCGCCGCGCCGTACGCAATCTGCTTGAGAACGCGCGCCGTCATGCAGCCGGTGAAATCCGGTTGTTGCTGTCACGGCAGAAGGACCGGGTCGAGATCCGTGTTTGTGATCGCGGGCCAGGTGTGCCTGCGGCACTGCATGAGCGCATCTTTGAGCCGTTTTATCGGCTGCCGGGTGCAACCGAGCGTGACGGCGGGGTCGGGCTGGCTCTGGCTCTGGTTAAATCCATTGCCGTGCGCCATGGCGGTCGTGCCTTTTGTCAGGATCACCCGGGCGGTGGTGCCTGTTTTGTGATCGAACTGCCTTTGACGCCCGAAAAAGCGGCTTGACGCGCGAAGCCTTACCGATTTTTTGGATTTTTTTCAAAAATACCTTGCAATATCCCCCAAATGGGGGATACCCAATGTTGTGCGACCCCGCTACAGTAGACCTCAGCTGCTGTCACAGCCATGAAGCAAAATGATTTGGAGAGTGTCAGGACGCTGTTTTTGACCAACGGAGAGTTTCCAACGACGGTTCCCCTCGGGGAATCTTTACAAGCCACCTCGCGGTGGCTTTTTTTTACTCAAAAATGCCATCAGCGTAATAGAGCGAGGTCGTGATAGCTACAAAAGACGAAGCACGTCCTGGGGCTGAATGTCGTTCAGGCAGCGGGTGTGACCAAGTGGGCAAACACGCTCAAAACACGGCGCACAGTCGAGCGCTGGCCGGTAGTTGGGGCTTTGTTTTAACCACAGAACCTGTGCCTTATCGTTCAGGGGTGGTGTGTGCAGGGGGCTGCTGGAGCCGAACAAGGCGATTTGCGGCACCGCAAAGCCCGCTGCCACATGCATCAGGCCGGAGTCGTTGCTCACTATGCATTGACTAGCTTCAATGACAGACAGAGCTTGGGCTAGCGTGGTTTTCCCTGCCAAATTAAGAACGGGGTTTTGCAACCCTGCCACGGCCTGCAAGATGTCATCGCAAAGCGCCGAATCCTTGGCTGAACCTAACAACACCACCGGCAGCTTCAGTTGCCTGGCTAGCGCCGCAAAGTGGCGGGTTGGCCAGCGTTTGGCCGGGCCAAACTCCGCCCCCGGAGCGAACACGTAGTAGGCATGGCGTTGCAAGCCCAGATCGTGGAGCACGGCTTCCACCTCAGCCACCGCCAGGTGCAGATGAGGGCGGTCACTGGCCAAGTCTGTCTCACCACTGAGCGCCGAGTAAAAGGCCACCATCGGCGGCCGTTGTGACTTGGGCGGGTTTTTCAGCCGATGGGTCAACAATCCAACGCGCGCCTCTCCCAGATAGCCGATGCGCCTGGGTATCCGCGCAAGGAATGGCAGCAGCGCACTCTTGAGGGAGTTGGGACAGATATAAGCCACATCAAACTGCGCGTCCAGCTGACGCGCCAGTCGTTGCCGCTCGCGAAACTGCAATCCACCGTGCGAAAACGGAAACTCGATCACCTGCGCCACCTGCGGCATGGCGCGGTAAACCGGTGCCACCCATGGCAGCGCTCCCACCACCAGCCGTTCTCCGCGCGCATACAACCGCCGAAGCAAGGGCTCGGTCATGACGGCGTCACCGATCCACTGCGGTGCAATGACGAGCGAACGCGTCAAGCCGGGCTCATTGAAGGGTGGCGGCGGATCGGCGCGACGGGCCTTCAATGGCCGTGGAAATGTTCACCGTCTTTGAGTTGGTACAGCGTGCCGCAATACGGGCATCTCGCTTGCCCTGTCGCAGCCACATTCAGGAACACCTTGGGGTGGCTGTTCCACAGTTTCATGTCCGCCAGCGGGCTTGGGCAGAAAACCCCGCCTTGCTGGTTGAGGTCTTTGGCCAAAATCTCGATGTTTAGGTTTGCCATGATGTTGTTGCTCTGATGTGGTCCTAGATTTGGCTTAACCAGTGTGCGTATTTCGGATTGCGGCCGTTCACGATGTCAAAAAACGCGCTTTGGATTTTCTCGGTGATCGGACCACGGCTGCCCACATAAGCGCCTTTGCCGAGTTCAATCCGGTCAAGTTCACGAATCGGGGTCACCTCGGCGGCGGTGCCGGTGAAGAAGGCCTCGTCGGCAATGTAGACTTCGTCACGGGTGATACGCTTTTGCACCAGTTCTAGGCCCAGGTCCTTGCAAATGTGCAAGACGGTGTTGCGGGTGATGCCGTTGAGGGCACCGGCCGACAAATCCGGCGTGTACACCACGCCGTCTTTCACCACAAACAGATTCTCGCCTGCCCCCTCCGAGACAAAACCATTGGCGTCAAGCAACATTGCCTCATCGTAGCCGTCATCGGTGGCCTCCAGATTGGCCAGAATCGAGTTGGTGTAGTTGCTGACCGCCTTGGCCTGGGTCATGGTGATGTTGACGTGATGCCGGGTAAAGCTCGAAATTTTCACGCGGATGCCGCGTTTCATGCCTTCTTCGCCCAGGTAGGCACCCCAGGGCCAGGCCGCCACCATCAGGTGAATGGTGTTGCCCTTGGGTGAGACACCGAGCTTTTTGTCGCCAATCCAGGTCAGCGGACGCAGGTAGCCGGATTCGAGCTTGTTCTCACGGATGACAGCTTTTTGCGCCTCGTTGACTTCCTCTTTGGTAAACGGAATCTTCATGCGCAGAATCTTGGCGCTATTGAAGAGTCGGTCGGTGTGTTCTTCGAGGCGAAAGATGGCTGTGCCATTGACCGTGTTGTAAGCGCGCACACCTTCAAAAGCGCCGCAGCCGTAGTGCAGGGTGTGGGTCAGCACGTGGATCTTGGCTTCGCGCCAGTCCACCATCTGGCCATCCATCCAGATTTTGCCGTCGCGGTCAGCCATTGAGGGGGGTAGGGGACTCATCGGTTGTTCCTTAATAGTCAGCGTTGCACTGAAGGTCAAAACCGTTATTTTACGGGGCTGGCCCTACCCTGGCCAGCCCCCTTGGATGCGCTTTAACGCGTGAGCATCAGGCGAAGCTGTCCGCCATCAAGGCGTTGAACCAGGTGTTCATCTCCTTGAAGTTCTCCGAATCCCAGGTCTCAGAGGCTGCAACCCCGGCACCACCGACCTTCATTTTGGACGTGGCCGTGTCGTACTGGTAAACCGCGGTCAGCCAGGAGGCCTGCGACATGGTAATGGTCGAGTAACAGGCCGAGTTGGTCACTGGTGCCGGGTCGGGCGGTAGCCCGGCCAAGGCGCGCACGATGGCATCGGCGCAGACCTTGGCTTCCTGGTTTGCAATGTGACCTGCCTTGGGCTGGGTGGTATCGCTGGCGTCGCCAATGATGTGGATCTTCGGCGCCTTGGTGCTCTCGTAAGTCAGGTGCTTGACGGTGGCAAACCGACCATCCGCAGAGTTGTTAAGTTCGGCTTTGGCAATCAGGCTGCCGGCCTTTTGGGGCGGGATCAGGTTCACCACACCCAGACCCAATTGCGGGCCCATGGTGGTGTCCAGACTCATCTTGGCAGGATCCACACTATTCACCTCGGCATTGGGGATGTAATCAATGTTGTGCATTTTGAAAGCTGCTTCAAACACCAGCTTCTCGGCCTGGATGACAGGGTTGGCATCCAACACAATGACCTTGGACCTGGGCTTGTTCTTCTTCAGCCAGTCAGCAACCAGGCAAGCCCGTTCGTACGGGCCGGGCGGGCAGCGGTATGGGGCTTTGGGAATGGTCAGCGCAAAGGTGCCGCCGTCCGTCATGGCCTTGAGCTGGTTGGCAAGCAAAGTCGTTTGCATGCCAGCCTTCCAGGCGTGCGGCATGCGATCGGATGCGCCCAAGCCCTTTACCTCATCAAAATCAATGCCCGGCGCGATCACGATGCGGTCGGCAGCCAGGATGGTGCCGTCTGCCAGCTTCACTTTCACGCCAACCGTATCGATCTCCTGGACATCACTTTTGATCACGGTGACGCCATAGGCCGACACCAGTTTGCTGTAGTTGTAGGTCAGGCTGGCCATGGTGCGCTGGCCGGACAACACCAGCGAGCTCATGATGTTGGAGACATAGCTGCTTTCACGCTCGATCAGCGTCACGCCAATGTTGTTGCCCCACAGCCGCAAGTACTTGGCCACAGTTGCGCCAGCCATACCGCCTCCAATCACGATCACACGGGATTTGACGCCTGAGGCAGCCGTTGGTGTCGGCGCGGGCGCAGGTGAACCCGTGGCGTTGCCATAGGTTTTCTTGCCCTTTTTCTTGTCGTCATCGGCCCAGGCCAAGGGTGAGCTTGCCGCCAGCAATATGCCGCTTTTCGAGAGGAAATATCTTCTTTGCATGTGTTTCTCCAGATGGACAGGGTTAACGCTGGGTAGCCAGCCAACTGGCGAGGGACAGCAATTGGGCATCGGTATAGCCCATGGCATGTTTGGCCATGATGCCCTGACCCTCTTTGCCACTCTGAAACTCTTTGAGTTCCTTGTAAATCTCGTTGGCCGACTCGCCACTCAGTTTGTCAAACCCGGGACCTTTGCCGTTAGTGCCATGGCACTGAAAACAGTTGGATGCCAGCAGTCGGCCTGTCGGTGGTGCCGTTTGGGCATGCAGGCCCTGCGTGAAAGCAAAGGCAAGTGCAGTCACGCAGCCCGCTTGGAAGAGATGTTTCATGAAAACCCTTTCGTAAAAGACGATAAGGAGTTTCGAGCTTGAGCGTGTTACTGTCTGTATAAAAGCGTAAGCAGATGTAATCAGTCAGCGCGGCCAGGAGACCGCGACGCACAGACCTCCAAGCGCCGGGCAACGCGTCACGTCGATTTGTGCCTGATAGACCGAAGCAATTCGCCGCACAATCGACCAGCCCAAACCGCTACCGGGTTGCTCACTGCCCAAAACCCGAAAGAACCGCTCGCCCAGGCGTGCCATACCGGCTTCATCAAGCCCCGGCCCACTGTCTTGCACTGTGAGCGTCACCTTTGACCCGGAGCACCGCACAGACACCCAAACCCGTGCACCGTCGGGGCTGTAGCGCAGCGCGTTGTCTACCAGGTTGCGCAGCAAAACAGCGGTCAATGCGGCGTCTGCCGCAATCAGGCAGGGCGCCGGCGCCTCCAGTTCAAGTGTTTGCTTGCGGCTCAATGCCACCGGTGCAACCTCGGCCGCAACCTGCTGCGCCAACTCGGACACATCGGATCGCCCGGACGGCGCTGCTGCGCTGGCGTCAAGCCGCGACAGCGTCAGCAGTTGTTCCACCAGATGTGTGGCACGGTCGCATCCGGCCAGGGTCTGGGCCAGCGCGTGATTGCGCCCGACTTGGTCGGCGCCGGCACCCAGTGCGACCTGCGCCTGCATCCGGATCGCCGCGATCGGCGTGCGCAGTTCATGGGCTGCGTCAGCGGTAAAGCGCCGCTCGGTTGCCAGCATCTGTTGGATGCGCTCCAGCAAGGCGTTAAGTGCCTGGACGACGGGCTCGACTTCAGACGGCATATCACCCAGTTCCACTGCATCGAGTGCCTGCGCCTGGCGCTGTGCCAGCACCCGGCTCAAGCTGCGCAGCGGGGACAGGCCATGGCGTACCGCAACCCAGCCAACCAGTCCCAGTATCGGCAATGCAAACAACAAGGGCATCAAAACACCCTGCAGCACAGCCCAAAAAATGGCGTTGCGTGACGACAGCAATTCACCAATATAAACCTGCACATCGCCCTCGTTCCCCTGCGCCGCAAAGACGCGCCAGGACGTCTGATCGCCCATGTCCACCGTATCAAACCCCCGCGTCTTTTGCGACATGGGTGCCACCGGGGCGTTGGCAGAGCGCAGGCTGAGGCGGCCTTCATGAAACACCTGAAACGCGACCCGTGGCGCATATTTGTGCAAGCTGGGTGCATCATCGTCATGGCTTGTGTTGTGCACAGCGTCCCCTGCCGTGTCCTCCGGGCCATGACCGGTCTGCTGTGCAACCAACAAAGCTGCCGATTGGGCCAGGTGACCGTCCAGCAGTTCATCGAGTTCATGCTGGGTATCGAGCATGGTAAATATGGCTGCTGCCAGCCAGACCAGACTCACCATCACCAGCAACAATGCGAGCAGGCGTGCTTGCAATGATTTCAACGGAGGTAACAGTCGCACCGTATGGCTCTGCGGCTTACTTGGGTCGTACAACGGTGTAACCTACACCACGCACGGTTTGGATCAGGTCCGGCCGCAACTTCTTTCGCAGGTGGTGAATGTGCACTTCGATCGCGTTGCTCTCGACTTCGCAGCCCCAGCTGTAAAGCTGCTGCTCAAGCTGCTCCCGTGACAGAACCCGACCCATGTTGAGCAGCAGGACATGCAGCAGGTCGAATTCACGGGTTGACAGGGTGACGGACTGGCCATGCAGACTAACCTGACGTGCCGACAGGTTCATTTGCAAGTCGTCGCAATCGATCAGATCCTGCGTTTGACCGTGTGCGCGCCGCACCAGCGAGCGTAGACGCGCGCCCAACTCAAACAGGTCGACCGGCTTCAAGACATAGTCATCGGCACCCAGATCCAGCCCCTTGATCCGATCGGGCACCGCATCACGCGCTGTCAGCACCAGAATCGGCAGACTGATTTTTCTCAGACGCAGCGATTGCAGGACTTCCAATCCGCTCTTGAAAGGCAGGCCCAGATCCAGCACGGCGGCCTGGTATTCGCCACTGACCATTTCGCGTTCAGCCGCCAGGCCATCGCGCACCCAGTCAACCTGGTAGCCCTGTTGGCGCAGACCGGCACGCAGGCCGTCGCCCAGCATGCTGTCGTCTTCAGCCAGCAGAATACGCATGAATGCCTGGCTGGCGCATCACCTGGGACGCAGCGCGTCGGCTCAAGGGGGCGGAAGGTGTCGAAACACGGGAGTCGACGGGTGCCGACCTGTCATGCAGGGTCAGCCGCCCCCGGGTTGTTTTCAGATAGTCCTGCACCAGCGGATCAGAGTGCCAGCTACCTGGTCCAAGCAACAGGCAAACCGGGCGATTCCGTCCACGCATCAGACGTTTCATCAAGGTCACAAACTGGGCGGCGTTGCAGTCATCCGGGCAGACGTTGAACCAGAAAGCCCCTTTCAGGTTGACCATCCACAATTGCTGCGAAGCGGTGTGCGCGCAGGTGCGCATTTCGCCGAACAAAAGGTCAGCCCCCTTGGCTCTGGCGTGTTCGGTCAGAGCGAGTAGTGTTGTCGATGGTCCCAATAAGTTGCCAAACACCACCGGCACCGACACCTGATGGTTGAGTTTGGCGGGCGGCAAACCAAGGCGCGACAACAGGTTGGCGACGGTCAGGATCGACAGCTTGACGCCCAGGCGGCTGTGTATCAACTGTTGCACGCGCTGCTGCGTCCATAGACTGCCAGACAGATCACATTGATCGGGACGTTTGCCGTTCAGGCAGTCAAAAATCTGGCTTTGCTGTGTTGGCGCGAGCTTGCACGGTCGCCCACCGCCGGTGCTGGCGGACAAGCTTGTGGGACCGTGTTTTCTCAGAGCGGCAAAACATTGGTAGGCCCAGGCCCGGCTCATCCCCAAAGATGCAGCCACCAGACTGGGGTGCTCCCCCTGGTCGATGCGGGTTGCCGCCAGCACTCGGCGTTCTTGTTTTGCCTGGCGCGTTGGGACTTGGTAATGGGTGTTGGGCTCGCCGGATGCCGCCGACGGATGCAAAGGACTCATCACCGCACTGTATTTTTTTCAGATTAAGGGAGGCTTAACGCCCGTTTCGCACAGTATCCTTGGTGCCTTGTTGCGTGAAAACAGGGATTGGAGTCATACATGATTTCTGCGTTGCGGTTGACCAGGGGGTTTGTCGCGTTGACGGCTATCGGTTGGGGTGGCCTGGTGAACCTGTGTCATGCGCAGGGAAGCTGGTCGTCCAATCCGCAGGTGCCAGCCAGCGATACGCGTCATCAGAGCTCCGGCGGGGTTTATGGTACCCATTATTCCGCCAGCAACTGTGTGGATTGCGGTCGCGTCACCGCCATCACGGTGGCTGAAAAGCCATTGCAGGATGCGACTCTGGGCCTGGTGGCGGGCGGTGTAGCGGGCGCGGTTCTGGGTCGGCAGATTGGCGCTGGCCGAGGCAAAGATGTGGCGACGATCGCGGGTGCGGTTGGCGGTGCCTACGCCGGCAAAAAAATCCATGAAAACATGGGTCTGCAAAAAAACTGGACCGTGAGCGTGACCTACAACGACGGACGTAGTGCAAGTTTTGACTTTGAACAGGACCCCGGGTTGGCCGTCGGTGACAGCGTCAGAAGGGCTGGCCAAACGCTGGTGCGCCAGTAACGGAGCCACTCAGCTCAAGCTGCGAACGATCTCCATCGCCTGTTCCACCCGATCCACCGCGTGGATGGTCAAGCCTTCCAGTGGTTTCTTTGGCGCGTTGGCCTTGGGGACGATGGCCACAGAAAAACCCAGTTTGGCGGCCTCCCGCAGCCGCTCCTGGCCGCGCGGTGCCGGCCTTATTTCGCCCGCCAGCCCGACTTCACCATAGGCGAAAAACCCTTTTGGTAGCGCCTTGCCGCGCAATGACGAGGTGATCGCCAGCAGCACGGCCAGGTCGGCCGCCGGCTCCGAGATGCGCACGCCACCCACTGCATTGACAAATACATCCTGATCCATACACGGTACCCCGGCGTGGCGGTGCAACACTGCCAGCAGCATCGCCAGTCGGTCCTTGTCCAGCCCGACACTGAGCCGTCGTGGGCTGGGTCCACCGCTGTCGACCAGCGCCTGAATTTCCACCAGCATCGGGCGTGTTCCCTCCAAGGTCACCATGACGCAACTGCCGGGCACCGGTTCGGCATGTTGGCTCAGGAATATCGCGCTCGGGTTGCTCACCCCTTTTAACCCTCTTTCGGTCATGGCAAAGACGCCGATCTCGTTGACCGCGCCAAAACGGTTCTTGATGGCGCGAACCAACCGAAAACTGCTGTGGGTGTCACCCTCAAAGTACAGCACGGTGTCCACCATGTGTTCCAGCACCCGGGGCCCGGCCAGAGCACCTTCTTTGGTGACGTGGCCAACCAGCACCATGCAGATGCCATTGGCCTTGGCGGCGCGGGTCAGGTGTGCGGCACATTCACGTACCTGAGCGACCGAACCGGGTGCCGAGCTGAGTTGCTCGGAATAGACCGTCTGGATCGAGTCAATCACCGCAATGTTGGGTCGTGTGGCATCCAGCGTGGCGAGGATTTTCTCCAGCTGGATTTCGGCAAGTACCCGCACTTGGGAGTGGTCCAGCCCCAGGCGCCGCGCCCGTAGTGCCACCTGGGCGCCGCTTTCTTCACCCGTGACATACAAGGTGGCTTGGCCGCTGCGCTGCAGCGAATCAAGTGCCTGCAACAGCAGCGTCGATTTGCCAATGCCGGGGTCGCCGCCGATCAGCACCACTCCGCCATCGACCATGCCGCCGCCCAGCACCCGGTCCAGCTCGTCGTGACCGGTGGGTGTGCGGGCCATGTCCACCGCGTCGATGTCGCCCAGAATGGCAATCTCGGCGGTTTTGGCCAGCGCTGCAAACCTGTTTTTGGTCGTGACACTGCCTTCTGGGGCTGACTCAATCAGCGTGTTCCAGGCATGGCAATGCGGGCATTTGCCCAGCCATTTGGGACTGCTGCCACCACAGTCGGAACAAACAAATTGGGTTTTCTCCTTCACCATGGCCTTTAGACCCCGTGCTGCTGGCGCAGTCGGCGTACCTTGTCCAGGCTGATGCGGATGTTGACGGACTTGCCCGGCACCGGCGCACGCACCACATAGTCGTTGCTGCGAGGATGAGCAGTGTCGTGGTAGACATACGCGCTCAGGGCAATGCCTTTGGCATTCATGATGCTCGCCACGTGTGGGGTGTTGGCGCGGCTGCCGCGCTTGATTACCACGGCAATTTCACCATTGGCCAGTTGCACCAAGCTGCCAGGCGGGTAAAAACCCAGCACCGCAGCGATGGCATGGCGCAGCGCCACGGTGCGGGGATCGTTTTCCAGCAACAGCATCTTGGTGGCACCCAGCGGCACCATGGCCGGGCGACTGACACGCGGGGCCATTTTCGCGATCAGGGCATCAGCCAGGTTCAACAGGCGAAGACGTGTCAGGTCCTCGGCCACCAACGGTGCCAGCTCCGGGGTGTGGTGCCAGTTCACCACACCCAAAACCTCTTCGTCTGACACGCCAAACCCGCGCAGGATCTCGGTGCTGGTGGGTGGGTGCGCTTCGATGATCTGGCGCTGGCCGGGATCCGGCGGCCGATACTGCCGGGTCAGGCTGTCTTGAGGGCGTGCCATGCCAATGTTCATCACCATGGCCGACCGTAGCAGCAGCGATGGGCTTTCCTCGGGATGGGCAATTTTCTCAGCCGCCAGCGCACACACCACCCCCGCCAGCAGGGCATGGGTGGCGCAATACCCGAGGTTCAGGTCGGGCAGCGCCTGAAACAACTCAAACAGGGCCTCGTCCGGATCATGGCGCAGCAAGGTCAGCGCTTTTTCTTCAAGTCCCTGCAATCGCGTCAGTGGCTGGGTAGCGTCGGCACCCTGGTACAACAGGCTGCGCAACACCTCCTGCAAGTCCAGCCAGCCGCCATCCACGCCACTGCCTTCCAGATAGTCGGTATCCAGAATTTCGTAGGGCATGGGTGTGCGAGAGATTGCCGCCATATCAACACCCGCCGCCCGCATCGAGCGCATGCTGCGTTCCAGGCTGCGCAGCCAGGCCCGGGAATCGGCCTCGGTGGTACAGGCGTGGTGGGCGGCGAGCATGTCACGGTGCGACAGGGACAGCAAAATCTGTCCGCGGCGCAGCAGCAGGCGACCGTCCGGCGTCCACACATCCACTGGCAGCGGTTTGCCGATTTGCAGTCGATTCAAAGGAACCGGTACATAAGCCATCACGGCTCCACCACCACCGGCACACGCGTGGCCAGGGCACACATCAACTCATAACCCAGGGTGCCAGCCGATCTGGCCACCTCATCGATGCCCAGCACCGTGCCGTGGCTGGCGCGACCCCACAAGGTCACTTCGGTACCGACATCGACGGCCTGGCCCTGGGCCAGCGGTGCAGTCAGGTCCACCGCGATCATGTCCATGCTGACCCGACCCAGCGTTCGGGTGCGTACCCCCGCCACCAGAATGGGGGTGCCGGTCGGGCAGAGTCTTGGATAGCCGTCGGCATAGCCGCACGCCACCACACCGATCTGTAGCGGGTGTTCCGCCACAAAAGTCGACCCATATCCGATGCTGGCCCCCGCTTCCAGGGACTGTATGGCGATTAATTTTGAAGACAGTGTCATGCCGGGCTGTAACTCCCAGTGGGCAACGTCGTGGTCCGCGAAGTCCGGCGCACTACCGTAGAGCAGAATGCCGGGGCGAATCCAGTCGCTGGCCAGGTTGGCTGTAGGGTGACGCAAGGTGGCGGCACTGTTGCTGAGTGAGCGCTCACCAGGTAATTCGTGCGTGGCGGCTTCAAATACCTGCATCTGTTGTTCGATGCCGCGTGTGCCATCGGCATCGCTGAAGTGTGTCATCAGCGAAATTTCCTCAACCTGCGGCAATGCATTCAATCGGGTCCAGGCCGCTCGGTAGCGTTGTGGTGCAAAACCCAGGCGATTCATGCCTGAATTCATCTTCAGGAATACGCGATGTCCCTGGTTGGTTTTATGTGCGGACAGCATGTCCATCTGAGCATCACAGTGCACCACGTGCCACAGATCCAGGCGTGAGCACAGTTCCAGGTCGCGCATCTCGAACACACCTTCGAGCAGCAAAATCGGCCCGCGCCAGCCCAGAGCGCGTACCCGCTGGGCTTCCTCCAGATCCAGCAGTGCGAAACCATCGGCACCACGAAAGCCGGCATAGACCCTTTCGATGCCATGGCCGTAGGCATTGGCTTTGACAACCGCCCACAGCTTGGCCTCAGGCGCCGCACGGCGTGCGCGCGACAGGTTGTGTTGCAGCGCAGCGGTGTGAATAGTGGCAAGAATCGGACGTGGCATAGGCACATGGGTAAATGAGACAGGTGCAATTTTGACATTGCCGGGCGTGCTATAACCTGCACCAAGTTTGGAGACACATCACACCAGCCTGGAACCTCACAGGGCGTGGCACAACAGGAATCCATGAAGCGCGGTTTTTTTACCATCATGGCAGCGCAGTTTTTCAGCTCGCTTGCCGACAATGCCCTGTTTGTGGCGGCTGTGCAGTTGCTGCGCAGCCACCGCTCGCCAGAGTGGCAACAGGCGGCTCTGGTGCCGATGTTTGCGCTGTTCTACGTGGTGCTGGCACCTTTTGTGGGGGCTTTCGCCGACTCCATGCCCAAAGGCAGAGTCATGCTGGTCAGCAACTTCATCAAGGTGGCGGGTTGCCTGTTCATGTTGTTTGGCACCCACCCCTTGCTGGCGTATGCCATTGTTGGTTTGGGTGCGGCAGCCTACTCGCCGGCCAAATACGGCATCCTCACCGAGTTGCTGCCTGCTTCGCAGCTGGTCAAGGCCAACGGCTGGATCGAAGGTTTGACGATTGGCTCCATCATCCTGGGGGTGCTGTTGGGTGGGCAGTTGGTGGCACCCCACCTGTCCAGAAAGTTGCTGGCCATCGACTTTCCATATATCGATACCGGCATCAACAGCGCACCCGAGGCGGCGATTTCGGTCCTCATTCTGGTTTACCTGCTGGCTGCCTGGTTCAACACCCATATTCCACTGACCGGGGTGCTGATGCGTCCCATGCCCAAGCGCCTGGCATCACTGCTGCCGGACTTCTGGTCCTGCAACGCACGGCTTTGGCGCGACAAACTCGGGCAGATCTCTTTGGCGGCCACCACCTTGATCTGGGGTGTGGCTGGCAATTTGCGCTTCATTGTGCTGGCCTGGGCAGCGGCAGCGCTGGGCTACTCGGTGACCCAGGCCTCTGCGTTGCAAGGGGTGGTGGCGATTGGCATGGCGGTAGGTGCTGTGGTGGCATCGATGCGAATGCGGCTGGAAGACGGGCCACGCGTGATCACACTGGGCATCGGGATGGGTTTGCTGATCATTTTGCTGATCTTCATTGACAACGTGTGGATTGCCGCACCGTTTTTGATCCTGTTGGGGGCGCTGGGCGGCTTTCTGGTGGTGCCGATGAACGCGCTGCTGCAACACCGCGGGCACAACCTGATGGGCGCTGGCCGATCGATTGCAGTGCAAAACTTTAACGAACAGGCATGTATTTTGGGCCTGGGGGCGCTGTACAGCTTGTCCACCGGCCTGGGTTTGCCCACCTTTGGCGCGATCACCATGTTTGGTCTGACCATTGCCGGCTTCATGTGGATTATCAAGCGCTGGCATACCCGCAACTGCCGCGACCACAACATTGAAGTGGAGCGCCTGCTGGCCATCGCCCGCAATGACAAGGCGCATGGTTGACGCTGATATACGGTCGTGTCCCAATCAGTCAGCGGGGCATAAATTTTGCGTGACGTTTCCGAGCTGTTTGACCATATGAAACTTGCTGATGCCGTGGGGATAAGCCGTGTTTTCAT
Organism: Rhodoferax sp.; assembly: GCF_018063565.1. GTDB lineage: Bacteria > Pseudomonadota > Gammaproteobacteria > Burkholderiales > Burkholderiaceae_C > Rhodoferax. The sequence continues at coordinate 42,716 of NZ_JAGPBB010000009.1, forward strand.
ACGCGACCTGGTAGCCCAGTGATTGGTAAAGTGACGGAGCCTGAAAGCTGAAGGTTTCGAGGTAGAAGCCGGTGCAGCCGTGACGCTGTGCGTGGGCCTCAAAGCGCTGGATCAACTCGACGGCAAGCCCCTGGCGACGGTGGGCTGGAGCAACCCACAACTGCTGCAGTTCGCAATGTTGCCCCCACCAACGTCCCACTGCGCCGCCGATCACTTGCCCATCACCGGATCGAGCGAAGCAAGAGATGGGCTGCACTTCATGCAGTGGCGCCGCAGCGTCATTAGACTCGCCCAGTCCGCGGTCGACCACGGCAGTCTCGTCTGGTGGATAGCCGTCGTGAACCGAGAAGCCGGGGTCGGGCATGGTGACGTCCTTGGTGATTCAGTGTTTTTGCTGGCATGAAGAGCACAACTATAAGCAAGGCAGCAAAAAAGGGCTTGACCTTCCCCTGGGTTGACCAGAACCTGGCCGGGCAATATGCCCCGCACCGACAAGGCCAAAGGCGATCGCATACATTGGGTGGCGCAGAAACTGCGTTGGCGTGAATGACTTGGAAAGGAACGGATATGACCACGGTATATGACTTCGAGGCGCTGTCGATCGACGGCAAAAAGGTGGCGCTCAAGCAGTTCAAGGGCAAAGCGCTGCTGATCGTCAACACTGCCAGTGCGTGCGGGTTTACGCCGCAGTTTGCCGGGCTGGAGAAACTGCATGAAACCTATGGGGCACAGGGTCTGGTGGTGCTGGGTTTTCCGTGCAACCAGTTCGGTGCGCAAGACAGCGGTAGCAACGACGAGATTGCCAGCTTTTGTCAGCTCAACTACGGCGTGACTTTCCCGATGATGGAAAAGATCGACGTCAACGGTGCTCAGGCGCATCCGCTTTACCAATGGCTGTCGGCGGAGGCGCCGGGCTTGTTGGGCAGCAAGTCGATCAAGTGGAACTTCACCAAGTTTCTGGTCGGCAAAGATGGGGGGGTGCTCAAGCGCTACGCGCCCACCGATTCGCCTGAGAGTTTGACCAAAGACATCGAAGCCGCGCTGGCCATTGGCTGACTGTGACAGTCCCAATCGTGGCCGGTGCGCCGGACCCCTGTGGCAAGTTCTCGATGCGGATCGAACTGCTCACTCTTTGAACAGATGCGTGAAGGCCCGACTGACGGGTAGCCTCACGCCCTGATGTCTGAGGACGACTTCCATCCGCTCAGCGTCGACTCTCTGCGCAACGGCGATGGCTTTGACGTTCACGATGACGCTGCGGTGGATCTGCCAGAACTGTCCATCGGGCAGTTCGCTCACCAGATCCTTGATCGGTGTGCGGATGTAGGCTTCATGGTCGATCAGAACAACCCGCGTGTATTTGGTGTCCGACTGGAAGAACAGTACTTCATTGACGTCAATTAATTTGATCTGTTTGCCCACCGTCGCTTTGATCCAGGTAAGTTTTGCCGCTTTTGGGACAGGGACGGCAGCTTTGAGTTGAACCAAGATGCTTTGCAATGCTGCCGGGGGGCTCGCCAGCTTTTCTTTCAGGCGAAGTACCGCTTTCTCCAGGCGCGACGCATCCACGGGCTTGAGCAGGTAGTCAACCGCTCCCGCTTCAAAGGCGCTGACGGCGTATTGATCGTAGGCCGTGACAAACACGATATGTGCTGCGCTGTCGATGCGCTCGGCTACCTCAAGTCCCGACAAGCCCGGCATTCGAATGTCGAGGAACACCACTTGAGGCTCATGCTCAAGGAAGGCGTCCCAGGCGTCGTTGCCATTCTCTGCCGCAGCGATCACCTGCGCTTGTGGCCAACTTGCGCGCAGCATGGCCAGCAGGCGCTCGCGCATCAAAGGTTCGTCTTCGGCGATGAGGATTTTGGTTTTCATGGAGCAACTCCTGGCAACGTGTCGGGCAATCGGATCGCTGCAATCGAGCCTTGCGGTTCCTGGGGTTCCAGGGTGAAGGACGCCGCGCCACCATAGGTCAGCCGCAGGCGCTCTTGAACGTTGGTCAGGCCCACACCGACTCCGGGGGTCGTGGCCAGCCCCACACCACTGTCCCGGACTTGTATCCCTATGTCCGAATCAAGTCGCTGAGCCCGAACTTCGATGGTGCCACCGCGCAGCGCTGGCTCGATCCCATGTTTGATGGAATTCTCGACCAGCGTCAGCAGCAGCATGCTCGGAATGCTGACCTCGGCAAGATGAGCTGGCAACTCCAGCGTGAACACAAGCCGGTCTGCCAGACGCGTTTTCATCACTTGCAGATACGCCTCGATCAAGCTGAATTCGCTGGCCAGCGTGACCTTGTCCGTGCGCATGTCGCTGAGGCTGGCGCGTAGGAAGGTGATCAAGTGGGCGGTCAGACTGGCCGCGGCCGGACATTCCACCTGGGCCAGTTGTTGCACTGCTCCCAGCGTATTGAAGAGAAAATGCGGTTCGATTTGCGCTTGCAGCAAATGCAGACTTGCCTCGCTCAGCTGTCTGGCCATCCGGTCTTGCTGCGCCTGCAGCTCAAGTTGCCTTGTCAACAGCTCGTATTCACGGTTGCGCCACCCGGCTACCACGCTGTGAATCAATGTGAAGACAAGTCCAACGCCAAACCCAGCAAACAACACAATGGATCCAATTTTCTCCAGTGATGCGAAGATGGGCTTGCCGTCCACCAGGGCGACCGTACTGGCACCAGTCAAAGCCCCCAGCGAAGCCAGGCCTGTCGCGACGAGGAAGGGGCGCAGGCCAGGAGGTGGCAGGCGACGGTAATTGAACCACACGCTGAACAGGCCAAAACCCAGCGACAGGCCCAGCAGGTTGCTGAGCACGAGCGACTCTCTCAAGCTGAACTTGGCTGGAACGAGCAGATGCACGGCCGCGCCCACCAGGCAAAAAAGCAGCAACCACTTGGCAAGTGCCAGGTAGCCCTTGCGGCCGCGGTAGGCGACCGAGAACTCGCGCAGCTGCCGGCGTTCGATGACGGACATTTTGGCAAGCTTTTCGGCGGTACGCCGACGGTAGCCGGGCGGTGCTTTGGGTGCCAGTGACGGGTCGGCCAACACCGCCAGAATCTCATCCTCCCACGATCGATGCCAATTGATCAGTCGATTCAACACAACCCACCTCCTGGCTCTTTGATGCCGATGTTTCGCAACTCCGAAGTCTACAAAAACCGGGTGTTGGTCGGTTCCAGAATGCGATGAATGGCGAGTCTGGCGATCTGGTGCACGATTGGCGAGGATGGCCGCCTGCTCGGTCACCCATTCAGGCACTGTTTCTCTCAAATCATCGGAGCAAACCTTGGCTTGACCACTTGGACCGGATCACTCAAGAAAACACTCAATGTGTGCGGGCGCGCAGGCGCGCTGCGGCCTCGCGCAGGCCGGCCTCGGTGGCGTCCCAGCCCAGGCAGGCGTCGGTGATCGACACGCCATAGCGCAAGTCTTTTGGGTCCGCCAGCTTCTGGTTGCCCTCGAAGAGGTTGGATTCGAGCATCACGCCCTTGATGGCACGATTGCCGTCCACGATCTGTCCCACTACGTCTTTCAGCACCAGGTTTTGCAAGGCGTGATTCTTGCGCGAGTTGGCGTGGCTGCAGTCCACCACGAGGTTGGTGGGCAGCTTGGCGGCCAGCAGAGCGCTGGTGGCCTCTGCCACCGCGACCGAGTCGTAATTGGGCTGGTTGCCACCGCGCAGGATCAGGTGGCCATGCGCGTTGCCACGCGTTTGCGTCAGCGCCACCTGGCCTTCGCCGTTGATGCCCAAAAAGGTGTGCGGTTGCGCGGCAGACAGCATGGCGTTGACCGCCACATCCAGGCTGCCATCGGTGCCGTTTTTGAAACCCACCGGACTCGACAGCCCACTGGCCATCTCTCGGTGCGTCTGGCTCTCGGTGGTGCGTGCGCCAATGGCGCTCCAGGCAATCAGGTCGCCCAGGTACTGTGGCGTGATCGGGTCGAGCGCCTCGGTGCCACAGGGCAGGCCCATGGCATTCAGGTCGACCAGCAAGCGGCGCGCGATGTGCAGGCCCTCTTCGATGTGAAAGCTGTCGTCCATGCGCGGGTCGTTGATCAGGCCCTTCCAGCCGACCGTCGTGCGCGGCTTTTCGAAATACACCCGCATCACCACAAACAGCTGGTTGTGCAGCTCGTCAGCCAAGCCCTTGAGCCGCTGCGCATACGCCATGGCCGCCGCTGTGTCATGGATCGAGCATGGCCCCACCACCACCATCAGCCGGGCATCCTGCCCCTGCAAAATGCGCGCGACGGTATAGCGTGCACTGCTCACAGTGCGCATGGCGGCGTCGTTGGCGGGCACCGCGTCGTGCAGTTGCGAGGGCGGTAGCAGCGTTTGCTGCGCCAGCACATTGAGGTTTTCGAAGGCGTTGGGAAAGGTCATGATTTATCGATAAAAATGGGCTCTAGCCCATATTCTAATTGCGCAACCAGCTATATTTATGAAAGTGATTGGCTAGCTGGACGTGCCGGTGGCACCCGCACCCAGGCCTGCAGACCACCCCCCGGGCGGGCCGACAGGTTGACCGTCCAGCCGTTGGCCCGCGCCAAGGCGCGCACGATGGCCAGGCCCAGGCCGGCGCCACCGGTGGCTGGGCTGCGCGAGTGCTCAAGGCGGACAAAGGGCTCAAACATGGCCTCCATCTTCTCGGCGGCAATGCCTGGTCCCCGGTCGAGCACACCCATATGCAGCGCACCGTCTTCAAGCTTGGCCACCAGGTCCAGTGGGCTACCCGGCGCGTAGCGCTGCGCGTTTTGTAGCAGGTTACCCAGCACCCGCTGCAAGGCGGTGGCCGCCACGCTTACATTGCGCACCGGGCAGTCCAGCTGCACCGGCTGCGCCGGGGTGTCAAAGTCGCTGGCCAGTTGCCGCAGAAACTCAGCCAGGTCCAGCACGCGCGGTGGCTCCTGGCCCAGACCGCGCGCCAGCGTCAATACATCGCCAATCAGCTGGTTCATCTGCGTGATGTCGCGCTCGATGCGGTCGATCAGCGCAGCATCGGGTGCCTCGCGCAGCATCTCCAGCGCGAGGCGCATGCGTGCCAGCGGCGTGCGCAGGTCGTGCGAGACCCCGGCCAGCAGGGTGGTGCGGGCACTTAGCAGGTCTTGCACCTGCTGCGCCATGGCGTTAAAGCGCCGGCTCAAGGCCACCATCTCGCGCGGCCCGGTCTCGGGCAGGCGCTGGCCCAGATTGCCCTGCCCAATGTCGGCGCTGGCGGCTTCGAGCCGCGCCAGCGGGCGCGTCAGACGCCGTGCCAGCCAGACCGCCACAGCCAGCGCCAGCGCCAGTCCGGCGACCAGGGCGACGACAAAGGCGGTAACGGGCTGGCTATCCACCCGGTTGTCTGCCAGCCCCACGCTCAGGTACCCTTGGCCCACCGGCACTTGCGCCCAGTACCAGGTGCCTGTATCGGTGGCCTCGCGGCTCAGGTGCTGCGCCCGCTGCAGCCGTTGCGCCAGTGCGTCTTCAAGCAGGTAGAAGTACGGTGGGTGCCATTCGTCGCGGGCCGGGCCTGGCGGGTCGCTGCGCAAGGCCAGGGCATGTTTGTTGAACAGCTCCACCTCAAAGGCAGCGCGGGTTTGCGGTGGCAATTCGGCCCAGGTCTGGGCCGAGAGCACCATCAGCCCGGCCAGATCGTCCGCGGAGCGCCGGGCCAGCGGCAGCAGTACCCAACCGACAAACACCGCCATCACCAGCAGCTCCATGGCCACAAAGGCCAGCGCCAACGCCACGGTGTTCTGGCGCGCCAGGCTGGGCTGCTGGCTCCCGCCGCGCATCAGGCGTCGCTGCCTTTCGGGTTGAACAGGTAGCCCTCGCCGCGCACGGTGCGGATGTAGGTGGGCGCGGCGGGGTCGGCTTCGATCTTGCGGCGCAGGCGCGTGACCCGGTTGTCGATGCTGCGGTCAAACGGGTCGCGGTCATAGCCACGCAGCATGTCCACCAGGGTGTCGCGCGACAGCACCCGGTTGGGGTGCGCCACCAACGCGGCCAGCAGGTCGTATTCGGCGCTGGTCAGGCTCAGCTCAGCGCCGTCCTTGAACAGCCGGTGGCCCAGCGTGTCGAGCTGGTAGGGGCCAAAGCGCGCCAGGGCAGGCTCAGCGCTTTGGGGGACCACCACCGGTGTTTGCCCCCGGCGCAGCAGGGCGCGCAGGCGCGCCAGCAGTTCGCGCGGGCCAAAGGGTTTTGCCAGGTAGTCGTCAGCACCCACTTCCAGGCCAATCACCCGGTCGAGCTCTTCACCGCGCGCCGAAAGCATCAGGATCGGGACCTGAGAGCTGACGCGCAGCGCCCGGGTGAGCGACAAGCCGTCTTCGCCGGGCAGCATCAGGTCGAGCACGATGGCATCAGGTGCGCGCGCCGCCAACTCAGCGCGCATGGCCACGCCGTCGGCGGCCACCGCCACCGAGAACCCGTTGCTGCCGAGATAACTGCGCAGCAGCTCAAGCAGGTCGGGGTCATCGTCGACAACCAGAATGTGAGGTGAAATCAGAGAGTTCATTGCATACGCCTTGCGTGCAGTTTAAGGCCGTTATTCGCGGTGTAATCGCTCAGGCGCAGTGCCGATGACACGCTGCGACAAACCGATACACAACGCGGCCAAACCGACATTCTGATGAGACACCCCTGACGCACCATACACCTACCCGAAAACAACATCACCATGAAAGCCCGTACTTCCATCTTCTCATTGCTGCTGCTGACCGCAGCGACTGGCGCGTTTGGCCAGGTGGCACCCAAGGCGGCTGACCCCAGCCTGCCGCGGCCGCTTAACCTGTCGGTACGCAAACCCGTCGCACCGGTGACAGATCCGGCCTTGCTGCTGCTTGAGTCGGTCACCCCGACCCAGGCTACACAAGGCGCGGTTGTCGGCGGCAATGAAGATGCAGGTGCAGCGGCGCTGCCCTTTGGGGCTGGCTTTGAGAGCCGGCAACTGGGCAACGGCGCTGGTAGCACCGGAGCAGGTAGCTCTGGCAATGCAGGCGGCGGCAGTGGCGGCGGCAGTGGACGGGGCGGCTCCGGCCGTGGGCGTTAGGCCTTTTATCAACCTGTTTGGAGTGTCATCATGAAATCAATCTCTTATCTCTCTATCGCATTGGTCACCACTTTGGCCATCGGCACAAGCGCTTTTGCACAAGGTCCTGGCGGCGCACGCCAAGGTGCTGCAGCACAAACCCGTTCGGCCACCGCTGGTCAGGCCGGCGTGGGCACAGGCACGGCAACCCAGGCACAGCTGCACACCCCTGGGACCGGGTTACTCGACCCGACACTGGCCGTGGGTCGCCAAGGTAACGCCGGCACACCGCGCGGTATCCATACGCCTGGCACCGGGCTGGTGACGCCAGTCGGCAACTGAGTTCCAGGTACTCCGCGCCTGCCTGGTCACCGGGACCGGTGCCGGGTGGTGGGTCGGGCCGAGTCGGCCCGACCCCAATCGCATTCTTTGAAAGTTAACAATGAAAATCTCAATCCGATCATTCACGCTGGCTTTGTTGGTGGCAGCAACGCTGGCAGCCTGTGGTGGTGGTGACAGTGACAGCTCGACGAGCGGACCACCCTTGCTGGTGGACGCCGAGGGCAACAGCACCTTTGACAGCACCGCCCTGGGCAGTTCGTTGACCATTTTGCCCATCGAGAGCCTGAGTGCTGCCGAGTCGGCATCGCTGGTTTTTATGCGCGAGGAAGAAAAACTGGCGCAGGATGTCTACACCTATCTGGCCACACTGTGGGGCGGTCAGACGCGCGTGTTTGGCAATATTGCTCGCAGTGAGGCCACACATACTGAGGCGGTACGCCAGTTGCTGGCAAGGTACGCTCTCATCGACCCAGCCTCAACCCTGGCTGCAGGGGTCTACGCCAACACCACCTTGCAGGGCCTTTATACCCAGCTGGTGGCAGCGGGAACGCCATCACTGGTTGAGGCCCTTAAAGTGGGGGCAGCGATTGAAGAAATTGACATGATTGACCTTAACAAGGCACTGCTCGACATTGACAATCAGGATATTGTGTTGGTGTACCAGAGTCTGCTCAAAGGGTCCCGCAACCACCTGCGCGCCTTCGTCACCGCGTTGACGGCCCAAGGCGTGATTTATGTGCCCCAGTACATGGCGCTGGCCGACTACCAGACCATCATCAGCACGCCGATGGAGCGCTAGGTTCAGTGCTCAAATCAGCCGCACCCGTTATTAAAGCCTCGAGTTTGAGGACGGTTGCCCAATTGCGTGTTGTCACGCCCTTGCCGGCCTTGCCCAGCAAGGCTTCGCCGGCTTTGCTTTGGAGCAGCCCGTTGGGACAGTGCAGGTAAGCCGCCTCATCGCCGATCACAAAGCGCTCAGGCGTCTGCACCAGCGGCTCGATGGCGTGCAGGTGCTGCAGTGTCTGGCGGTCCGGTGCGAAGGCCACAAGGAATCTTGCGTGCTCTTCGGCGGGAAGCTGCATTGGATTGGCGCGAATGATGGCCGAGAGCTCAGCCGCCGACTTGACGATGGCCGTCGGGCTTAGCTGCAGTTGGTCCCGAATCGCCGCACCTATGCGCGCCGCGAGCTGAGTTGCAGACAGCTCCTGACTGCTAAACACGGCATTGCCGCTGTTGAGCACTGTCTTGACCTCGGTACAGCCCAGGCCCTCAAGGATTGCCTTGAGCGCGGCCATCGGCAAGCGCTTGCCCTTGCCAACGTTGACACCCCGAAGCAGCAAAACGAAACGGGGCATGCGTAGGCGGGCCAACTGAGGCGTTAAGCGTGTGTTAGTGCTTCGTCAAGCAGCTCGATCCAATGCCGTACCGGCGTGGTGGTGCCGCTTTGCAAATGGGTGATGCAGCCAATGTTGGCCGACACGATCTGCTGCGGCTTGTCGGTGCCAAAGGTGGTGTCGAGGTTGCTCAGCTTGCGGTCGCGTAGCTGGTAGGCGATCTCGGGGTTGAGCACGCTGTAGGTGCCCGCTGAGCCGCAGCACAGGTGCGGCTCGCAGCCCGTGACCCGGATGTTGAAACCCAGTTCGGCCATGTATTTTTCAACGCCTCCGCGCAGTTGCATGCCGTGCTGCAGCGAGCACGGGGGATGAAACGCGATGCGCCCGGCGCTGGCCTTGACCCGCTCGCGCAGGGCTTGGCTCAGCTCGGGCAGCCATTCGCTGATGTCTTGTGTGAGGGCGCTGACACGCTTGGCCTTGGCCGCGTAGGCCGGGTCGTCGCGCAGAATGTGGCCGTAGTCTTTCACCGTGGCACCGCAGCCCGAGGCGTTGATGACAATGCCTTCCACCGCCACCTGGCCCGGCGCGGCCGCGATGTGTGGCCACCAGGCGTCGATGTTGGCACGCATCTCGTCCATGCCGCCGTGGTGGTCGTTGAGGTGAAACTTCACCGCGCCGCAGCAGCCCGCCTTGGGGGCCAGCACCGTCTCGATGCCGGCGGCGTCAAACACCCGGGCGCTGGCGCGGTTGATGTTGGGGCTCATGGCGGGCTGCACGCAGCCGGCCAGCATGAGCACCTTGCGTTTGTGCTGGCGGATTGGCCAGCCGCCAGCGGCCTGTTTGGCCGGCACCTTGTTCTTCAGGGTGGCGGGCAGCAGTGGGCGCACCAGCTGGCCCAGTGCCATGGCGGGTGCAAACGCGGACGACGGTAAACCTTCCTTGAGCGCCCAGCGCAGGGCCCGCTCGCTGGTGGGGCGTGGCACCTGCTCGTCAACCAGTTTGCGGCCAATGTCGAGCAAATGGCCATACTGCACGCCGCTGGGGCAGGTGGTTTCGCAATTGCGACAGGTCAGGCAGCGGTCGAGATGCTGCTGGGTTTTTCGTGTGGGTGGCACGCCTTCGAGCACCTGCTTCATCAGGTAGATGCGTCCGCGCGGGCCGTCAAGCTCGTCGCCGAGCAGTTGGTAGGTGGGGCAGGTCGCGGTGCAAAAACCGCAGTGCACACATTTGCGCAAAATGGCCTCGGCGGTCATGCCGTCGGCGCTGCCCTGGTAGCGGGGTGCGAGTTGGGTTTGCATGGCAGTTGGGTGAGAGGCCGTGTTAAAGGCCCGGGTACAAGCGCCCGGGGTTGAAGATGCCGACCGGATCAAACTCGGTCTTCAGCCGCTGATGGATCGCCAGCGTTACTGCGTTTTGAGGGTGAAATCGACCTCCAGCACTTATATCTAATGTAGTTTCAGCTTTGAATAAAGTAGCAAATCCGCCTGCCTCAGTGGCCACCTCACGCAGGCGTGCCAGTGCGTCAGGCGGTGTCCATAACCAGCGCTGCCCGCCGTGCCACTCGATCAGTTGCGGCCAGGGCAGGTCCAGCACGGGCGTGGTTTGCGGCACGCTCAGGCGCCACAACGCGTGGCTATCCGCTGGCGTTTTGGTGAAAAACGGCAGGCGCAAGTCGCGGCATGCGGCCCAGTCGACGTCGGCTTGCGCCGTGTCGACAAATCTGCCAGGCAGGTCGTGCGTCATTTTTTTTACCGCCGCGTCCACGGCAGCAGCGGCCCCGCGCAGTCGTACAAACAGCAGCTGGGGCGTGCCAGCGGCGGTATCGTCGCGCACCCAACAGCTGGCATTCAGCGGCAGAGGTTGGCCGCCCCAGCGGTGCAACTGGGCGAGCGCGCGGGCCTGGTCGATCTCAAAGACCAGTGTCGCCTGCGCCGGGGCGATCGGCAGCACCTTGATCGACACCTCGGTCAGTACTCCAAGGCAACCCAGACTGCCGACCATCAGTCGCGTGACATCGTAGCCAGCGACGTTCTTCATCACCTGGCCGCCAAAAGTGAGTTGTTCGCCACGGCCGTTGATGAGTTGCACTCCCAAGACATAGTCGCGCACCCCACCGGCGCTGGCGCGCGCCGGGCCGCTCAGGCCAGCGGCCACCATGCCGCCCACCGTTCCCCCATCGCCAAAACGCGGTGGTTCAAACGCCAGGCATTGGCCCTTTTCAGCCAGCGCCGCCTCCAGCTCGGTCAAGGGTGTGCCGGCGCGCGCTGTCACCACCAGTTCGGTGGGCTCGTAAGCGGTGATGCCGCAGTAGCGGCTGAGGTCCAGCAGCGCGCCGGTACAGGGTTCGCCATAAAAGCTTTTGCTGCCGGAGCCAGCAATGCGCAACGCGGTGTTTTGCGCGGCGGCGGTCTTGATCTGGTCAGTAAGGTGTTGCAGTGCAGCGTCCATGGTGCTCGCTCTTGATGAGGCACCGATGGTAGAGCCTGCTTGGGCGGTGTTGCTTGAATTTTTTGAACGCCACCGTTTCATAAAATTTGCCATCCGGTGGAACCGGGCTTGGTGAAAAGCGGCCTCAACTCGGTCTCGCCGAGAATCACCCCCTGATCATGAAGCTTATTACCCACTTGCGCACCCAGCCCGTTTACGCCTGGGCCGCGCTGTTGCCCGTCAGCTTGGGACTGGCCCTGTTGTTTACTGCCGTGCATTTGCCGGCGGCCGTGTTGTTGGGGTGCATGGCAGCGGGGATTGGGTTCTCAACCCGCGACATCCGGCTGACTGTGCCCCCGGTGGGGTTTGCCATGGGGCAGGGCGTGCTGGGTTGCCTGATGGCGGCCAGCATGAACCCTGCTGCGCTGGCTAAAGTGGCCGCTGGCTGGCCGGTGTTTTTACTGGCCACCAGTGCGGTCATTCTGGCCAGCGCGGTACTGGGTTGGATCATGATGCGACGCCAGGTGTTCCCCGGTACCACCGCGGTGTGGGGTTTGGCGCCGGGTGCGGCCTCGGCCATGGTGCTGATGGCCGAGTCATATGGCGCAGATGTGCGCCTGGTGGCCTTTATGCAGTACCTGCGCGTGGCGGTGGTCACAGCCACGGCGGCCTTGGTGGCCCGAATTTGGTTGCCGGCAGTAACGGTGACCTCCGGCCACTCGGCAGCCTGGTTTTCAGTGCATGACGCGGGACATGTGGCCGCGACCCTCCTGTTGGCCTTGGGCGGAGCCTTGCTGGCGCGCCGACTGCGTCTGCCGGCCGGGCCAATGGTGCTGCCGCTGCTATTGGGCACCGCCTTGCAGTCGGCTGGGTGGCTGGTGATTGAGCTGCCGGCGCCAGCGTTGGTGTTGGCCTACGCCCTGATTGGCTGGAGCATCGGCCTGCGTTTTACCCGTGCCACACTGGGTCATGCCTTCGTCGCACTGCCGCAGGTACTGGCGGCCATCGTGGCGCTGATGGTGGTGGGTCTGTTGCTGGCGGCGGGCCTGGTGTTGCTCACCGGGATCGACCCCTTGAGCGCCTATCTGGCGACCAGCCCGGGTGGCGCCGATTCGGTGGCGGTGATCGCTGCCACCAGCGCAGTGGACGCGGGTTTTGTCATGGCCATGCAATTGGCCCGTTTCTTGATGGTGCTGGTGTTGGGTCCGCAGGTGTCCAGATTTGTCGCTACCCGCAAGGGTTGAGGCGTGAGCATCGATTCAGCGATGTCGTGCACAATCGCAGCACAACTCTGAACCAAATCCTGTTTTTTTTGATGGATCATGCGCATCCTGCTGGCTGAAGACGAAAGTGAATTGGCCAATTGGCTGGTGCGGGCACTGCAACAGGGCGGCTTTCAGGTGGATTGGGTGAACGACGGACGCATGGTGCGGGTGTCGCTCAAGGCCACACGCTACGACGCGCTGGTTCTTGATCTGGGCCTGCCCGGGCTCGACGGGCACGACGTGCTGGCCAACCTGCGTGAGGCCGACCACCGACTGCCGGTGTTGGTGCTGACGGCACGCGACTCGCTGATGGAGCGCGTCAGCACGCTGCGCGAAGGCGCTGACGACTTTCTGGCCAAGCCGTTTGAGTTGGCCGAGCTGGAAGCGCGCCTGCTGGCGCTGATTCGTCGCGCGCGCGGCAGCGAGCACCCGCGACTGGCCTGTGGACCGCTGAGTTACGACCCCAACAGCAAGCAGTTCACACTCAGCCACGATGCCTTGACGCTGACACCGCGCGAGCACGCCGGGCTGCTGGCGCTGATCCAGCACAGCGGCGAGCCGCTGTCCAAACAGGAAATCCTCGACCGGGTGTTTTCTGACGAGCAGGATGTGCACCCCGAGGCCATCGAGGTACTGGTGCACCGCCTGCGCAAGCGCCTCGGACCCAGCACGGTGCGCATCAGCACCCTGCGCGGCTTGGGTTATGTGCTGGAAAACAGCGTGTGAGTCGGCCTGCGCTACGCACACTGAGTCTGCGTCAGCTGCTGTTGCTGCTGCTGGTGCCAGGATTGCTGCTGCTGGTGATGGCCGAGGTATGGCAAACCTGGCGCACCGCAGTGGATGCAGCGAACTCGGCTTACGACCGCTCCCTGCTCGGCGCCATCAAGGCGATTGACGCCAATATCTCGACCGACAGCGGTGGTTTGGCAGTGGAGCTGCCGTACCGGATGCTCGAGTTTTTTGAACTGACAGCCAGCGGGCATGTGTACTTTCGGGTCGGCACCGAAAACGGTCTGGTTGAAATTGGCAATGCTGACTTGCCGTCGCCACCTGCGGTGCTGGTAACCGGCCAGGCGCTGTTCAGCGATGCCGTGTATTTTGACGAGCCGATTCGCGTTGGTGCATATGCCCGCGTGCTGGATCAACCGTTGGGCGGACAGACCGTTGGTCAGCGCCTGATCATTCAGGTGGCTGAGACGCTAGAGTCGCGCCAAGCGTTCACCCGTGCGCTGGTGCTGCAGTCGCTGGCGCGTGATGTGTTGCTGTTGTCGATCGCCATTGGGTTGGTGGTGCTCGCGGTGGGGTGGGCACTGCGCCCGCTGGAGCGTCTTCGCGGTGAGTTGCAGGCACGCGCGGTGCAGGATCTGCGCCCGATTGACACGGCAGGTATTCCAGCCGATGTGCGACCCCTGGTTGAGGCCATTAACTTTCATGTTGAACGCAGTCGACAACATATGGAGGCGCGCCAGCGCTTTGTCGACGATGCATCACACCAGTTGCGCACCCCCTTGACAACCCTGGCAACACAGGTGGGTTTTGCACTGCGCGAGGTGGACCCGGCACAGCAGCGAGAGGCCATGACCGCCATCAAGGCCCAACTTGACGAGACCGTACGCCAAACTAACCAGATGCTGTCTTTGGCTCGTGTGGACAGTGCGAGTGTGGCTTTGGAAACACTGGACGTGACGCCGCTGACTGAGCAGGTGACGCGTGAATGGTGGTCAGAGGCGCGCGCACATGGCATCGACCTTGGTCTTGAGCCCATCGATGGGGGCTTGTCGCTGTCGGTGCATCCAGGTTTGCTGAAAGAGGCATTGTCCAATTTGCTGCACAACGCGATCCGCTATACGCCTGCCGGTGGACAAGTCACCGTCAAACTCGGTCGCAGCGAGCAGCATGGATGGATCGCGGTGTCCGATACCGGCCCCGGCATGCCGCCCGAAGAGCTGGCGCGTGCGGGTGATCGATTTTTTCGCGGTAGTCAGGTCGTGCAACCTGGGTCTGGTCTGGGCTTGGCGATTGTGCGCTCGGTCAGCGAACGCATGGGTGGGCAGCTCGCGATCTGCTGTGGTCCGCAGGGGAGTGGGCTGGTCGCCACGATCCGGTTGCCATTGCCGTAGCTGACCTTGCAGGTGCGGGTTTTCCCTTGTATTTTTGCCGTTTCTCTGAAAGGCGATCGAAAGCCTGCGCTCGATACATTGCGCTTACTGCTGGCGGGTCTGTATGCCCATGACGCAGGAGAATGACCCTCAAACCTCTGGAGACCTCATGAAATTTGCCGTCAAGAAAACCCTTTGTTCCATCGCGTTGACGTGTATGTCCATCGCCGCCCAGGCTGGACCGCTCGACAAAACCGAATGTATTGCCGCCGCCAAACCGGGAGGGGGCTTCGATCTGACCTGCAAACTGGCGCAATCGGCGCTGCTCGAAGGCAAACACATCACCGATCCGATGCGCATCACCTACATGCCCGGTGGCATTGGCGCCGTGGCCTACAACACCATCATTGCGCAACGCCCGGCGGAAGCCAACACCATTGTGGCTTACTCAGGAGGCTCGCTGCTGAATATTGCCCAAGGCAAGTTTGGTCGTTACAGCGAGAACGATGTGCGTTGGGTATCGGCGGTGGGCAGCGACTTTGGCGCGGTGATCGTGGCAGAAAATTCGCCATTCAAGACGCTCAAAGACCTGATTGCCGCCGTCAAGGCCGACCCCACCAAGGTGGTGTTTGGTGCAGGGGGCTCGATTGGCAGCCAGGACTGGATGAAAGCGGCGCTCACCGCACGTGCGGCGGGACTGAATCCCAAGTCGATGCGCTTTGTGGCGTTTGAAGGCGGCGGCGAAGCCATCACCGCGCTGCAGGGCGGCCATGTGCAGGTGTACTCAGGTGACGCCTCCGAGGCTGAAGAGCAGATCAAGGGAGGCGCCAAGATCCGCTTGCTGGCCGTCATGTCCGACAAGCGTCTGGAGGGCCCATTGGCCAGCGTGCCAACCGCCAAAGAACAAGGCATGGATGTGGAGTGGCCGATTGTTCGCGGCTTCTACGTGGGGCCCAAAGTGAGCGATGCCGACTACAAGGTCTGGGTGGACACCTTCAACAAGATGATGGCAACGCCCGAATTCAACAAGCTGCGTGGTGAGCGCGGTTTATTCAAATTTGCGCTGACTGGAACCGAACTGGACGCCTACATCAAGAAGCAGGTCAATGCCTACCGCGGTATGGCTGCCGATTTTGGCCTCAACGTTGCCAAGTAATTCGGGTTGACGACTTGGCCCGCCGGGCCAGGTCTTTTTTACTTCAGGAGATTCTTCCATGAGCGACCGCATTTTGGGCGCGGTGTGTATGGTCGTGGGTGCAGGCATGGCCTGGGCAGCACGCGGCTATGTGGCACCGATTTCTTACGAACCTGTGGGGCCAAGTTCGTTTCCCCTGTTGATGGCAGGCTTGTTGGCTACCGCCGGGGCATGGCTGGTGGTGCGGCCCGGGCCGCATCAATTTGCCATGCCGCGCAGTCATCTCTTGCCGTTCGGCCTGTCGGTGGCCGCTGTGTTCACCTATGCGGGTCTGTTTCAGTTGCTTGGTTTCACCCTGGCCACCACCGTGATGGCCTTGCCCGTGGGTATGGCTTTTGGCGGTGGCTGGAAGAAGTCGTTGGCTGGTGGTGTTGGGCTGGGGTTGGTGCTGTACCTGTTGTTTGACAAATTGCTCGACGTCGTACTGCCCACAGGTGTGCTGTCGTTCATTTTTGGAGGCCGCTGATGGATACATTGCAATACTTGCTGGGCGGCTTTGGTGTTGCCCTGACACCCACCAATCTGATGGTGGCGGCCATTGGTGCCTTTATTGGCACCATGGTGGGCATGTTGCCCGGGTTGGGTCCGATCAACGGTGTGGCTATATTGATGCCACTGGCGTTTGCCTTGCATCTGCCGCCGGAAACGGCTTTGATTCTGCTCGCCGCGGTATACATGGGCTGCGAATATGGCGGACGCATTTCTTCCATTTTGCTCAATGTGCCCGGTGACGCCGGGGCCATCATGACCGCTCTGGATGGGTACCCCATGGCCAAGAAAGGCATGGCGGGCGTGGCGTTGTCGATTTCGGCCTGGAGTTCATTCGTCGGGTCGCTGGTCGCCACGATCGGCATCGTGCTGTTTGCACCCCTGCTGGCGCGCTGGGCACTGGCGTTTGGACCGGCCGAGTACTTTGCGCTGATGTGTTTTGCTTTTGCCTGTATCACCGGGCTGATGGGAGACGCGCCCATGAAGGCGCTGCTGGCGGCCATCATTGGACTGTCGTTGTCGACCATCGGGCTGGACTCCAACTCAGGTGTCTACCGCTTTACCGGTGATAACCTGCATTTGTCGGACGGCATTCAGTTCATTGTGGTGGTGATTGGCGTGTTTTCGATCAGCGAGATTTTGCTGATGCTGGAGATGCATCACAGCAGCGATGGCATGCTCAAGCTCACCGGACGATCGCTGTTCAACTTCAAGGAAATGATGCTGACCCGCTGGACTATTCTGCGCTCGGCTGTGTTGGGGTTCGTGGTGGGCGTGTTGCCCGGTGCGGGCGCCACCATTGCCAGCGCCATGGCGTATTCCACCGAAAAGCGCATGGCCGGTGCCGGTGGTACGTTTGGCGAAGGCGACATCCGTGGTGTGGCGGCGCCGGAAGCAGCCAACAATGCCTCGGCAGCGGGTTCGTTTGTGCCGATGCTGACATTGGGGGTGCCGGGCTCTGGGACCACGGCGGTGATGGTGGGCGCGCTGTCGCTCTACAACATCACGCCTGGCCCGGCACTATTTTCGCAAAACCCGACACTGGTATGGGGCTTGATCGCCTCGATGTTTGTTGCCAATGTACTGTTACTGGTGATCAATATCCCGATGGTGAGGGTGTTCACCAGTGTGTTGCGCTTGCCCAACTGGGCCTTGGTGCCGGGCATTCTGGCTGTCAGCGCGGTGGGGGTCTACTCAGTGCATGCGACCACCTTCGACCTCATGCTGATGTCGACCTTTGGCGTGGTGGGTTTTCTGCTGCGCAAACAAGGCGTGCCCATGGCTCCGCTGATTCTGGGCTTCGTGTTGGGTGACATGATGGAGCAGAACCTGCGGCGCGCCCTGTCTATCACCAACGGTGAACTTGGCATTCTGATCGAGAGCCCGATCTGCAAAGGTCTGTGGTTGGGTGCGGTGCTCATGGTGGTGGTTCCACCTGTCATGAGAATGCTGTCCCAGCGCAAGCCTGTCATGGGTTGATTGCTATAAAAAAGTGGCGATACAGCGCCATGACCGATACGCCGCCGGAGCGCTGCACCGGCGGCGCTTTATTGCTGTCAAACCGGTCCGTCGCAAAAAAAGTTCACCGGCAAACCGGGCACTTCCACCCGCATTGAGAGCACGGAGCCCGACAACGGAAAAGCGGTCAGCTCGGCGGCGCTGCGGTGGTGTCGGGCGCTGGTGAGGTACAGCGTCTTGAGGTCTTCACCACCAAAACACACCATGGTGGGGCATTGCATGGGCACCGGTATTTCGGCCAGCACGCCACCGTCGGGGGCGAACTGACAGACGCGCCGTCCGTCAAACATGGCGACCCAGTAATTGCCCTGGGCGTCTACGGCCGCGCCATCGGGGCGACCCCGGTAAAAACCGTTTTCGGGGTCATCCGGGTCGTTTTCCCATCCTTCAAGTTTTGGCCGGATGCTGGCGAAAACGCTTCGGTTGCTCAGCGTATTGGATGGCAGGTCATAGTCCCAGGACCAGATGGTGTGGCTGGGGGTATCGCTCCAGTAAAAGGTGCGATTGTCCGGACTGAAGGCCAGGCCATTGGCGGTGCTGGCGGGCTGCGCCTTCGGGTCGAGTACACACTGGAGCTGTACCGCACCGCTGCGTGCGTCGACGCAATAGAGGGCGGCATTGGCCTCGGTGCGGGTTTCGTCAATCGTGCCAACCCAGAAGCGACCCAGGGCATCACATTTACCATCGTTGCTGCGGTGGTAAGTCGGGTTGTAGGGCAGCAGGGTCAACAACTCAAGTGACCCACCCCATCGTTTGGCACGGTAAACGCCGTCGCGAAGGGCAATCACCAGCCCGCCATCTCTGGCCGGTGCCATGCACCCCGGCTCGCTGGGCATGGCCCAGGACTCCACCGTACGCATATAAATGTTGGCTCGCAGGATTTGTTTGCCTGAAATATCGACCCAGTACAACATCTGTTCCTGCGGGTGCCAGAACGGTGATTCGCCCAGCGCATAGGTGTCAGAGGTGACGGGTTGCCAGGGGGACGGATTAGGAGTGATCATCGAACAGACTCATAGAAAGTGGAAACAGGCAGATTTTGCTCCTCTGCGTGAATAAAAAAAACCCACCGGGGCTTGCGGCCACGGTGGGTTAACTCTCAAGGAAACAACTTCAGGAGACCAACACAACGAAAAAACGATAACAAATCCTTTGACTTGCGTCGTACCTGGCGGCATTGGCCCGGTACGACGCAGGGGCTTAACGGCCGTAAGCCGATTCGCCGTGGGACGAAATGTCCAGACCTTCGCGTTCCTGCTCTTCGGTGGCACGCAGGCCGATGGTCAAGTCGACAATTTTGTAGGCCACCACCGACACCACACCCGACCAGATCACGGTGATCAGAACCGCCTTGGTTTGCACCCAAACCTGCGACGCGATCGAGTAGTCAGCGGCGCTCACCATCGACGCTGTGACCCAGTCGGCCACATAACCTGGGCCGCCGAGGGCCGGGCTGTTGAACACACCGGTCAGGATGGCGCCCAGAATACCGCACACACCATGCACACCAAACACGTCGAGCGAGTCGTCAGCACCGAGCAGTTTCTTCAGGCCATTCACGCCCCACAAACCCGCAAAGCCCGCCAGGAAGCCGATCACCAGTGCACCACCGATACCGACGTTACCGGCAGCCGGAGTGATCGCCACCAGGCCCGCCACACAACCCGAAGCCGCACCCAGCATGGAAGCCTTGCCACGCATCAGCGCTTCGCCGACACACCAGGCCAGCACGGCAGCAGCCGTGGCACCAAAAGTGTTGATGAACGCCAGTGCCGCGAAACCATTGGCTTCAAGGGCCGAGCCGGCGTTGAAACCAAACCAGCCCACCCACAGCAGCGAGGCACCCACCATCGTCAGCGTCAGACTGTGAGGAGCCATCGACTCCTTGCCGTAACCAATACGCTTGCCCACCATGTAGGCACCCACCAGGCCGGCCACCGCAGCATTGATGTGCACCACCGTACCACCGGCAAAGTCCAGCGCGCCAGACTGCCAGATGTAACCTGCCTTGGCATTCATGGCGTCGACCACGTCTTTGGCAGCGTAAGCGTCCGGACCCATCCAGAACCAGACCATGTGGGCAATCGGGGCGTAGCTGAAGGTGAACCACAGCACCATGAACATCAGCACCGCGCCGAACTTCATGCGCTCAGCGAAAGCACCCACAATCAGCGTCCCGGTGATGCCGGCAAAGGTGGCCTGGAAGGCAGCAAAAACAATCTCGGGAATATAAACACCCTTGCTGAAAGTGGCGGCGTTGGCAAAGCTGCCCGCAGCGTTGTCCCACACCCCGGCCATGAAAAGCCTATCGAAGCCGCCAAAGAACGCACCGCCCTCGGTGAATGCCAGGCTGTAGCCGTAGATAAACCAGAGCACCACGATCAGTGAAAAGGTCACCATGACCTGCATCAACACCGAAAGCATGTTCTTGGAACGTACCAGGCCGCCATAAAACAGCGCCAGACCGGGTACCGTCATCAGGATGACCAGCAGCGTCGAGACCATCATCCAGGCGGTGTCGCCCTTGTTGGGAACGGGTACAGGTGCCGCCGCTGCGGCGGCCGGTGCTGCTTCGCTGGCGGTGGCGGCAGCGGGTGCCGCTGCCACGGCCGGTTGCGCTTCGGCGCTGGCGGGCGCAGCGACTGCGGCAGCGACGGGTTCGGAGGCCGCGGCTGCGGTCTGTGCGATGGATGCGGTGCTGCCGAGCAGCAGGCTGATGCCCAGCGCGAGGGATGCAAGTAGTTTTTTCATGAAGATTCCAATCAGTGAAGGTCAGCCAAGGGGCTTGCTGTGATTTACAACGCTTCCTTGCCGGTCTCGCCGGTGCGGATGCGGATGACTTGTTCAACCGGGTAGACAAAAATTTTGCCGTCGCCAATCTTGCCGGTGCGGGCGGCGGCCTCAATCGCCTCGATCACCTGGTCGACCAGCTCGTCGGCAATCGCGGCTTCGATCTTCACCTTGGGCAAAAAGTCCACCACGTACTCGGCACCCCGATACAACTCGGTATGCCCTTTCTGGCGACCGAAGCCTTTGACTTCGGTAACCGTGATGCCCTGCACACCGATGCCAGAGAGCGCTTCGCGCACCTCGTCGAGTTTGAAGGGTTTGATGATGGCGGTAACTAGTTTCATGATTTCTCCAGGGCTTGGGGCAGGGGATGGATAACGGGTAATCTCAGACCCACAAACGATGCCGGCATGGGTCAGACAAGCCTGTAAAGCAGAGTTCGTGCCAAACTTGCTGCGCGCCAACGGGTCGCTCGAAATACCCGCAACACATCGGGGATACGGTAAGATATCTGTATATAAAAACAGTATGCACCAAGACGGTGCGAATTTGGATGGTGTTGTCAGTTGAAATGCACTGATTTAGCGAGGAGGCGGTATGAGTTTGTCTTTGGTGCAGAGTCGTGCACTGTTGGGGCTGGCAGCCGCGGCCGTGACGGTAGAGGTTCATCTGGCCAATGGTCTGCCCAGTTTTGCCTTGGTCGGTTTGGCCGATATCGAGGTGAAAGAGGCGCGAGAGCGCGTGCGCTCGGCCATCCAGAACAGTGGACTGGAGTTTCCGAACAACAAGCGAATCATTGTCAACCTGGCCCCGGCCGACCTGCCCAAAGATTCGGGACGATTTGATTTGCCGATCGCGCTGGGCATTCTGGCGGCCAGTGGGCAAATCGATGGTGCTGCGCTGGCGGGTTATGAGTTTGCCGGAGAATTGTCGCTGTCGGGCGAATTGCGCCCGGTACGCGGCGCATTGGCGATGAGTCTGGCCTTGCATACCCATCAGGTGGATACGCGCTTGGTGCTGCCAGCCGGCAGCGCGGAAGAGGCGGCACTGGTGCACGGTGCGCAGGTTTACCGTGCGCGGCATCTGCTCGATGTGGTGCAGCACTTTCTGCCGCAGGCCGACTCCTTGACGGCACCGGATGTGAACGCCGGTGGTTGGGCCCGTCTGGAAGTCAGTCCCGGCGTGGCACCGGTGGATTACCCCGATCTGGCCGATGTCAAAGGCCAGCTGGGCGCCCGGCGTGCCCTGGAGATCGCTGCCGCCGGTGGGCACAGTGTGTTGCTGATTGGTCCGCCCGGAGCCGGCAAGTCCATGCTGGCGCAGCGTTTTGCCGGTTTGTTGCCTCCCATGACCACCGAAGAAGCGTTGCAGAGTGCTGCCGTGGCCAGTCTGGCTGGGCGGTTTTCGCTTGACCGCTGGATGCAGCGCCCCACCTGCCACCCGCACCACACGGCCAGCGCGGTGGCCTTGGTGGGGGGCGGTTCACCGCCACGACCCGGAGAAATTTCCCTTGCGCATAACGGCGTGCTGTTTCTGGACGAATTGCCGGAGTTCCCGCGCGCCGCACTGGAGGCCCTGCGTGAACCGTTGGAGACCGGCAGCATCAGCATCTCACGTGCCGCCATGCGGTCCGATTTTCCGGCCCGGTTTCAGTTGATCGCCGCGATGAACCCATGTCCCTGTGGCTACCTCGGGTCGACCCAGATCCGTTGCCGCTGCACGCCTGACCAGGTGGCGCGATACCAGGGCAAACTCAGCGGTCCCTTGCTCGACCGTATCGACCTGCATGTCGACGTGCCGGCTGTCACACCGGTGGAACTGATGGCACTGCGCTCCGGTGAGGGTAGTGCGCTTATTCAGCAGCGTTGCATACTGGCACGCGAGCGGGCGCTGCGCCGTCAAGGCAAAACCAACCAGGGTTTGCAAAGCCAGGAGATCGACCAGCAGATCCGGCTCGACGATGCGGCCACCCAGATGCTCCATGTCGCTGCCACCCGGTTGGGCTGGTCGGCACGCAGTACCCACCGCGCCCTCAAGGTGGCACGCACCATTGCTGATCTTGCCGGCTCAGAAACCACCGCGCTGCAGCATCTGGCCGAGGCCATTCAGTACCGCACCAAAATTTCGGTGCACTGATCTTGTCGACTACAGGGCTGATCCCGCACAATCTGGCGCATGACAGAACAATATTATGAAATGTTGTGGGACTGTCCGCAGTGTGATGCCAAAGACCTGCTGAGCAAGACCCATCGGCACTGCCCCACTTGCGGGGCAGCTCAGGATCCGGCGCGCCGGCATTTCCCGCAACCGGGTCAAGAGGTTGAGGTGCTGGGTCACCGCTACATCGGTGTGGATTGGCGTTGCGGCTACTGCGAGGCACCCAACTCGGCCGCTGCGGCGTTTTGTATCAACTGTGGTGGCCCGCAGGAGGGCACCGCCAAGGTGAAACTGGTGTCAGACGAGGCACCCGCTTCGCCGGCGGCCTCACCGCCCGCTCAGCCAAAGCCGCCGAGCACCGGCTTGCCCTGGCTCAGGGTGATCGTGGCGCTGGTGCTGCTGGTTGGGGTCGGGCTGAGCTACCTGTTTTTCAGCAAACACGACGAACAGGTGCAGGTGGTGGAAAAGTCCTGGAGTCGCCAGATCGATGTCGAACGGTTCACGGCAGTGCGCGACACTTCCTGGTGCAGTGACATGCCGGCCGATGCCTACCAGGTTTCGCGCGCCCGCGAACAGCGCAGCACGCGCCAGGTCCCTGACGGACAGGACTGCGTTGACGTGCGCGCGGATGCGGGTGACGGCACTTTCAGCAAGCGCCGCGAATGTACGACCCGGTACCGCGAGGAACCTGAGTACGACATGAAGTGCAGTTATCGCGTCAATCGCTGGCGTGTGGCGCGCACTGACCGTCTGGCAGGTGACGCGCTTTTGGCGCCCGCCTGGCCAACACCGTTGCTGGCCAACAACTTGATTGGCGGTGGCGGTCTGGGAGGTGAACGACTCGGAGGTAAACGTGAGACGTATAGCGTCAAGCTGCAGTCGGCCCAGGGCCGCAACTGGACCTGCACGCTGCCCCCTGAGAACTGGCCAAGACTTGCGCAGGGGCAGTCGCTGCCGCTGCGTGTGCGCGGTACCGGCGGTGCCGACTGCGACAGCCTGCTGCCAGCCAGGTGATCAGGCGCGCCTGCACAAACGGCCTTGATCGCGTGGAAGACGCTTGACTGATCCGGCAACAACAAGCCAGCGTTATCGCCCCGGCCTGGTGATCTGGCTGTCGGTGGGCCAACTCGTCAGTTGGGGCAGTGTTTTTTATCTGTTCGCCTTGCTGCTGGCACCACTGGAGCGTGATCTGGGTTTAAGCCGAACCGAAGTGTCGCTGGCCTTCAGTCTGGCTTTGCTGGCCGAAGGACTGGCTGCCTACCCGGTGGGGCGCTGGATTGACCGTGGACATGAGCGTCGCGTCATGACGGGCGGTTCACTGCTTGCCGGACTGGCTCTGGTTTTGCACAGTCGGGTGTCATCGGCCTGGGGACTCTATGGCGTCTGGATGGTGCTGGGCGTGGCCATGGCGGCCATCCTGTACTCACCGGCGTTTGCGGTGGTCACCCGGCGATTTGCCAGCGATTTCCGGCGCGCGATCATTACCTTGACTTTTCTGGGGGGCTTGGCCAGTACGGTGTTTATTCCGTTGATCGCCTGGTTGATGGGTCACCTGGGCTGGCGCGGCGCACTGTTGTGTCTGGCCATGGCGCACTGGCTGTTGTGTGCGCCACTGCATTGGCTGGTGCTGCGTGGTGCCGTTGGGACGCCGCGGCACGCTGCGGTGGCAGACAGCGATCGTTCAACACCTTCCGGGGTGTCGGAATTGGTGCGCAGTGCACCTTTTCTGCTGATTGGTGTGTTTGTGAGTCTCATGATGTCGGTGACGGTTGCGCTTCCGGCGCATATGGTCAGTCTGCTGCGCGAGTACGGGCTGGCTGAAACCTGGGTCATTGCGCTGCCGGCGGCAATTGGTGTCATCCAGGTGGCCGGACGTCTATTGATGTATCTGTTTGAGCATCACATGAACCTGCACCGCGTTAACCGATGGGTGCCGATGTTGATCCCGTTCGGCCTGCTCGTGCTGTTGTCGGATGCGGGGCGAGGTGACGCCTCGGTGTTCCTGGCTGGCGCGTTTGTGCTGCTGTACGGGCTGGGCAATGGCATGTTGACCATCGTCAGAGGAACCGTGATTGCCCTGTATGTCAGCCACGCCCACGCGGCAACCCTGAATGGCGTGTTGGGGTTGCCGCAGGCGCTGGCACGGGCATCTGCACCTTTGCTGCTGGGTATTTTGTGGTCGCCACAGGTGGGGTACCGCCACGGTCTTTGGCTGATGCTCGCCCTGTGCCTGGTCGCTGTTGCGGTGCTGATATTGGCACAGCGTCTTAGCCTGCGCCATCTTCGCCCTGTCGACTAACGGTTGACGACGCGAAGCGAGTTACCCTCGATCTGCACCTTGGCACCCACCATGGCCGGGTCATTTCGCTCGATGGTGCGGGTGCTGCCGTCATCCATGCGGACCACCACGCGGTAATGGATGGTCTTTTTCATGTTTTTCTCAACACTGTTACCGGCCAGTCCGCCCCCGACGGCTCCCAACACGGTGGCCAGCTTCCGGCCGTCGCCGCCGCCCACTTGGTTGCCGACCACCGCACCAAGTACCCCTCCGGCAATGGCACCCAGGCCAGTGCCACTGCCCTCCTGCTCCACGGAAATGACCCGCTCCACAGTGCCACAGGTCGCGCAGACGGGCGGATTTGGCTCGGGTGCGCGGGCTACAGCAGGTTCTTCAGCCGGCAGTTGCACGGGCTGAGGGCTTGCACTGGCATGCACTTCAGCGGTCTTGTCTGCTTCATGATGTGTAGCTTTAGGTTCTTTACTGGTATGCGCTGGAGTCGATTTTGGCTTGATATTCTCAGCCTTGGCCACTGGTTGGGTGTGCACTGCCATTGGAGTACTGGCAGGTGTTTGTGCCGTCTCGGTGATGATGGTTTCGGCGCTGGCGGTGTTGGCAGGTGCTGACGCCGCGCTTGCGGCATTCTGCAAGGTGGTCGGC
Organism: Rhodoferax sp.; assembly: GCF_018063565.1. GTDB lineage: Bacteria > Pseudomonadota > Gammaproteobacteria > Burkholderiales > Burkholderiaceae_C > Rhodoferax. The sequence continues at coordinate 68,279 of NZ_JAGPBB010000009.1, forward strand.
AGATCAGCCATGGCAACCCGGGGTTCGACCGGCTGGTTTTGAATGCGGATCAGCGTGGCACCCATGGCGAGCACCGCAACACCCAGCACGGCAATGGCAGCCCAAAGAGTCTTGTTGTTTCCCGCTGGGGCTGGGGCGTCAAATGCTTGATTTGTCATGAGATGTCCTTGAAATTTGTTGGTCGACCATACCCTCGTGTCGCCGATGACAGACTGTAAACCAGCGATGTAAATCCTTTATGGCTGGCGTGTATCAAAGCGTAAGCCCATGTCTGGACCGCACACAGAGTTTGTTGACTTGGCAAGGCGGCACAATTGGGCGCCAGGAAAACACTTTTGGGAGCTGAGGTGGCGATACAAGCTTGGGAAGGGGTTCTGGCGGTGGCATTGGGTGGTGGTTTTTTTTACTTCACATGGCGCGTCAAACGCGCCGCATCGCCCGACAAACTGCTGGGTGAGGTGCGTGAAGTGCGGCGCAAGTGGCTGTGGGCGCTGGAAGCCGGGCGACTTCTGGTGATTCGCCACGACACCCACAACACGCCGACGGTGCGGCTACAGTTTCGAAAACCCGGCGCCGTCATGGCGCTGCGATTGACGCCTGGGCAGGCGCAAGACATCGCAGCGCTGTTGCGGAAAGCCGCCAGGCACCCTCACCCCGGGGCTGACCTGGCAGTGCCAAAGTGATGCAGATCGGCTGAAAATGGACGGGACATTTGCATGGCTGTTTTGCGTTGTTGTTGTGTTGATCATGGTCAGCCCCATGTACCAGCGCAGCAAGGCATTTCACAAAAACATGTTCAGCGCGAACGACGTCACGTCCTTGGGCGTCGTCGCACAAATTGAAGTCTTTGCCGTTGACGACAGAGAGTTTGGCCCCTTGGCTGGAATAGTGTTCAATGGGGCAGGCGGCGATTTGCGACTGAGCATCACTCCCGCTGACGCCCGATTGCTCGCTCAGATGCTTGAAACGGCAGCCCATGATGCACAACGATGATGTCATGATTTCTCGCCGCCGCACTTTGCAGACCCTGGCCCTGACGCCGCTTTGGTCGGGCGCTGCGACTTCGGTCGCTGCGCCAGCCCCGGCAAGCCAGTTGCTGCAGGTGGTCGGCGAGCGTCACAAACTTTTGTTGCGCGCCGACGGCAGCGTGCTGGGCTGGGGGCAGGCACAGGACGGGCAGCTTGGACTGCCGGCTGATGCGACCCGAGGCAATGCACCTGTGGCATTGCCGTTGCCAGCGCCTGGGGTGAGCGTGGCTGCTGGAGCCCGCAGCTCATTGGTCGCCCTGGAGGATGGCAGTGTGCTTGCCTGGGGCAGCGGACCCTTGCTCGGCCAGGCCAGCTTTGGCCGCCCACCCGTGGCGGCGCAGCGCCTGAGCGGGCTCAGGGGCGTGGTGCAACTGGTTGCGCATGGCCACACGGCATTGGCGCGGCTGGACGACGGTCGTGTGTTGGCCTGGGGCTCAGGATCTGACGGTGAATTGGGTGATGGCCGATCGGCCAGCTATGGACTGCAGAACAGTTCATCGCCGCAGTGGGTGCCAGGCGTGACCGGTGTGGTGCAGATCAGCATCGGGACGGGCCATGTGCTGGCCCTGACGAGCACAGGCCAGGTGCTGAGCTGGGGAGCCAATGCCTACGGTGCGCTTGGGCGTGGGCCACGCCGGGAGCGCCCGCTGGATGAGCCGGGGCAGGTCGAGGGATTGTCCGATGTGGTGCAGGTAGCTGCGGGCAACGGCGTCTCTGGCGCCATCACCCGCGACGGCCGTGTCTGGGTGTGGGGGGCGAACTGGCATGGCCAGTTCGGCAACGGCACGCGCACCGATCCACCCGGACCTGATCACGGCTTTGAACTGACACCGCAGCCTGTGGCAGGGATCAGCGCTGCGGTGGCGCTGAGCCTGGGCCTGACGGGTCGCCATACGCTGGTGCGACTGCGCGACGGCAGCCTGCGCGGCTGGGGCAACACCGACTGGGGGCAACTTGGGGCGGGCGTCAAGTCAAGCTATCAGACCCGGCCGGTGAAGGTTCGCCTGACCGACGTGGTGGCGGTGTTTGCGGCTGGCAACAGCAGCTTTGCTGAGCGCCGTGACCGTAGCTTGTGGGTCTGGGGTGCCGGCGGCGCGGGTGATTGGCCATTGCTCGCCAACAGCGCCGTGCCGACGGCGCTGACGTTGCCCGGGTGATGTCTGCCAGCTTCGTTTGGAAACCGTCACCTGTCGCCGGTTGACTCTCGCTTGCGGGTGGAGCGCCCAACAGACCTACAAATTCGGCCCCAGCCAGCGCCGCACTTGCTCCACCGCCACGCCCCGCCGCTGCGCCATGTCCTGCACCTGGTCTTTACCGATGCGCCCGACGTTGAAATAGGTCGCCTGAGGGTGCGCCAGGTAAAAGCCGCTCACGCTCGCAGCGGGTGTCATGGCCAGGCTGTCGGTCAGATGCATGCCGATCTCGTCGCACTGCAGCAGTGCAAACATCTCGCGCTTGACGCTGTGGTCCGGGCAGGCCGGGTAGCCCGGCGCCGGGCGGATGCCCCGGTAGCGCTCGGCGATCAGTTCGGGCACCGCCAAGGACTCGCCAGTCGCGTAGCCCCACAGGTCGGTGCGCACCTTGTGGTGCAGACATTCGGCAAAGGCCTCGGCCAGCCGGTCGGCCAGCGCCTTGAACAGGATGGCGCTGTAGTCGTCGTGGGCGGTGGCAAACTGGGCCTCTTTGGCATCCGCTCCCAGACCGGTGGTGACGGCAAACAGGCCGATGTAGTCGCCCCCAGCGGCAGCGGCCGGCGCATTGCCTGGGAGCAGACTTTTGCCATCATTTTGGCCTCTAGCGCTTGCTCCATCTGAGCCTGAAGCTATATTTACAGTAGCATCCGGCGCCGGCAGTACAAAGTCTGCCAGACAGCGACTGGGCTTGAAGGTGCCGTCGTCCTCGGCCTCGCGGGCGGCTTGCTGGCGCAGGCCATGCCAGGTCAGAGCGACCTGGCTGCGCGAGGCGTCGGTGTAGAGGGCAATGTCGTCGTCGTTCACGGCGGCTGCCGGGTACAGACCGATCACGCCGTTGGCCGTCAGCCAGCGCCCGGCGATGATCTTTTTCAGCATTGCCTGTCCATCGGCCAACAGCTTGCGCGCCTCCAGCCCGACCACCGCATCGTCCAGAATGGCCGGGTACGGTCCGGCCAGGTCCCAGGTCTGAAAGAACGGGCCCCAGTCGATGTAACTGGCCAGTTCAGCCAGGTCAAAGTTCTTGAACACACGCCGGCCCACAAACTTCGGCA